>NZ_JBHUHR010000005.1:0-103846 GCF_042682445.1 Belliella marina
GTATAAATTGACTCTTGAACTACACTCAAATAGCTCAAAAAAAGAAAGTAGAGCTTAGTTTTTGCCCTACTTTCAAATTCCGAAGGAATTTTCCAAGAAGCCCTTTTTAAAAGAAACAATGTTCTGTGAATCCGTATTCTGAGAGTTTAGTGCCAAAAGCTAAATGAGAAAAAGGTGAAAGAAGCAACTCCTTTCACCTTTTCCCTAATCCTTTGGTCTTACTTCCTCTGTCTTAACGCTTCGTAGATAACTACTCCAGCAGCTACTGACACATTCAAACTGTCTATATTTCCCGAAAGTGGGATTTTGACAAATTCGTCACTGATTCCCATCAATTCAGGAGAAATCCCATCTTCTTCAGAACCCAATACCAATGCTGTTGGAATGGTGAAGTCAGCTTCATACATTTCCCTATCGGTTTTTTCAGTCACACTTACCACACTCAACCCCATTTTTTTCAACTCTTTCACTGTGTAATAAAGATTCTTTACACGGCATACAGGAAGAAAATTCAATGCTCCAGCTGAAGTTTTTACGGCATCGGAATTGATTTGGGCACTGCCTTTCTCTGGTATGACAATAGCGTGAACACCTGCACAGTCTGCCGTCCTGGCCATTGCACCAAAATTTCTCACGTCAGTGATCCTGTCAAGAACCAAAATGAGTGGTGCTACACCTTTGTTGAAACACTCATCTATGACATTGTCCAGAGATGCATATTGGATTGCAGAAATGTGCGCCAAAACTCCTTGATGGTTTTTTCTTGTAGTTCGGTTAAGTTTTGCCTCAGGCACACGGACTACCATGATTTTTTCCTGTTTGGCCAAAGCCAACAATTCTTTGATCAGATCATTGTTGAGTTCCTTGTTGACAAGGATTTTGTCTATATCTTTTTGGGCATTTATAGCTTCCATGACTGCTCGCGTTCCAAAGATAAAATCCTTGTCCTGCTCACCACGTTCTATCAGAAATCCATCCTTCCGCTTCTCCATAATGTAATGCTTTTGAACCATTCCGGCTGTAGGGCTCTCGAACGGTTGAGTGTATAATAGTTAGGAGTCAAAATATTTTTGACGCGTGCAAAGGTAAAGTTTATTTTTGAATTTGAATCAAGATTGCCATAAGTCCATATTTCTGCATTTTGCCTGAAAGTGACCCCGTTTGGTGGTCCCATGACGGTGTAGACCATTCCTTTGTCTGTTTTCCATCCCTCTTTGAAATCGGTAAATAGAATATTGGCAAATTCTATCTGTCTAAAATATTCACGGATCAAGGTTTTGGCAGCTTCTTCATCCTTAGTCAACCCGATCCAATATTGATCCAAGGCTATTTTTTTGTTGTCGGCATTCAACAATGCTTCATGTTCTTTCCTAGTCGAAATATAGACGACCATGTCCACCATTTCATCCCATGATTCTACTCTTGGGAATGCCTGGGGGACTGTTTTGATCATCAATCCCTGTGTGGAATTGGTGTCTGATTGGATAAAATAATAGCCATAGTCATCGAAGCTTTTGGGGGTGTTCGCAAGGAAATCTCCCTGATTCAAGACTTTTACCTCTCTTGGTACTGGTGCAGGCTTTGTCTCCATCGGTGGGTATGGGGCATCGAATTTTGTTGGATAATAAAAGGTGTTCAGGCTAATTGGCCCTTTTGTTTTGAAAAGCAGTGCTTCCTCCTGAACGAGAAAATTCTGGTCAAAAGGGATGTTGTTGCCGAAGTATGCCCCAAAGTTTGGGTGTCCCAAGACAAATGGGCTGATCAAATCAACATGGTAGTAATACTCATCCCCTTGCCGCGTATCTACTACTTTCAAAAAAGCTATCGCTACGTTTTGTTCTTCGGGAACTTTGATTTTTTGTTCAAAATAAAAATGGTTTTGGGTATTTGACCTCAAATCACTCTCTTCCAATTTAGTCAAATTTTCATCGGTGAAAGTTTGATTGTAACCCGAAAGGATGGTGAAATAAAAATTGTAATCACCAAAAGCGGCATTTTCCTCAAGCTTCTCGATGGGAATCTGGAGGACAAAATCCCTCGGGCTTTCCTGGATAGGAATGATTTTCAAGGATATCCTCGAATACCTCGAGTATCTAAGTGCTTGATTGGTTGATTCTAAAGATTGTTGGGCTACTCCTACAAGTGTGCAAGTGAAGCTTAGCAACAAGGCACTTAAAAGTAGCTGGAATTTCTTTGTTATTGTCTTTGTTGTCATTTGGTTCAAAAATTAACCTTATTTTTGCTCAAATTAATAAAATTTTAAATGGCTACCTATACAACGGAAATTGCATCGGATAAGTTGGTTAGTGATAACCCAATTCATCAACGTCTACTGAAAGCCTATATTGCAGCCAAACCTTTGGTCTCGGGAAAGCTGTTGGAAGTAGGTTGTGGAGAAGGAAGGGGAGTGGAGGAATTGTTGAATCAAGTAGATACTTATTTGGGGATTGATAAGATCCAAGAGGTTATTGATGACTTGAAGCAAAAATACCCTACTGTGGCTTTTGAACAGGCAGTGATCCCGCCATTCGCTGGAATTGAATCCAATTCGTTTGATACGGTGGTTAGTTTCCAGGTGATCGAACATATCCAGAACGACAAACTTTTTTTGGAAGAAATCTACCGGGTTTTGAAGCCGGGTGGGAAGGCGATTATCTCTACCCCGAATATTCGCCATACTCTGTCCCGAAACCCATGGCATATCCGGGAATATACAGCGAAGGAATTGGTAAAGCTTTGTGAAGAGGTTTTTGATAAGGTGAATGCGATGGGAATAGGAGGAAATGACAAAGTCTGGAATTATCATGAGCAAAATCGTAAGTCTGTCAACAAGATCATGCGTTTTGATATTTTCGATTTACAGCATAGATTGCCTGCTGCGGTCTTGAGATTTCCTTATGAGATCCTAAATAGGTTGAATCGAAAAAAACTCCACAAACAGCAGGGAAATGCCGTTACAGATATAAGCCATGCGGATTATCAATTGGTCGATCATCCGGATCAGGGATTGGATTTGTTTTATGTTTTGGAGAAAAGAAGTTAAGTTAATTTCATCCAAGTTGCCTTTCTGTATTCTGTACATTAATTCCCAACAAAAAAACACCCAGTGGTTTGGGCGTTTTTTTGTTGGGAATTGAATATTTTTTACTTAGATAAGCCAGTTTTTATCTTCTGTCCAATCGGTTATTGTCAGAAGTCCCTATGAATCTCTCCAAGTCCTTTTTGAGTTCGGCAGCCAGTTCTTCATAGCCTCTTTCTTCCAGGAGTGGGACAAAGTATCTGAGCATCTCCAAAGAGATCATGGCTTCTCTATCATAAGCCCTGTCAGTCCTTGCATAGAACTCCAGAAGTTGGATTGATTTTACACTCATTTTATCTACTATATCCAAAGCCAAATCATCTTCACCAACCTCAAACAGCAATGGTACAGATTGTCCACTTGCCAAGTCATAAGCAATGGCTTTGTTTGGCATTTTTTCCAAACTGAATTTTAGGATGTCTGCAGCTTTATCCATTTCATCCTCGTCAAGAAGCGCAATGGCAATGCTGTTGATCGAACTTCTGTGGTTGGAAGTGAACCTTCTGAATTCATCATCGAAATAGTTGTCAGGATTGTCCATGCCTCTAAAAGCAAAGTCTTCCATAACGTGCTTGTAGGATTTTTCGGTATTTACCAATTCTGCCCTGAAATTTTGGGGTTTTCTTACAGGCAATAGTCTGTAAGTCATTCCTTCCATTACTACATGGTCTTCCAAGTCCAACCCTATTGTCGCCAATGAAGTATTGTTGAAATAGATAGGTCTTTCCCAGTTGTTGGTAGTGATGAGATCCAATAGCATCAGGTTTCCCCTGGATAAATATTCTCCCTTGACTCTAAGGTTCATTTGGTCTACCATCAAAGCTTCCATGCCCTCAGGGATCAGTCCTTGGTTGTAGACTTTTTCTACATCTACGTCCAGGATAATGTTTCTTGCAGGGACCATATTGATGGACATTTTATTTGAACCTTGAAGTTTCAAAAGATCACTTTTGTTCCTGATTAGTTTTAGGTATTCTTTGGCAGAGATTGCATCAAGCCCCTCTCTTTCGAAGAGATAGAGATAGTCATTTGTTCCTTTCTTATATTGGTCATATTCCAGTGAAAAAGGCAAAGGCTCAGACTCGTAAACTTTTCTGGTCATTTGATCCACATACCAATCAGTATCAAAATAACTCAATACGACCACCCTTACATCAGTCCTGAAATCCTCTACCGCCTGCACATACCATAGTGGGAAAGTGTCATTGTCACCCCCTGTGAATAGAATGGCATTGGGTTCGCAGGATGCCAAGAAGTTTCTTGCCGAATCTACGGAGAAATATCTGCCCTGTCTGTTGTGGTCATCCCAGTTTTGGCTTCCCATCAATACAGGGATTGGGAAAGTGATCAATGTTGCGATGATGCCAGATACAGCTAGGTTTTTGTTGAGTTTGGCGATTCCATGGGCGATTGCCAATACCCCAAAACCGGCCCATATGGCAAAAGCATAAAAAGAACCAACATAGATATAATCTCGCTCCCGTGGCTCTACGGGAGGGGAATTCAGATAGATCACCAAGACCACACCCATCATGAGGAAGAGTCCCATCGTCACGTAGAATGAATTGGGATCTTTCTTGGCTTGGAAAAACAGACCTATAAGACCAAGTATCAAAGGTAGCATCAGGTAATTGTTGTGTGCTTTGTTTTCTTTGATATAATCAGGGAATTTATCACTGAATGCGTCAGTAATGCCTAGCCAAGGTGCGTCTGAGTAATCACTTTCCCGTCCGGAGAAGTTCCACATAAAATATCTCCAATACATGTGCCCGAGCTGATGGGAAAACATGAAATAAATATTGTCTGAAAAGGTAGGCTCCTGACCTGCACCCAACCCCAGTTTGGCACGGTAGATTTGCTTGTGCCGCTCTTGCGTGGAATAGATTCTTGGCAAGATAGTCGTTTTGTTTTTGTCATATTTGGTGACGGTACTGTAATCGACTATTTCATATTTGTCTTTTCCTTTGAGATAAATTGGCGCTCCATCTTCCTGCGATTCTACGGCAGCAGTGAAATATTGTCCGTGCAAAAGTGGGCGGTATCCATATTGCTCTCTCTTGAGGTAAGACACATAACTGACGATGTCTTTGGGGTTGTTTTCATTGATGATGGGGTCTTGATTGGCCCTGATGACTATCAGTGCATAGGAGCCATAGCCAATGAGTATAAATGTCAATGACAATAAGATTGTGTTAAGGATAACTTTTCCTTTTTTGATGGAATAAAGAATGGCATAGACTAGGGATCCTATAAAAACAATACTGAAGAAAACAATCCCAGATCCGAATGGAAGCCCCATGCTGTTGACAAAGAAGATCTCAATGGATCCAGCCAAGCTTGGAAGTCCTGGGATGATGAAATTGTTGATGATAATCAATGCCACACCACCTAAAACCAGAGCGATCGCGCCTCCTTTGATGTTTGGTTCTTTGTATTTTTTGAAATAATAAATCAATGCCAATGCAGGCAAAGTGACCAAGTTCAGCAAATGGACACCAATAGATAAGCCTACCAAATAGGCGATGAAAATCATCCATTTGTTTTCCAAAACAGGGTCTTCGATGACATCCCATTTGAGAAATGCCCAGATGACTATGGCGGTAAAGAAGGATGACATTGCATATACTTCTGCTTCAACTGCGGAAAACCAAAAGCTATCCGAAAAAGTATAAACCAAAGCTCCAACTATTCCGGCACCCATCAGGCTGATTGTTTGTCCTTTGCTTTCTTTTCCATTTTCCATCTTGAAAAGTTTCCTGCCTAGCAAGGTGATAGACCAAAAGAGGAAAAGAATAGTGAATCCCGAAAATATAGCACTCCCGATATTCATCCAATATGCTACCTGAAGGCCATCTCCCATGGCAAGGAATCCAAACATCCTGTAAATCAACAAGAACAATGGTGCTCCCGGAGGGTGTGGCACCTGCAGTTTGTAGGAAACGGCTATAAATTCCCCCGGATCCCAAAAGCTTGCCGTTTGCTCAACTGTTAATACATAAACTAAAGTGGCGACCAAGGCAATCAGCCAACCTGTCAGATTATTGACCTTTTTGTAATCAAGCATTGTTTTTGAAATAGATGTGTCGGGCGAAAATAAGCAAATAATCACTAAACTCAGGAAATTTAACAGCATTTAAGCTTCTGTGACAAAAATTACCGTCCTATTCGGCACTTTACCGTAAATTTGATCTATATTAAATCGAAGACCATGAACAGTTCAAGACCTAAATCATTCAATGAGTTGATCTCGGGAGATCAGCCCGTTTTAGTAGATTTCTTTGCAACTTGGTGTGGGCCATGCCAAATGATGCAGCCTATTCTTGAGGATACAGCAAAGCAATTGGGAGAGAAGGTGAAAATTATTAAGGTAGACATAGACAAAAATCAACTTGCAGCGAGTAACTTCCAAGTTCGTGGAGTTCCTACCTTGATCCTTTTTCAAAAAGGGAAAGTGTTATGGCGACAATCTGGGGTGGTACCTACACATCAGCTCGTAAGTGTGGTCAGTCAGAATATTGGGAAAAACCTATAAATGTGACAAAGATCATACATGAGCGGATTTGCTTATGATAACTTTGCAACAAGAAAATAAATAATTTAGATATGAAAATAGAGCAGATTTATACCGGATGTTTGGCGCAAGGGGCTTACTATATTGAATCAGATGGAGAAGCTGCCATCATTGATCCTTTGCGGGAAGTACAGCCATACATAGAAAAGGCAAAAAGCGACAATGCGAAGATAAAGTATGTTTTTGAAACACATTTTCATGCAGACTTTGTATCTGGACACCAAGATTTGGCAGCCAAAACCGGTGCTGCCATAGTATATGGTCCTACTGGGATGAAGCTTGGCTTTGATGCTATTGTGGCAGAAGACGGCCAAGAATTTCAGATTGGTAAAATCAAAGTAAGGCTTCTGCATACTCCCGGCCACACGATGGAAAGTTCCTGTTATCTTCTTTTCAACGAGGAAGGAAAAGAAGAGGCGGTATTTACTGGAGACACTTTGTTCATCGGTGATGTAGGGAGACCTGATTTGGCTCAGAAAGTAGTGGAAGATCTAACACAGGATAAGCTTGCCGGACATCTTTATGATTCCCTTAGGGAGAAAATAATGCCCTTGCCGGATCATTTGACAGTCTATCCTGCACATGGAGCAGGTTCTGCCTGTGGCAAAAATATGAGCAAGGAGACTACCGATACGCTGGGTAACCAAAAGAAGACAAACTATGCGCTTCAAAAAATGACAAAGGAGGAATTTGTCAAAGAAGTCACTTCCGGATTGACACCTCCACCGGCATATTTCCCGCAGAATGTAATGATGAATATCCAAGGGTATGATAGCATAGATGAGGTATTGGAAAGAGGTGTACGTCCTTTATCTCCAAGTGCTTTTGAAGCAGTGGCCAATGAAACAGGTGCTGTATTGCTTGATACCAGAAATCCGCAAGAATTCGCAAAAGGTTTTATCCCAAATTCCATCAACATTGGCATAGATGGAAGTTTCGCCGTATGGGTTGGGGCGATGATTCCAGATTTGAAACAAGAGATCCTTGTCATTGCCGAGACAGGAAAAGAGGAAGAAGTAATCACCCGGCTTGCCAGGGTAGGGTATGATTATGCAATTGGGTATCTGGATGGCGGTTTTGATGCTTGGAAGACATCAGGAAATGAGGTAGATTCCATTGAGTCTATCAGTTCAGATGAATTGGCAGAAATCCAAAAGAAACAAGGTCCGGTAAATATACTTGATGTAAGAAAAAACAGTGAGTATCTGAGCGAACACGTTTTGGATGCTGAGAATGCACCGCTTGACTATATCAACGAAAGCATGCTTCAGGTTGACAAAAACAAGACTTATTATGTGCATTGTGCAGGAGGGTATAGGTCTATGGTTTTCACATCAATATTGAGAGCTAGGGGGTATGAAAACCTGATTGATGTCAATGGCGGATTCAAGAGTATCAAGGAATCCGGTAAATTCGAGATAAGTGACTACGTCTGCCCTACGACACTGTTGTAAATAAGCAGGAGCAGTAAAAGTTAGAATTATAAACAGAATGGCAAGATTTCGATCTTGCCATTTTTGGTTTATTGAAGACCTAAGTGATAAGAGTCACTTAAACCAACAAGATAATACCCCAAATTTGAAAATGATTAGATTTCTGTCCATGGCGATCCTATTTGCATTGTCTGGTTTTGCCTTGGCACAAGCTTCAAGCACCAAAATGGATAGTGTCAAAGAGGATTCAAATTCATTTTGAAAATCAATAGGGTAGATATGCGGAATTTGAACTTTATTGTATATTATAGATTTTAGGAAAGTAATTGATGTAGAACAAAACAAAAATAGATAAGTAAAATGGAACAATTGATTAATTGGATCAGCCAGCCTTGGCCATGGTATGTAGCAGGGCCGTTGATAGGGCTTACTGTCCCTGTACTTTTGCTCATAGGGAATAAATCATTCGGCATTTCATCTTCTCTTCGGCATATTTGTGCTGCATGTGTGCCAGCCAATATCCCTTTTTTTACCTACGACTGGAGAAAAGAAAG
Organism: Belliella marina; assembly: GCF_042682445.1. Classification (NCBI taxonomy): domain Bacteria; kingdom Pseudomonadati; phylum Bacteroidota; class Cytophagia; order Cytophagales; family Cyclobacteriaceae; genus Belliella; species Belliella marina. The sequence goes on from NZ_JBHUHR010000005.1 coordinate 8,638, forward strand.
TTGGAATATGGTTTTTGTATTGGGTGTACTGATTGGCGGATTTGTTGCCACGGTATTTTTCTCCAATCCAGAGGATGTAGTTGTGGCAGCTTCTACCCAGGCTGATTTGGCGCAACTGGGAATCACGGATTACACCAAATTATTGCCGGTAGAGATTTTCAACTGGGAGAATCTGTTTTCCTCAAAAGGCTTGTTGTTCTTTGTGATTGGGGGATTTCTTGTAGGATTTGGGACAAGGTATGCCGGAGGCTGTACCTCGGGCCATGCGATCATGGGGATCAGTTCATTGCAGTGGCCATCTCTGGTAGCGACAATCTTCTTTATGCTCGGAGGGTTTGTGATGACACATCTTCTGTTGATGCCTTTGATGGATTTGGTTGGATTTTAAGTAAGGAAAAATGAAAATAGACGACAAAAGCAAAATGATAAATCAGCCTTTGGAATGTGAGGCGCCAAATTTTAGCGAAAAGCCAGAGTCCGCCTTAGGCTTGACGAAATATCTCATAGTAGGAATAATGTTCGGAATTGTCTTTGTGAAGGCTGAGATCGTATCTTGGTTTAGAATTCAGGAAATGTTTAGACTGCAATCATTTTTTATGTACGGGGTGATAGGGTCTGCCATAGTAGTGGGAATGCTTTCCATTTTCCTGATAAAAAAGTTCAACATAAAGTCCATCAATGGAGAAGCCATAAAAATCGGGAAGAAGGAATTCAGAAAAGGACAGATAATCGGCGGTTTTATATTTGGATTAGGCTGGGCTTTGACTGGAGCCTGTCCCGGACCTTTGTTTGCTCAAATCGGGAGTGGGTTTACTGTGGTATTGGTGACCCTATTGAGTGCAATTGCTGGCACCTGGGTTTATGGTAGGTTTTCTGACAAACTGCCAAACTAAAACCAAGCCTAAAAAACGGACAGTCAAACAAGTAGTCCACTTGCTTGACTGTTCCAATTCCAATGCCGTCAAAATAGGGCTTTTTAGGTTTCCCCTGTCCAATATACAGTTTCTCATGAATCAGAACATGCGGGATGACTTTCTGAAAAACGGCATAGGTACTTAATCAAATACTTTTTTGATGACTAATCTGATGAGTAAAATTGCCGCCAATACTATGCAGGCTACGATTATGAATACCATGATATTTTAAACTGTTTGATTGGTATTTTGTTTTGGAAACCATTTATCAATGATATGTTATTTTTGCAATCGATTGTGATACCAAGGAAGAATTATGGAGGAAATCAATGTCTGTGAATGCAAAATAGTAAGTAACTTGCAGGCTATTTCCTGAACCTATTGCATCTATGACTATACTTCAAAAACGCCGGACAGCACTCGGGAGTTTATTTTTTCTAGCAGGCTTATGTTTTGCATCTTGGGCATCGCGAATCCCCGATGTTCAGACGAAGTTTTCCTTGTCTGAATCCCAGTTGGGAACATTGCTTTTGGGCTTGCCGATTGGATCTTTGGTCGCTTTGCCTCTGGCAGGATGGGCAGTACATCGCTTTGGTAGCAAGATTGTCATTGTCTTGGGCGCAATTGGGTATATGCTGTTTCTTCCGCTGATCGGCTATAGTTCCAGTGTTTGGATGTTGGTTCCGGTGGTCGTGGTTTTCGGAATGATTGGAAATATGATGAACATTTCCCTAAACACCCAAGCATTAGCAGTGGAGGATATGTATGGGAGGAGTATTTTGGGTTCTTTTCATGGGCTTTGGAGTTTGGCGGGGTTTAGTGGTGCAGGTATTGGTGCCATCATGATTTATATGGGGGTTTTGCCCAGTATTCATTATTTGGTGGTTTCGGGGATCTGTTTCTTGATTATACTTGTGGCACAGAGTTTCTTGGTAAAAGAAAAAAAGAGTCATGAAAGTGGAGGTTTGGTATTGAAAAAGCCGGACGCATTGCTGCTGAGGATTGGTGGGATTGCATTTTTGGGGATGCTTTCGGAAGGCTGTATGTTTGATTGGAGTGGAGTTTATTTCAAAAAAGTTGTGGGGATTGAACCTGGGTTGGTGGCCTTGGGGTATGTTTCTTTCATGGCGACCATGGCTTCAGGAAGGTTTATAACAGACAAGATGACCAATAGATTTGGCCGCCTGCTGATTCTGAGGTTGAGTGGTTTTTTGATTTTCTTGGGATTGATTTTATCTGTAATTGTACCCACACCGTTTTTTGCAACGTTTGGGTTTTTGCTGGTAGGCCTCGGAGTGGCATCAATCATACCCGTTTCGTATAGTGTCGCTGGCAGATCCAAATTGTATTCTCCAGGAATCGCTCTGGCAATCGTATCTACCATATCATTTTTTGGTTTTCTGATGGGACCGCCTCTGATAGGGTTTATTGCTGAGCTTTTGAGTCTTCAGGTTTCTTTTGTGTTGGTGGCTATAGCAGGATTGGGGATTACAATCCTTTCAAGTGTTCGTTTGGAGGTTTTCAAGAATATAGATTAATGGTGATCTGGATTTGTACTTCAGAATAGATGGGAAAATGATTATCCGCTACTTTGCTGGTAAATAAATAACAAAGTCATAATGCTGGAGTTAATCGTCTATTGTTCACACTTCTCCACAGCGTAGTCAACAGACTGGATAGATCCTTTGTTGGGGATGGTCTATAGAGCTACTGGCAAAGAAGTGATTATCCGCAAAAATAAAATTAAAAAGCCCCATTCAGTTTTCTCTGAATGGGGCTTTTTAGATAGGGATTCTTAAAATACTTTATATAATCCTGCTTTCATTCCGATTGTCCGCATGATTACAAGTGCCTAAATGCATCTTGGTGTCATAGCGGATCATCATCAAGCACTTAATTCGACCGATCTACTTTGACTTGGTCAAGACCTCGTTTTTTCAGCAATGCGTCGATTTTTGGTTCGGCTCCCCTGAAGTTGACATACATGTTCATAGGCTCATCAGTGCCACCTCTTTCAAGGATTTCTTTTCTGAATGCCTGTGCTTTTTCTTGGTTGAAAAGTTCGGTTTCCTTGAAAGCTTGGAAAGCATCTGTATCCAATACCCCTGACCAGATGTAGCTATAATATCCTGAGGAATATCCTCCTGCAAAAATATGCTGGAAATACGGACTTCTGTATCTTGGGATGATTTCATCTATCAATCCAATTTTTTCCAAAGAAGCACTCTCAAAATCACTTGCGTTGCTGCTGATGTTTGAACTTTGGGTATGATAATCCAAATCAAGCAAAGAAGCTGCAAGGTATTCAGTAGTGGCAAAACCTTGTCCAAACGTGCCGCTTTTCGTCAACTTTGTGATCAATTCATCAGGGATGACTTCTCCAGTTTCATAATGGAAAGCATACTGCTTCATGACTGAAGGCTCTGTAGCCCAATTTTCCATTACCTGTGAAGGGAGTTCCACAAAGTCCCTTGGGACAGATGTGCCGGCCAAGCTCTGGTATTGTACATTTGATAGCAATCCATGAAGCGCATGGCCAAATTCATGGAAGAAAGTCGTCACTTCATCAAATGTCAACAAAGCAGGGGCATTTCCGGTAGGTTTTGAGAAATTACACACAATGGAAATAACAGGCGCTTTTCTTACACCGTTTTCTGTTTTTTGGGATCTGTAAGAAGTCATCCATGCACCACCTCTTTTCGAAGCCCTAGGATGAAAATCCATGTAGATTACACCAACATGCGTACCGTCGGCTTCTTTTACTTCATATGCCTTGGCCTCCTCATGGTAGACAGGGATATCCTTGATTTCCTCAAAAGTCAAACCCCAGAGATTTTTGACGACCATGAAAACCCCGGCCTGAACTTTTTCCAAAGAAAAATATGGCTTGATTTCCTGCTCATCCAGATCAAACTTTTGCTTTCTGAGTTTTTCTTCATAATACCTCCAATCCCATGGCTCGATTGTAAAATCATGCCCTTCTGATTTTACCATTGCTTGCATTTCATCTCTTTCCACTTTGGCTTTGGCTAAAGCCGGAGCCCATAGTTGGTTCAAAAGCTTATATACATTATCTGCATTTTTTGCCATTGACTCTTCCAAGACATAATCTGCGTGGGTATTGTAACCCAACAGCTGTGCTTTTTCCCTTCTCAGGTTAGCAGTTTCTATCAAGCCTGCTTTGTTGTCAAATTCGTTTCCTTGATCCGACCTGTTTTTGTAAGCTTCCCAGATTTGCTTTCTCAATTCACGGTTGTCTGCATACTGAAGGAATGGCATTACACTTGGATTCTGGAGTGTAAATAACCACTTCCCATCTTCTCCGGCAGCTTTGGCATCATCTGCCGCTGCGCTGATTAGTCCTTCTGGAAGTCCAGACAGATCTTCTTCCTTATCAACCACCAGCTTATAGGCATTGGTTTCTGCAAGCAGGTTTTGGCCAAATTGCAGTGTCAGGGAAGAGAGTTTGCTGTTGATTTCCCTTAGTTTTTCCTTGTCGGTATCGTTAAGGTTTGCTCCATTTCTCACAAAGGACTTATAGGTGTTCTCCAGGAGTTTATGCTGTTCTGCGTTGAGATCGAGTTGGTCTTTGTTTTCCCATACAGCCTTTACTCTTTCGAAGAGTTTGGAATTGAGGGAGATGTTGTCACTGTGTGCCGAGATCTCTGGAGCCATTTCTTTGGCAATCCCCTGGATTTCATCATTGGTATTGACTGAGTTGAGATTGTAAAATACCCTGGAAACATTGCCAAGTAGTTCCCCGGAATATTCCATTGCCTCAATGGTGTTTTCGAAAGTAGGAACGTCAGGGTTGTTGACGATATCATCAATCTCTTTTTGCTGTGCTTTGATGCCTTCTCGCAAGGCTGGAGCGAAGTGCTCGTTTTTGAATTTATCAAAAGGAGGCACTTCAAAAGGTGTCTCGTATGGCTCAAAGAATGGGTTCATAGATTCTGTTTTTTCTTCAGCTGTACCACAAGCATAAAGTAGTGATGTGGCCGTAGCAAATGCAATAATTTTATTTTTCATATAACAAACATATTTGGGTTGGTTCTTGCAAAGATATAAATAAAATTAACCATCGTAGAAATCAGATCAAGCAGGTGCTCTGATTTCATTTTAAAAAAGGAATCGGAAATATTTTTAGGTACCTATCCAAGATTTGTTGTATTCACTAAAACGATCCCTAGCTTTTCAAAAAAAATCAGAACAGATATATTTTGTCCAAAATCGTTTCATCAATTAAACGAAGATCGCATGCAGCATTATCAAATCACTAATTTATTTGGAATGATTGCCTGATCAAAAGGCAAACCGTACCTTTGGTGGATTAAAAATCCTCACGAAAAATGGGAAAATTGAAGTTGATCACCCTGTTTTATTTTGCTTTTATTATTTGTCAAAACCAATCATATGGACAGGAACGAGATACCTATGTCATATTGATCTCCCTAGATGGGTACAGGTTCGACTACACAGAGCGCTTTCAGCCAGAGAATATCAGTAGGTTTATAGAAAATGGTACGGCCGCTACTTCGATGATACCTTCATTTCCCACCAAGACTTTTCCGAACCACTATTCCATCGCCACAGGGATGAAACCCGAAAATCATGGCCTGGTCAACAATTCGTTTTTTGATCCATCGAAAAACACAGTCTACAGTATTCGTGATAGAAGTATTGTAGAAGATGGCTATTGGTATGGTGGCACCCCACTTTGGGTGCTTGCGGAGCAAAATGGAATGAAAGCAGCGAGCTATTATTTTGTGGGATCAGAGGCAGATATCCAGGGAATTCGCCCAAGCTATTATAAGAACTACGATGGCGGGGTGTCAAATTTGACCAGAGTCTCTAAGGTTTTTGAGTGGTTGGAGTTGCCCTCAGAGGAAAGGCCAAGGTTGATTACCCTGTACTTTTCAGATATGGACGATGTGGGTCATGCTTATGGCCCTAGCAATGATTCTGAACTTAGTAAAAAGCTAAATAAACTAGATAGGGAATTGGGGGCACTGTTTGAGGGACTAAAAAGTATTGACCTTGATATCAATGTGTTTTTGGTGTCTGATCATGGTATGGTCGATGTCCCAAGGCAGAATCTTCTCAATTTGGATAAAATCACGGAAAATATTGCAGGAAGAATTGTTAATAACGGGGCTTTGGCACATGTTTATTTGGATAACCCTTTGGAATTGGAGCAGGTTTATCTCGATCTGAAAATGATAGAGGGACCATTCGATGTGGTCAAAGTGAAAGACAAGCAGTATTATAAAAATACAGATAGTTATGCCAATCGTTTGGGGGAATTATTGGTAATACCTGACTTGGGGTTTTACCTTGCGACATCTTCGGACATGATGAAATATCAAAACAGGGCTGCCATGATGAAAACGGAAGTGTTTGGAGAACATGGGTTCAGTCCTGAATATAAAGAAATGCATGCCATATTCTATGCAAATGGACCTCAGGTCTGTGAAGGCATGAAAATAGATTCGTTTCAAAACATCCATGTTTACCCGATGATTGCCAATTTGTTGGGTTTGCCTATGCCGGAAGGAATTGATGGAAGGTTGGAAGTTTTAGCACCAATATTGAAAGAGCAAGAGAGATGAAAGAAATTAAAACAAGGGAAGAGGTTTCTGTTTTGGTACGGACTTTTTACTCCAAAGTGAGGAAGCATGAATCCTTGGGACCAATTTTCAACCAAATTGTTGAAGATTGGGAGGAGCATTTGGAACGCTTGACTGATTTTTGGGAAATGGTGTTGTTGCAAAGTGGTCCCGGTGCCGGCAAGTTCAACCCTGTGCCAGTACATAAGTCGGTAGATACAATGACGAATCATTCCATTGAACAAAGACATTTTGGGAATTGGTTGGAGCTGTGGTTTGAAACCCTGGATTCAAACTTTACAGGAGTGCATGCGGATTACGCAAAGGAACATGCGCGAAAGATGGCACATATTTTATTTTTCAAAATTATGGAAGGGAGAAACCATTACGGTTAATATTCAGGGGAATCGCTTTTGAGAATTTCAAAGTGAGAAGCCCTTCGATGGGGGCGGTTTAGGTGCGTTGGGTTGGGGGCATGGTTCAAGGTTGTCAAGCTTAAACCCTTGAAGGGAGGTTTGGCTAAAAGCGATTTGCCTAGTGCTATACCGCAGGGAATAATTTAGCCCAAAATATCCCGAAGATTTTGTTGTTGGGTGATTAGAAGGAAATTAACTTGAAATGGTAGTCGGTGTTTTCTCTTTTGGTGAAAGTGATCTCTTTCTTTAGGTGATAAAAAGCTTCCAAAAGCAATGCGCTTTCTATTTCACCAGCATCTATAGCTTTGAATCCGATCAGTTCAATTAGTTTCTTTACCCTACATTTATCATTTCCTTTTTCACCACAAAAATAAGTCTCGTTGATCATTCCCAAGACATCTGATTTGGGATAATCTATCCCCAGGTTATTGAATGCTTTGTAGATTGGTGGTGTGCCACCTATGCTTTCTTGGATAAAAGTAGTATTGCAGTAAAAATACTTGTTGTAGGCACTGTTTGTACAATCGATGAGTAATTTGTCTGTCAAATCTACCTCTTTGAGGGCTTCACAAACTTTGACCAAATGCTCATTTTCGCAGCATATCAGGATTATATCCGATTTGTCGATCGCTTCTTTGTAGCTGAATACCTTATCCGAAAACATATTTAGGATTTTCCATTCCACATCCACTGTTTCGAATCCTTGCCGAACTCCAAACACTACATTTGCCCCCGTGGACAAATATTTGTTGCCTAAAGTTTTTGAAAGCGTGGTTCCTCCTAATATTCCTAGTTTCATAATCAAAATCAAATATTATTTTCGTTGGGTGGTGGGATAGGTGGGTTCAAGATAAAATAGGCTAATTCTGCAATACTTAAATTTGGCATATCTTACTTGAAAGTGTTGAAAATTAGAGATTAAATTCAATAAAGCAAAAGAAAAATCTAAGAAAAATCCATTTATTTAATGAAATACGATTGTTTCTGTTTAAGATACATTATTGTGTTTTTAAAAATATCTATGGATATTAAATATTTTCATACTTTATTGATATTTAGTGTTTTGGAGGAAGGTGGTTATGAGGATATATACAAAAAATATGCAAAAGTGACTATGGGAACCTTTCATACGAAGTATGGATGTTCTTAAATCATTTCATCAAAAACCTCCTCAAGTTCCAAAACAAATCCTACTTTTCCATAGTGTGAATTTACTGAGTCTTAGGTTGAAAGGAAAGTTGAAAAGGGGAGGTTGTTCGAGTTTTCTTGGAGTTCAAGAAAGTGCAATGGTCTATCTATTTAGTTTTTTCACTTTCTCCATAAATCTCTATCAGTTTTTCAGTGTCAGAAATATTTCTATCCAATACTCTCGGCAATATCAGGATGCCTATGAATAGTAGGGATATAACCAATGTTAACCCCCCCAGAAAAGCTTGACCAAAGGTGTTTTCCAAAGCTTCGTCTTTTCGGTAAAGAAAAAAATGTCCCTGGATGCAAAAGTTGATCCCCAGATTCATAAAAGCGTAAAGTTGGTTGTGGGCAAAATAGGATGCATAATTTTTATACTTTTTGTGCAAGCCCCAATATCTGAAAGCTATCCACGCAAATGATAAAAGCAAGAAAACAATCATTGTTAGATACCATGTGCCCGAATCCTTGAGAATAACAGAGGATTGATAAATCAAAAAAATAATTGCCAAGGGAAGTATAATCCTTGCGCTGGTGAATAGATTGGTGAATTCCTTCCAATAATAACCACGAAACCTCTTTTCTACCAACTTTAAATATGACTCTTCCAATTCGCTAAACCCAAAAATCCCAAAGGAAGCATGGACTTTAGTGTTTTTTTTTCTTTGTGATCCTTATGGTGAGAATTATAACCACAAAGGTCACCAAGTTTTTCACAACACTAAGCCTCGGATGCACTTTGGTCGCCATTAGGCGAAACCAAACCTATCGGTATTTAGCCGATAGTAGTTTAGTTGCAAGAGAGAAGATATGCCTATATACTGGTATCAAGTAGCAGGTGATAATCTAAAGGTGATTTGAGGCATTGCATAACATAAATCTGGTCAGAAGACAATCTGAAACAGTTTGGGGTCCCAAGTAGAAGGCAATGGAAAAAGTATCAAGCAGTTTGGAGCAAGCCAGGTCAATAAGTTAAGAATAAGGGAAAAGGCAAAAGAAGCTACTCTTTTTGCCTTTTTTCCTTATCTGGGTTGCTTTGTAAAATCGATGTTAGGTTAGGTAATCCCGGTATTGGCTTTTGGGACATGCCCTTCCTTTTTAGAGCTATCTAGTTATTTTACCCTAAGGGAGTTGAAGATTTTCTCCTAATTTACTCCCTCCAACTCATCGGATAATCTGGATCTACGAATTCCAATCCTTGGGTTGTGACGTACATAGGATTAAAAGTATCCAACATTACCGCAAGTTCTTCAGTGGCTTTTGCTCCGATGGATTTTTCTACAGTTCCTGGGTGTGGGCCATGTGGCAAGCCGCCCATGTGAAGGGTAAAAGAACCCCTGTCGATTCCTTTTCTGCTCATAAACTCACCTTCGGCATAATACAAGATTTCGTCAGAGTCAATGTTGCTGTGGTTGTATGGAGCTGGAATTGCCAATGGATGGTAATCGAACAATCTTGGGACAAATGAGCAAATCACAAATCCCCAAGCCTGAAAAGTTTGATGCACTGGAGGTGGCTGATGGATTCGGCCTGTGATCGGTTCAAAATCATGGATCGAAAGGGCATAAGGATAAAGATATCCATCCCAACCAACAATGTCCAACGGGCTGTGTCCATATGTGTATGGATGAAGCATCCCCTGTTTTTTGATCTGAATGAGGTGTTCTCCTTTTTCGTTTTCGGTGTACATTTCATGCGGGGGACGAATATCCCTTTCGCAATAAGGTGAGTGTTCCAAAAGCTGGCCTACCTCATTTCTATATCTTTTGACAGTCTCAATTGGTCCTTTGGATTCTATGACCAAGAGCCTGAGTGGACCTTCTTCCTTAAATTCGAATCTATAGATGGTAGTTCTCGGTATCACAATGTAATCCCCCTGTCTCACTTCCAGTTTCCCAAACTGGGAATACATCACACCTTCGCCATCATGGATGTAAAGCAACTCGTCTCCATCAGCATTTTTGAAAAAGAAATCCATCTTTCTTTGCTCTGGAGAGCAAATTCCCATCATCACATCATTGTTTTTCATCAGCATTTTTCTCGCACTGAGGTAGTCTTTGCCCGTTGTGCCTACACCAGCTGTCTTTAGATGAGTCTGATTCAAGCCGTGTTCCTTGGCGATTTCCCAATCAAAAGGAATGGGCTTGCCGATTTTCTGAACATTATTGGGGTTGTGGATGTGATATAAGTTTGAATAAATGCCAGAAAACCCCTTGGAGCTCACCAATTCTTCTTTGTATAGACTACCATCGGGCTGTCTGAATTGTGTATGTCTCTTTGGAGGGATGTTTCCAAGTCTGTGATAATATGCCATTTACTTTTGGGTTTATATTTATATTCAAATTTAAGGATTTATGTTGACCTGCTGTCAAGGTGGCAGAATTATTTCCTTTGGTGTAGAAGAGGAGTTATAAAATTGTAAAAATGTTTAAAGGTTGCAACGTTTAAAAGTTGTTGAATGGCGAAACTTTTCAAAATATCAGATGTTGTTGACATTTGCGGTTTAGTTGTTGAGATTTGGGATAATCATATTATTAACTTTGTAAAAAAAAGGTCAAGTTATGGACATCCAAACAGAAAAATATGCTCTTATCGAATACATTACAAAAATCACTGATATTAAGCTGATTGAAAAGCTAAAGGATTTTGTAAAAGCAAGTGAAAAAGATTTTTGGAATGAACTTACGGATGCGCAAAGAAAAGAAATTCTACAGGGGATGGATGAGTTGGGTAGGGGTGAAAAATTTGATTACGAGCAATTTATGTCAAAGCATAGATAATGAAAAGGGAAGTTGTTTTTTCATCATAAATTAAAGGTTTTAAAGATGTTCATCAAGCAAGCTTGCTGATGAATTAGCCATAAATTCCTTTTGTATTTTTTTAATTGCAAATATTTGTCCGCTAAGCGCGGGACATATATGCTTAGCGGATTTTAAGTTCTATTAGCTCTCCTTGTACTTCATACTTGGTACATTGTACAAAACAAGGGCTTGAATGGTTTTTCAGATTCTATTTACCTTGCACTAGCTGATGTAGCTGCACTTATGGCAATAATCGTCAGGATTGCAGCCTGAATTTCCTTGATAGCAATTTCTACAGTATCTTTTATAGGGTTTTCTTTGACGATTTCTTGGATTTTCTTTTTGATTGCCTTCTTGTTTTGGCTGTCTGATGTTAACAACTTATGCATTTGGCTCGCATCTATCAATCCCAACAATGCTATTTGCTCGGTGTTTTGGAAATCTGGGTTTCTGATAAACTGCTTCAATGAGTCATGTATTTCATTTCTTAGCTGTTTGTCTAGGATAAATGATCTTTTGTACGGGAAAATCCCCAAAAATGCTTTTTCTTGGTTTCTAACTATTCTTTTTGATTCCAACCCTTTCAATGCAGACCACCTGAATTTACCACTTTTCCGACCCAATGTCTGAGTCCAATATTTAAGTGTTCTGGGTTTCTTTGACTCTTGGATCAAGTTGGTCACTCCAAGCAAAAGAGGGCTGTCTATTTTTTCAATATCCTTGAGGTATACATTGCCATCTACTAGTTTAAGATGTTCTTTGATTGATAACTCCAATAAAATAGCTCCCGCCAAACTATAGTTTAGATGTAAATCGGAAGTGATGAATTTCCCGTTTTCACGATGAATCGCCAACAAAAGCAGTTTTTCAGAAAGTGATAATTCCATGTGGTTAAGTTTGATTGATTAAAAGTATGATGATTTTATATGATTATCCGCTACTTTGCCAGTAATGAAGTAAGCAAACCATCATGTTGCGGATAATCGTCTACTACGCCACGCCTGTCCGCCGTGGTGGAGCGCACGAGTGTCAACGGACGACAGTCAACAGTAATGAAAATCCGTTGTTGGAGAAACTTTGTTTGGCTTGTGGCAAAGTAGCGTATATACATATGATTTTACTTGAAAAGTGAGGAAAAAGTTTGGTTTTAAGGTAAAATGATTAGCCATTATAATTTATGTGTCTAGTTTACACACAAGTAAAATTGCAGAGAATCATAAAAGTCTCAATAAAATAAAAAAAAGCGGCACAGAGCCGCTTTTAAGCAATTATTCATGATCAACTGGTTTTAATCAATTGATGTGCTATTTAATCTTCAAAAAGGTATTTGCTCAATTCTTCTTTGGCAGCACCTGTTTTTTTCTGGAGTTTGCCTAGAAGTTGATCTTCTTGACCTTCGGCGTAAGCTAAATCATCATCAGTCAATTCGCCATACTTCTCCTTCAACTTACCCTTCATTTCGTTCCAGTTTCCTTTCAATTTCAATTTAGTAGACATAACAATAATTGGTTTAGTTTAAAATATATTATGTCTGTTATAGTGCAACTACTATTCCAAAGTATTGGTAATGGTAAAATAAATATTGTTAAAGTTAAATATTTATCAAATTTTAATGCGTGGGAATTATTTCCCTTCCCCAAAAGCCCAAAATTTAGTATCTTTAAATTTTCATTTTTATCTATCATAAAGTCATGAACCAAGCTGTATCAGTCAAAAAACCAGAGGAGATTTTAAAGGAGTTTTTTGGGTATTCCGATTTCAGGGGCAATCAAAAACAGATTATCCATTCTGTTCTTACAAAAAAAGATACCATTGTCCTGATGCCCACAGGTGGTGGGAAATCAGTGTGTTACCAAGTCCCCGCAATGGTTTTTGAGGGTTTGACTTTGGTGATTTCTCCCTTGATTTCCTTGATGAAGGATCAGGTGGATGCATTGAATGCCAATGGGATTTCTGCTGCATTTTTGAATTCTTCCCAAAGTCAAAGTGAACAGCGTTTTATATCTTCCCAGATCCAATCGGGAAAAATCAAATTGTTGTACATCGCCCCCGAGCGCCTGTATAGAGGGGATTATCCTTTGATAGATTTTCTGAAAACGGTGAATTTGTCTCTTGTTGCCATAGATGAAGCACATTGTGTTTCCCAATGGGGGCATGATTTTAGGCCTGAGTATTTGAAAATTGGGGAATTGAGGAAATTATTTCCCCAAATACCATTTGTTGCATTGACTGCCACAGCTGATAAATTGACCAGAAAAGATATTGCAGATAAGTTGGGACTAAAAACTCCACAGTGGTTTATTTCATCTTTTGACAGAAGCAATATCACCTATCGTGTCACAGCCAAAAGGGATGCCATGGGCAAATTGTTGGAGTTTTTGGACTTTCACAAAAAAGACTCAGGTGTGATATATTGCCTATCCAGAAAAAATGTGGAGGAGACAGCCTCAGAACTTCAGGCGAGAGGATTGTCTGCCTTGCCATATCATGCAGGATTGCCAAGGGAAGAGCGTGAGAAAAACCAAGAGTTGTTTATCAAAGACGAAATCAAAATCATGGTGGCCACGATTGCTTTTGGTATGGGGATAGACAAATCGAATGTAAGGTTTGTCGTCCACATGAATATGCCCCAAAATATAGAAGGCTATTATCAGGAAACTGGTAGGGCAGGAAGGGATGGGCTTCCAAGTGATGCTCTGCTGTTTTACTCTGGCCAAGATGCAGTGACGCTAGGCAGGATGCTGGAGCAAGGGGAGAACCAGGAGTTTACCCATGTGATGCAGGAAAAGTTGGAAAAGATGAAATCATTTTGTCAGACGAAGCTCTGCAGGAGAAAATTTTTGCTGAATTACTTTGGGGAGAACCATGCAGGAGATTGTGGCAATTGTGATATATGCTTCCAAAAAGGCAATCGCCATGACATGACCATTCCTTCCCAGATGTTGCTTTCGACCATAGCCAGGTTGGGCGAGAGTTTTGGGATAGGATACGTGATTTTGGTGCTGAGGGGCTCTAAGTCTGCCAAAGTCCAAGAAGCACACCAAAGTTTGAGTGTTTATGGAATAGGAAAAGACAGACCGGAGTCTTTTTGGAAGGATTTGGGGGACAAGCTGATCCAGGAAGATTATTTGGCAGAGGCAGGTAACCAATTTCCGACCTTGAAGCTCACAGAATTTGCCTGGCAAAAGCTGAAAGCAAAAGAAAAGATCTTGCTTCCAATGGGAGAGTCCCTGTCAGAGGTGTCAAGTAAACCAAGTACACATCATGAAGAATTGTTGGATGAATTGAAAGCTTTGAGATATTCGATTGCCCAAAAAAGTGGAGTACCACCTTATGTGGTATTTGCGGATAGTTCATTGTTGGAGATGGCTACCTATTTGCCTGTTGACGAACCTTCGTTTTTGACGATTTCAGGAGTTGGCCAGGTGAAGGCACAGAGTTATGGAGATGATTTTCTGAAAATCATAGATGACTATGTCAAGAAAAACAAGCTCACACCACAGCGAAAAGTACAAACCCAAAGAACCAAGCCAGTTCGCAGTTCCCAGTCTGAAGCGATGACCTTAAAGCTTTTCAAAGAGGGGAAAAATATATACCAAATAGCTGAAGAGCGAGGAATGACTTTCAATACCGTGGAAGAGCATTTGGTGAACATGGTCAAAAAGAAAGTAGTAGAGGCAGAGAAGTTTTTGGCAAAAGATGATATCCTCAACATTCGCCTAGCTTATAGAAGGCAGGGCACACATTTTCTGAAGCCTTTGAAAGAGCATTTTGGTGAAAGGTATTCTTATTTTCAGTTGAAGGTAGCTTTGGCAGAAGAGAGGTAGGGCTTAGAGGCTCTCGCAAAGGAAGCAGAGGGGCTAAGACCCGCAAAAGCTTTTTGTCTGGAGTTTGGCTTGGCGGAAAAAGATTGAAAGATTTTGGGATTCTCAATTAGGATGGTGCTTTAGCCCATCCACTAAGGGTATAGAGCTAGATCAGGAGGCTTTAGCCGAATCTTTTCAATGGTCTTTCTTAAATTGGTTGGCATTTTTTTATTTTTAAGGAAAACTCAATTTCCTACTTATGGATCATAGGGATAGGCATTTCATGACTGTCCCAAACCTTGTATTTTGCTTCTTGTACCTTTTGTCTCTATAAAATCTGCCTTCTGAAATCTAGAATCTAAAACCTTCTCCATCCTTCCAATACCAGATTCTTGTTGTACTTTTATGGTTAAATATACAACACATGGCTAAGTCTTTTTCTTTTTGGAGTTTACTGAAGATCAGCAGGCCTGCGAATTTGTTGATTGTTGCTTTTGCGCAGATGATGGCAGCCTATTTTTTGGTTGAAACGAATAGGCGTGGATTGCCGGTTCTTCAAGATATTGATTTATACCTGATGGTATTGGCAACGGTGATTTTGACAGCAGGAGGCTATGTGATCAACGATTATTATGATGTGAAAATCGACTATATCAACAAGCCAAATGAGGTGGTTATAGGCAAAGGGATGCGTAGAAGGGTAGCGATTTTTTATCATACTCTCCTCAATTTTACTGGGATAGGGATTGCTTGGATAGTTAGCCCTAGGATTGGTGTGATTTTCTTTATCGCGGCATTTTTACTTTGGCTATACAGCAATTTATTGAAGAGGCTGCCATTTGTGGGGAACTTTGTTGTGGCATTATTGACTGGTACAGCAATTTGGATGGTGGGATATTATTATCAAAAATCGGAATTGTTGGTTTTGACTTATGCAATCTTTGCTTTTTTCATCAATTTAATCAGGGAGATCATCAAGGATATAGAGGACAGGCAGGGTGATAGAAAGCATGGCTGTAGGACACTTCCGATTGTAATCGGGTTTAGAAATACCAAAAGGGTGATTTTTGCGATTGCCATCGTTTTTGTCTGTGCAATCTTGGTTGTGACCTTCAAAATAAACAATTCATCATTATTCTATTACTTTGGAGGGTTGAGCTTTCTTTTCTTTTTGTTTATGTATAAAATATATGTAGCAGACCGAAAAGCTCACTTTACAGAGTTAAGTGTTTTGTCAAAATTATTGATGCTGACAGGGATAATTAGTATGGGCTTGTTGTAGTATGGAACACTGATGACGCAGATTGGGCTGATAATCGCAGGTTAAAACAATTGATTATCTGCTAATCAATCTTTTCAGAGTCTTTAAGGCCTTTTTCGGTTTTCTGAATCACAATCAGTTGTTCAACCAAATTATCCAGTGAAAACTCTTCAGGTATGTTTCCTAATTGTTTTTTCACTTGTACTTTTGTCAACATAATCAAATGTTTTATTATGCTTTCAATTTACAGTCTTAAATAAATATATTCCTCACATTTCATTGATTTTCTTCTTATGAATTGTTGCGTGTTATTTCTGAAGCAGCTATTCGCTTTTTCTTGTAAAATTTTCCTTATATCTGAAAATACCAAAAGAAAAGCAGGTCTTTGCAGATGATTTCCCACTTAGACCTGCTTGAAAAATTAGATTTGTTTTTCTCTACCTAATCCCTCTGGCTATTGATCAGATAAGGGGTTTTGCCATCGGTGATGATGATTTTCGTGTTTGGGGAGTTTGACAGTTCCCTGAAGGCTTCGATGCTTCTCAATTCGATGATTTCCCGAACCAAGCCCTCTGCTAGGATTTTTTGGGCATCCCGAGTCCCTTCAGCTTCGATACGTCTTCTTTCTGCTTCTTTTCTTTCCCTGTCCAGCACGTATTCCATTTGTTGTGCCTCCTGTTCTGCTTGCAGTTTTCTCTC
Organism: Belliella marina; assembly: GCF_042682445.1. Classification (NCBI taxonomy): domain Bacteria; kingdom Pseudomonadati; phylum Bacteroidota; class Cytophagia; order Cytophagales; family Cyclobacteriaceae; genus Belliella; species Belliella marina. Next base: position 25,329 of record NZ_JBHUHR010000005.1, read on the forward strand.
GATAGCCCTACTCAATTCCGCAGGCAGTTTGATGCTTTTCATGAGAACTCTCTCAATGATAAAACCCCTCTCCCGGAGTGATTCATGCATTCTGTCTTGTATTTGGTTCTCTATTTGCCCCCGCATGCCTGAGTGCATGTCTTTGGCCATGTATTGCGCCGTCACATCTGCCGCTGCGGATCGGAAGACATTCATGATCAAGACTCTTTCATAGTTTTCTCCTACATTTTCCAGGATGAATGGGACCTTGTTTTTTTCGATATTGTAAAGGATGGAAATTTCTGATTCTATTGTCAACCCTTCCTTGCTCGGAAGATTGAGTTTTACCTCTTGGTTGACAGTTCTGATAGGGACTTTGATCACTGTAGTGGTCAACGGATTGTAGCCAACAAGCCCTGCATCGGAGATGTTTTCATTGAGCTTACCAAATTTACGCTTGACACCCACTTCGCCTTGCCTGACTACTGTACACGAGGCAATCAGTGCGGCAATAATTGAGAATAAAAGAAACTTTTTCATGGTCGATTATTTTTAGGATTCAGTTTTGTTAACGTGTATTGTGCTACCTAAGGTTATAAGTTTTTATGTATATCAGCTTTCTTACGAATAGCCATTTAAAATAATGTATCCATTATTGTTTCCAGGGCAAGTTGACTGTCAACCGTCGACAGTTGACAATTATCCGCATGATTACAACTACATAATTTAACTACTGGTGCCATTGCGGATAATCATATAAGTTTTTATACCCAAGCAGTCTAAATCCCAGAAAGAGGATTGAATTCTTTTCTATTTCTCTATTTTTGTTTTTTCAAAACCAAAAAAGAAATCCCGGTGAAAAAAATAGCAATACTTGCATCAGGAAGCGGTTCCAATGCTGAGAAAATAATGGAGTATTTTCAGGATTCTGAAATAGCCCAAATCTCATTGATTGCCTCAAATAAGAAAGACGCTTTTGTACTAGAGCGGGCGAAGAAATTTGATGTTCCGACTTTCATATTCAACAAAGCAGATTTGGAGGCAGGGTTGTTGACTAGGATGCTGCTGGGATTAGAGGTGGATTTGGTTGTGTTGGCCGGGTTTTTATTGAAGATTCCGGAGAATTTGATCCGCTCCTTTCCAGACAAAATCGTCAATATCCATCCCGCACTGCTCCCAAAGTATGGAGGGAAAGGAATGTATGGCATGCATGTACACCAAGCTGTCAAAGCTGCCAAAGATGAAGAAACGGGGATAACCATCCATCTCGTAAATGAGAATTATGATGAGGGGAAAGTTGTCTTTCAGGCAGGAGTGGAAGTACAGGAATCAGATACTCCGGAAGATATTGCCCAAAAAGTGCATGAATTGGAGCATAAATACTTTCCAAATGTCATAGAAAGCCTGCTTTAATGCCTTGGTTTTCCTACCTTTGCAACTTGAAAAAAATCCAATCACTATACACACTTTCAAATGCAAATTGACTTTTGTGTCTTTGTGCCTTTGTGGTGAATTTAAATTATGGCAAACAAAAAAATCCAATCCGCTCTAATTTCGGTCTTTTACAAAGACAATCTTGAACCGATTATAGCACAACTCAAAGCTCAAGGGGTGAAAATCTACTCTACAGGTGGAACACAGAAGTTTATTGAAGAACAAGGAGCTGAAGTAATCCCTGTTGAAGAATTGACGGGTTATCCATCGATATTTGGGGGAAGGGTAAAAACCCTACATCCTAAGATTTTTGGCGGAATCCTACACAGAAGGGATCATGAAGGTGATATTTCGCAAGCCACGGAATTTGGTATTCCCGCAATAGATTTGGTAATTGTGGATTTGTATCCATTTGAGGAAACTGTAGCTTCAGGAGCTTCTGAAGCGGATGTTATTGAGAAGATTGATATTGGTGGGATTTCTTTGATACGGGCAGCCGCCAAGAACTTCAAAGATGTCACGATCATTGCCTCCAAAGCCCAGTATGGTGAATTGGAAGAGAGGTTGAAAGCCCAAGATGGAGCGACTACTTTGGAAGATAGAAGATATTTTGCTGCACAGGCTTTCCAAGTGTCATCCAATTATGATACGCATATCTTCAATTATTTCAATAGAACAGAAAATATTCCTGCCCTGAAAATTTCCGAGTCCAAATCTAAGGGATTGAGATATGGAGAGAACCCACATCAAGCGGCACATTTTTACGGAGATTTGGAAGAGTTGTTTGACCAGTTGAATGGCAAGGAATTGTCATACAACAACCTCGTGGATGTGGATGCGGCAGTAGCATTGATTGCGGAATTCAAAGAAGAAACTGCTTTTGCGATTTTGAAGCATACCAATGCCTGTGGTGTTGCACTTGCTGATTCAGTGAAGGAAGCGTATCAAAAGGCATTTGCAGCAGATACTACCTCCGCATTTGGTGGTGTATTGATCACGAATAAGAATGTAGATTTGGCTGCCGCTGAAGAAATGCACAGCCTTTTCTTTGAGGTATTGATAGCGCCATCATTTGATGAGGACGCCTTGGCATTATTGAAAGGGAAGAAAAACAGAATTCTTCTAAGACAAAAAATCCAGATAGAAGGTACTAAACAAATCAAAACCTTGCTCAATGGAATCATTGAGCAGGATAAAGATCTGCAAACTGAGACGAAGGCGGATTTTAAGGTAGTTACGAAAGTGTCTCCTTCGGATGAGGAGCAGAATGCATTGGTCTTTGCAGCCAAAATCTGTAAACATACCAAATCCAACACCATTATCTTGAGCAACAGCAATCAGCTGTTTGCTTCAGGTGTAGGACAGACTTCCCGGGTAGATGCGTTGAGACAGGCTATTGAAAAGGCAAAGTCTTTTGGGTTTGAATTAAAGGGTGCGGTGATGGCATCAGATGCATTTTTCCCATTCCCAGATTGTGTGGAAATCGCTTCAAAAGAAGGGATTACCGCGGTAGTTCAGCCAGGAGGTTCTATCAAAGATCAGGATTCTATTGATTTCTGCGATGCGCGTGGCATGAGTATGGTGATGACAGGAGTGAGGCATTTCAAGCATTAATAATTACTCTTAAAAAGATCAACTAACTGAATCAAAAAGACCTGGACAATTGTAGTTCAGGTCTTTTTTGCCAAAAAAAAGATCTCAAATGCAACCTTTTGGGGTGGGAAAGAACTTTTTTGAAATTGACCTTTTATTAATGTAAATTTGTTTAAGGGATAATTGGATTGATCAGAAGATTTTAGATTTGATCTTTAGTAAATTTGCTTTGTGTAATTATGAAACAGCTGACTTTAAATATTTCGGAAAATAAATACAAGACTTTTCTTGAGTTCATCAGAACGCTTGATTACGTAAAGATAGAAGTGGTTGATGAGGATGCCTTGGAAAATCTTAAAGTTAGCCTGGCTGAAGTGAAGCTTATAAAAGAAGGCAAATTGCCAAAGCAAAAAGCCAAAGATTTTTTAAATGAGCTTTGATGTAATCATTACGCCAGTTTTCAAGAAGCTTTTCAAAAAATTAGCTAAAAAATACCCATCTCTAAAAACTGAACTTGAAGAACTGATCGAAAAACTATCTGAAGAACCTAAATTAGGGGTTTCCTTAGGTCAAAATCTTCACAAGATCAGAATTTCAATTTCTTCCAAAAACAGGGGGAAATCGGGAGGTGCTAGAGTGATATCATTTATTTTAAGGAAGGAAGAGGAAGTTTATTTGGTTTACATTTATGACAAAAGTGAATTGGATAGCCTTACTAAAGATGAAATAAATGAATTATTGAACGATTTAGGATTAAAATAAGGTTAAAGTTGATCCGAAAATCGCCTAGATTCTTCTTAAGATAAATTCTAAATCCTAATTTGCAGGCTTATTTAAAAACTTGATGTATTTGACCCGTTTTTGGGTAGAGTAAGCAAGATGATAACTATGAAACATAAATCCCAACTTAAAATATACAACACCCTTTCCAGAACAAAGGAGATTTTTGAACCACTAAGTCCACCTTTCGTAGGGATGTATGTTTGTGGGCCGACAGTCTATGGTGATGCCCACTTGGGACATGGTAGGCCTGCGATCACTTTTGATACTGTATACAGGTATTTGACGCATCTTGGGATGAAGGTACGGTATGTCAGAAATATCACAGATGTAGGTCACCTTCAGGGAGATGCTGATGAAGGGGAGGATAAAATTGCCAAAAAAGCCAAATTGGAACAACTCGAACCAATGGAAGTGGCGCAGCAATATACGGACTCATACCACAGGGATATGTTGGCATTAAACACCATCAAGCCGAGTATTGAGCCGAGGGCCACTGGGCATATCCCAGAGCAGATAGCCTTGGTTCAGGGGATTTTGAAGGAAGGGTTGGCTTATGAGGTAAATGGATCCGTGTATTTTGATGTGTTGAAATACAATGAAACCCGACAGTATGGCAAATTATCGGGGAGGGTTTTGGAAGAGTTGGTCTCTGGAAGCAGGGATCTTGACGGTCAGTCGGAGAAAAGAAATGCGGTAGATTTTGCTTTATGGAAAAATGCCGCTCCGGAACATTTGATGAAATGGGATTCTCCATGGGGAACGGGTTTTCCCGGTTGGCATTTGGAGTGTACCGCAATGAGTTCCAAGTATCTTGGAAAGCAATTTGATATTCACGGAGGAGGTATGGATTTGATGTTTCCCCACCATGAGTGTGAGATTGCACAGGGTAATGCATGCAACCATCAGGATCCAGCCAAATACTGGATGCATAACAATATGATCACAATCAATGGTCAGAAAATGGGCAAGTCTTTGGGTAATTTTATTACACTTCAGGAGTTGTTTACAGGGAAGCATGACTTGTTGGGGCAGGCTTATAGCCCGATGACTATTCGCTACTTCATCCTGACGGCGCATTATAGGTCTACTTTGGACTTTTCCAATGACGCACTGAGGGCTGCACAGAAAGGCTACAAAAAAATCATCAATGGCTTGAGGATTGCCAAGGGATTGGTTTTTGAAGCCGACAATGATGTGGAGGTAGATGAAAAACAAGCACAGCAGGTAGAACAGATCATTGCCAATGCCTACAGGGCTATGGATGATGATTTCAATACGGCACAGGCGATTGGTCATCTTTTCAATATTTTGAAAAAGATCAATTCCATATATACTGGCCAGCTAAATGCCGGGCAATTGGGCAAAGAGGTATTTGAGAAAATGATCGATACTTTTGTTGTTTTTGTTGAAGAAATATTGGGATTGCAGGAGGAAAAACCTGACCACCAAGAAGGTTTGTTGGAGGTTTTGCTAAAGTTGTACACGGATGCAAAGCTTGCAAAGAATTATGGTAAAGTTGATGAGATTAGAAGTGCTTTGAAGACAATGGGGATTATTGTAAAAGATATGAAAGATAAAATCGATTGGGCATATGAAGAGTAAGATTCTTTTTAGCATATTGTTGCTATTGGGTTTTTGGGCATGTGATCCCAAGTCATCATCTGATCAGGTTGTTGAGGAAGTCAACTACAGGGATACTCCTGAATTCAATGCAGATTCGGCTTTTCATTATATCCAAAAACAGGTGGATTTTGGTCCACGTGTACCTATGACAGCTGGGCATCGGCAGACGAAAGAATGGATTGTCTCCAAATTTCAAGAATTTGGCTTGGATGTGCAGACACAGGAATTTCAAGCCACTACCTATGATAACCAAACATGGGATTTGACGAATATCATAGCATCTTATAACCCAGCGGCCCAGAAAAGGATCATGATCTCTGCACATTGGGATACAAGGAGGATTGCTGATAAAGATACCCAGAGGTTGGATGAGCCGATAGATGGTGCCAATGATGGGGGATCGGGAGTCGGTGTCGCTTTGGAGCTCGCAAGGGTCTTGGCTACTTCCGATTTGAAAGCTGATGTAGGTGTTGATTTTATTTTGTTTGATGGAGAAGATGATGGAGAGCCTGAGCATACTTCCAGAAGGAACAATTCCCAGATTTGGTGGTGTTTGGGATCACAATATTGGTCTAAGAATCCACACCAAAATGGATACAAGGCATTTTATGGAATCCTTTTGGATATGGTAGGTGGCAAGGGTGCAAGATTCCACAGGGAAGGGTATTCCATGTATTTTGCCAAAAACATTGTCAACAAGGTATGGAATTATGGAATAGAATTGGGATATTCGGACTTCTTCATACTTAAAGATACGGGGGAGATCACTGATGATCATTTCTTTGTAAATAAAAATGCAGGCATACCTATGATAGATATTATAGAGTTTTCGCCGGAGGTAGGATTTGGAAGGTATCATCATACCCATGAAGACAATATGGATTTGATCGATAAGAGGACATTGAAGGCAGTTGGTCAAACAGTGTTGTTTACAATATATCAGGAGTAACTTAACCAAAATACAGTCAATGAAAAGAGGCCATCAGGTAACCATGAAGGAGATTGCCAAGAAGCTCAACGTTTCTGTCTCCACAGTTTCCAGGGCATTGAAAGACTCCCCAGAGCTGCATCCAGATACAAAACAACGTATCGTGGAAATGGCCAAAAGTATGAATTATCAGCCAAATTTATTGGCGCAAAGTCTGAGGATCAGTAGGAGCAAAGTGCTGGGGGTAATTGTGCCTGAGCTGACATCCCACTTTTTTTCAAGCAATATATCAGGAATACAAGATACCGCTTATAAGAGAGGCTATAATGTGATGATTTGCCAATCGAATGAGTCCTATGTACAAGAGATTTCCAATATCAGGATTCTTGTGGCAAGCCAAGTAGATGGCCTGTTGATATCCCTCAGTAGGGAGACCAAAAATTATCAACACCTGCAGGATCTTTATGATCGGGAGATTCCGTTCATCATGTTTGATCGGGTTACTGAAGAAATTCCAGTGTCAAGAGTTACCGTAGATGATGCCCATGGGGCTTATCAGGTGACACATCACCTGCTGGAGCAGGGTTGTAGGAAAATTGCATTTATATCGGGTCCGCAAGACTTATACATCAGCAAAAAGAGGAAAGAAGGGTACTTGAAGGCATTGGCTGAATATGGGATTTCCGAAAATGAAAGCCGGGTGTATGTGTCTGACCTTAATGAAGAGTCCAATAGGCAAATTGCTTATAAAATATTGGAGGAGGAGGATCGGGCAGATGCAATATTTGCAATGATAGATCCTGTGGCTGTCGATGTGATGTTGATATTGAAAGAAAAAGGAATCAAGATTCCGGAAGAAATCGCTTTGGCTGGATTTACCAACAACCCGACATCTTCGGTGGTAGAACCGGCGCTGACAACTGTGTCCCAGCCGGGATATGAAATGGGGCAAATTGCAGCCAACCATCTTTTGGACCAACTGGATGATATTGTTTCTGATGAACCAAAATCTTTTGTTTTGGGCACAACCCTGATCGCGAGAAATTCCACATTGAAAATCAAGTAATCTGAAATTTACGGTTGCACAAAGACTGAAAATCAATAATTATCAATCAATTTGCCAAAGTATTGGGTAATTACATTTTCAGCCTTTATTTTTAGCATTCAAACCTATTAAAATAATGCTTATCAAACCTGTTCTGAACGCTGAACTATTTGGCAGTACACCAAATGGTGAAGAAATAAAACTGTACACTATAGAAATCCCAGGGGTGATAAAAGCCTCGATTATGGATTTTGGAGCCACATTGACCCATTTGTATGTGCCCGATAGAAATGGAAAAATGGAAGATGTGGTGCTTGGATTCGATGACCTTGCAGGATACCAAAAGAAAGAATACCAAGAAAATTATTGCTATCTGGGATCTACGATAGGGAGAGTTGGAGGTAGGATCAGGGGAAACCAATTCGAATTGGATGGTGTGACCTATAAACTGGAACCCAACCAAGGGAAAATACATCTCCATGGGGGAAAAGAAGGTTGGGACAGAAAAGTATGGAATGCAAAACCTATCAACCATGATAGTGCTATAGGTGTTGAGTTTTCGTTGAAAAGTCCAGAAGGTGGGGATTACCCTGGGGAAATAGATTTTAGTGTGATTTATAGTGTCAATCCAGAAGGGGAGTTGAGCATAGAATATCGCGGGACTACGGATAAAGCGACTATTCTGAACCCAACCAACCATTCTTATTTTAATTTGGGCGGAGACTTTTCCAAGTCTATTCTGGACCATACATTGCGATTGGAGGCAAGTCGTTTTTTGCCAATTGATGAAAATAGTTTTCCGACTGGAGAATTGGCAGCTGTAGAAAACACCCCATTTGACTTCACAAACCCAAAGGAAATTTCAGTAGCTATCCACCAAAACCACGAGCAAATCAAGCTTGGAAACGGGATAGACCATTCCTTTGCTTTTGATGTCCAGGAAAAATGTGCCAGCCTATACGATCCCATAAGTGGGAGATTGTTGGAGCTTACTACCACAGAACCGGGTGTTCAGGTATATACATCAAATTTCCTAAATGGCAACATTAGGGGGAAAGGTGATGTAGCGTATAAGCAGCATGCTGCCATATGCTTGGAAACACAGCACTTTCCGGATAGCATCAACCAAAAAGATTTCCCGTCCGTAGTTTTAAGACCTGGTGAAGTCTTTTCGTCAAAATCCATTTTTAAATTTTCAGCCCAATAAAACTCAAAACCATGTATCAATCAATAAAAAGTACTTTCATCGATTTATTCAGCAAAGAGCCATTGTTGGTATATTCTCCAGGGAGGATTAATTTGATCGGTGAGCATACAGATTACAACGGGGGCTATGTGTTGCCGGCTGCCATTGACAAGAAAATGGTAGTGGCAATTGCTGCAAATGATTCCGGGATTGGAAGGATATATTCAGTTGATTTTAAGGAAGAGTTTTCTTTTGATATAGCATCATTTTCACCTAAGAAAGGGCATTGGGCCACCTATGTCATGGGCGTAGTCTCACAGCTGCAGCAGGCAGGGTATGCCGTCAAAGGCTTTGATATGGTCTTTGGTGGGGATATACCCGTGGGGGCTGGTTTGTCTTCCTCTGCAGCTTTGGAATGTGCAGTTGGGTTTGCCTTGTCGGAGTTGTTTGGGTTGAATATCCCAAAGAAATCCATCGTACATTATGCACAAAAAGCAGAGCACACTTTTGCAGGGGTACAGTGCGGTATAATGGATCAATTTGCCTCTGTCATGGGGAAGAAAAGCCATGCCATAAGGCTGGATTGTAGAACATTGGAATTTGATTATTTCCCAATTGATTTAGGGGCATATAAAATTTTGCTGATAGATACACAAGTGAAGCATTCATTGGCAGACAGTGCCTACAATCAAAGAAGGTTGGAGTGTGAGGAAGGTGTGAGTGCAGCAAAACAAATCCAATCGGACATCAAAGACTTGAGGGATGTTAGCCTGGACTTGCTCGGGCAGTTGGATTTGCCAAGTGTCGTTTATGATAGATGTAGATTTGTGGTTGAGGAGAATCAGCGGGTGTTGGATTCCTGTGATTTGCTATCAAAAGGGGACTTGGAAGGTTTTGGAGAAAAAGTTTACCAATCGCATGAAGGACTTAGTAAGTTATATGAAGTGAGTTGTGATGAGCTGGATTTTTTGGTGGATTATACAAAAGAGGTTTCGGGTGTATTGGGGAGTAGGATGATGGGTGGAGGCTTTGGCGGCTGTACTATCAATATTGTACACGAAGATATCATTGGGCAACTTCAAAAAGATGTGTCGGAAGCATATGAAAGGAAATTCAATAAATCTCCAAAGTTCTATATAGTCTCCCCTGAAGAGGGAACGGGGCTGTTGTAAAGTTTAAACAAAAAAAGGGGGCGGAATTTTAAAATATTCCGCCCCCTTTTTTTCTAAATCTACTAGAACAACCTAAACCCAGCAGACAATACTAATTGGTTTTGTCTTTGGTCTGTTTGGAATCCGGCAACACTGTTGGCTATTTTTCCCAGTGAGCTTTCATACTTTGCGTCTAAAATCAAATTGCCTATATCCAATCCTATACCTGCTTGGTAGCCGATGGTAGAACTCTTGTAATCGATGTTTTGGGTTGCGGCAATGGGATCATCCCCAAATGACTGATCCAATAAAATACTTGCAATAGGACCTGCCTGGATCCTGAAAAACCTCACGAATTTGAAACCAACCATCAAGGGGATATCAAGCCTATTGAAATTTGTTTCTACTGTTGCATTGTTGTTTTCGTCGATTATAAATCCTCCCGTGTTTGTGTACAGAAATTCCGGTTGTACAAATATCGAAGCACCTCCCATTCGGACAAATGCACCAATATGGTATCCCAATCTATCTTCTCCTGATTGATAGCCATCACCATTCACTTTTATGGTGGATTGGGATACTCCGAACTTAGGGCCTATAGAGAAATCTTGGGCTTGAAGGGAGTTTGCCAACAGGAAGACGAGAATAAATATGATTGGATTTTTCATAAGTCCGGTTTTAGATTGGATAAATAAAACATTTGTAAAGGAAGTCTTATTCATGGTGTATAACGAATTTTTCAATCACAATAGTTTATGGAATTGAAATAGTTGGCTACAAATCTACGAGGTGAAAGGTCTAATATCATTAAAAATACCAAAAAAACTTATGAATGTATATAAAAATAAGCGGGACATCTTGAAATGCTTCAAAATGCCCCGCTTATTTCTTTTGGATCTTATTGATTATCCGCCTGCTTCAGGCTCACCAAATACACCAAATAGGTTCAATAAAACAAGTCCAATTACCAATGGGCAAATGAATCTAATGAAGAATACCCAGATTTTTCCGGCACTCAAACCAAATATGATATTCTTTTTGAAATTTGGAGATCCAATTGCTATTTCGTCTACCAGATCATTTGTTTTGAACGACCATCCCGAAAATACTGCAAACAAAAGACAGAGAACAGTCACTGCCAAAGTCCCAAAAGTCCAGTCCATAATATCAAACCAGCCTGTTTTTGAGATTGATCCAATTTTCATGGTAACGGTACTGAAGAAATTTCCGTCAATTGAGCTCAAAATAGCAGGGATGGAAATAACCATGGCTGCGATACCAACTCCCCAAGCTGCTTTTTTTCTTGAGATTTTCTTTTCATCTATCAGATATCCAACAGGAACTTCAAGCATCGAAATGGTCGATGTCAAAGCTGCAACCATCAGCAATAGGAAAAATGATGCGCCAATAATTTGTCCACCGGGGATTTGGTCAAATACCTGTGGTAAAATTTTAAATACCAAGGAAGGTCCTTCGTCTGGTTTTAGTCCAAGGGCAAAAACCGCCGGGAATATCATCAGTCCACCAAGTAGGGCTACAAAGCTATCAATGGCGCCAATCCACATGCCACTGCTTACCAAATTTGAGCTTTTTGGCAAGTAAGAACCGTAAGTGACCATAAGACCCCAGCCTACACTCATGGAGAAGAATGCTTGTCCCAATGCTGCTAAGATCACACCGCCATTTATTTTGGAAAAATCAGGTTGTAGGTAATATTTGATCCCTTCACCTGCCCCTTCCAATGTCACGCTTCTTCCAGCTATGAGGATGATCAGAACAAATAGAACTGGCATCAACAGCTTAGAAGCTTTTTCGATTCCGCCTGACACACCTCCAAGTATAACCAAAATGGTGATGATCATAAAGAAGAACGTGAGGGGGATTATGTACTCGGGGGTACGGATAAATACAGCAAAATCAACAGGGATGTTTACCAATTCCGTGATGATGTAGCCAACGGTCCATCCCGCTATTACAGAGTAATAAGTCAACACCATAAAACAGATTATTACACTCATAATCCCTGGAGTCATCCATAATTTATTCTTGGAAGCAATTTTCATAGCACCTATTGGGTTTTTCCCGGTAAGTCTACCTATTGCCAGCTCGTTGAATAATAAAGGTATGCCAATTAGAATCACACAAAGGATGTAGACAAACACAAATGCGCCTCCACCATTCTCACCAGTGATGTATGGGAATCTCCAAATATTACCTAATCCTACAGCCGACCCTGCTGCTGCCATTATAAATCCTAGACTTGAGCCCCATTGACCTCTGCCTTCAGTGTCAGTATTAACTGCCATACCTTTCGAATAATTAGTTTTAGTTAGATTATAGAATTGTTAATAATTGGCTAATTTAAGTTGTTTTGCCAAAATACCAATTCCGTCCATAAAACTTTTCGGGGAATAGCCTAGGTCATTGATCGCTTTGTCGATGATAAATCCGGTTTTCATAGGCCTCTTGGCTTCTTGGGTAAATGCCAGTGAATTAGTCTCCTTTATTTTGGATTTGTCTAAATTAAAGTATTCGGCAGTGGCTATTGCCATTTCATATGGGGTCAGTAAGTCTTTACCCGAAATATTGTAGATTCCGACAGCTTCTTTTTTGGCAATCAGGAGACACCCGGCCGCCAGGTCTTCAGCCAATGTCGGTGTCCTGAGCTGATCGTTGACCAGCTGGAGCGACTTCCCCTTATCCAATGAATCTTTTACCCAAAGGATAATATTGGACCTGCTCATGTCATTGGCGATTCCATAGACCAATACAGTTCTTACAATTGACCATTTGATGTTGGACGCCTGGATGGTGTTTTCAGCTTCCAGTTTGGTCCAGCCATAAAAGTTGATAGGGTTAGGGGTTGCCTCTTCCGTGTAAGGTCCTCCTTCTCCATCAAAAACAAAATCCGTAGATAAATGAATCAGGTGGGAATTGTATTTTTCAGAAGCTTCAACCAGGTTTTCTACAGCTTGGATATTCAGTGTCTTGCATGCTTCTTTTTCACTTTCACATTGGTCCACATTCGTCATGGCAGCGGTATGGATGATGAAGTCGGGTTTTAGCTCTCCGATTTTAGACATCACTTGCTCCTTTTTCCGAATGTCCAGTGTAAGCCAATTGCTTATGTTCAACTCCTCGGGCAACCTACATTCCCCAAGACCACTAGGGATGGCATCAAAAATCCCTTCGTCAAGAATTTGCCGGACAATTTTTTGACCCAAGAGCCCATTAGCTCCAGTGATCAGGATTTTCTTTTTTTTCAGATTACTCAAAGTCATAGCCAAATTCCTTAGTGATTTTCTTTTTGTTCATGTGGGAGACACTCACCTTCATGTATACAGGCTCTATTGGCTTGTCTTGGGATGCCGTTTTTTCATTTGAGATAGCGTCCATGACCTCCAATCCCTTGATGATTTTCCCGAACACTGTGTATTCGTTGTCCAAGTGTGGGGTACCACCTACAGAAGTGTAGGCTTTGATTTGTTGGGTGGTCATTTTTTTCTCAAGACTTACATTGTAGAAGTCCTCAAGCTGTGTTTTGGTTTCCAACATGATTTGATTGAGGGAGTCGTATTCTCTAGCTTCATAGAGTCTCATGTATTCTTCCCTCAATTCTTTATTGCTTTCCAATCCAATGTACTGGTTGAACTTCTGTCCCAATAGGCGCATATCTGTCACCAGTTCAGGTTTCGAATAGACTTTCCCTTGGACAATATAAAACTGCGAGCCGCTTGACGCTTTCTCGGGGTTTGCATTATTGCCTAACCTTGCTGCTGCTATCATCCCTTTGCTGTGGATGAACTTTGGGTTTATTTCAGCAGGCACAGTGTACCAGTCACTTTGTGGGAGATTTTCTTTTCCAAATACATCACCTCCCTGGATCATAAAGTCTTTGATTATTCTATGGAATTGGGTTGAGTCAAACCTCCCATCTTCAGTAAGTTTGATGAAATTGCTTTTGTGTTTTGGGGTTTCGTCGAAAAGCAAGGCATACATGTCGCCATGCCGGGTTTCTATTTTGACTAGGTAATCTTTTTCTACAGAGCAACTGATCATTGCTATGCAAAGGAGTATCGTCCAAAGGTTTTGGGCAGTTTTCATTTGTTTAGTGTAGCTTTTATATTCTTTAATATTGTATCCCCTCCTGATGTCAATACCTTTTCTGCAAGAAGTTTTCCGAGGATATCTGCTTCTTCCGGCTTCCCGGAAACTTGGTGTACAATTTTGTCTTTGCCATCCAGGCTGATGATTCCTCCTTTGACTGCCAAAGAATCGTTTTCCAAAGTGGCCAAAGCAAAAACAGGTATGCTACATCCTCCTTCGAGGACTCGTAGGTATGATCTTTCTGCTGTCAACCTATAACCTGTCTCCTGATGGTGTGTAGCCAAAATGATTTTTTTCCTCACATCCGGATCCAATGAGGCAGCAGCTTCTATTGCCACGCTTCCCTGGCCCACAGCAGGGGTGAATTCATCCAGAGACAGTTCATGTCGGATCAAATCATCATAACCCATTCTGTGTGCCCCTGCATAAGCGAGTAGAAGTGCATCGCAAAGCCCGGATTCCATTTTTGCAATTCTGGTTTGGAGATTTCCCCTTACTTCTACAGTCTGTATGTGTGGATAAAAATGTTTCAAAGTAGCTACTCTTCGGGTAGAGGAGGTACCCAGCACCAACGGCTTGTTACTGTTTTTGTAATCTATATCAGGCTTGTGGCTGAGGACGATATCATTTACTTTTTCCCTTTCGGTGAAGGCAATGATCTCAAAGCCTTCGGGAAGTGATGATTGCATATCTTTGGCACTGTGCACAGCGATATCTATGGCTCCACTTACCAGTTGGTCTTCCAATTCTTCGGTGAATACGCCTTTGCTTCCGATTTTGGCAATGGATACATCCAGGATTTTATCCCCCTTGGTGTCGATGATTACGATTTCACTGGATATGCCATGGGCATTCAATAAATCTGCAACATGATAGGCTTGCCAAAGTGCCAATTTGCTTCCCCGGGTACCTATTTTGATATTTTGCATTATTCTTTGATTTTTCTTTTTGGGATTTTTTTGGATACTGATTCCTCTATGAATTTTACGATCTCTCCGGCGATGTCTATTCCAGTTGCTTTTTCTATTCCTTCAAGTCCTGGTGAGCTGTTGACCTCCAAGATGAGCGGCCCCCTGGATGATTGGAGCATGTCTACTCCAGCAATATCGAGCCCCAAGGCTTTTGCCGCACCAAGTGCCGCAGCCTTTTCTGCCCTAGATAGCTTGATGATGGAAGCTTTTCCGCCTCTGTGCAGGTTGGATCTGAATTCACCTTCTGCACCTTGCCTTTTCATGGCGCCTACGACTTTGCCATTGACAATAAATGCCCGGATGTCGGCACCTTTTGCTTCTTTGATGAATTCTTGCACAA
Source organism: Belliella marina (assembly GCF_042682445.1). Lineage (NCBI taxonomy): Bacteria > Pseudomonadati > Bacteroidota > Cytophagia > Cytophagales > Cyclobacteriaceae > Belliella > Belliella marina. The sequence continues at coordinate 40,469 of NZ_JBHUHR010000005.1, forward strand.
TAATCCGTGCTTTCAAACCATGGAATGCTTCAATTACCGATTGGCCTGCTTTTTTTGTTTCTGCCAATACCACACCCAGCCCCTGGGTTCCTTCCAAGAGTTTGATGATCAGTGGAGCTCCGCCTACATGTTCAATCAAGGTTTTTTCACCGCCTTTTGAAAAATTGGTAAAAGCTGTTTTTGGCATGCCTAGTCCAGCTTTTGAAAGTATCTGAAGGCTTCTCAGCTTGTCTCTGCTTCTGACAATCGCCTGTGACTCTACCGCGGAGAATGTCCCCATCAATTCAAATTGGCGAACTACAGCTGTGCCATAGAAAGTGACTGATGCTCCGATTCTTGGGATGATTGCGTCTACCCCAAGGACTTTTTCACCTTTGTATATAATGGAAGGGCCCTCTTGCTCTATGATAATGTCACAAAGGGAATGATCGATGGTCACTACTTCATGTCCAGCTGCCAGAATAGCTTCGTGAAGCCTCTTGGTGGAATAAAGGTGTGAGTTTCTTGACAATATTGCGATTTTCATATGGATGATTTTTGGGATAAATTAACTTGTGACACATCTACTAAAAATCTCCCTTGAATCATCTTTCTGCCTAAGAGTATGGAGTTCCTCATTTTAGACCGATCTGTAAGTGTGAACTCCGCTTCGAATTCTTCATCAAACATAATCACTTTTGTGCTCACTTTGTACCTGATTTCGGCTTGTCCAAAAGAATTTTTTACTTTCTTCTGCGTATAATCATTTGTCTGATGGATAATGTCTTTGAATTTCCTGTCCTCAGGAGCAAGGACCTTGTAGCAAAGGATCATTTTCCCATTGACTTCCTTCTCTTCCAAATAGGAACAATGAATGGAGTTGGTATAGGCACCTGTATCGACTTTTGCCAATATCATTTTCAATTTCCAATCCGGTAAAGTGATCCTTTCCCTTCTTCCTATTATTTTTTTCATGGTCATGCATTGGTTTTTTTACGCATAATCCTTGCCAATTGAAACGATAGGTCTGTGAATAAAATCTTGGCATTGGCATTTCTTTCCAAATGGTAATGTGCCTGGTTCATTTTGGTGTACATGTTGGAGATTTTTTCCTCATCAAGGACATGTAAGCCCAGGTTTTCTATAAAGCTTCTGTCTTGGGGTACGCTACGCATCAGTCCGGAAAGTTGGGACTTGCTTAGGATTACTTCCCTAAGTACATTCAAGCCACTTAGAAAGAGGGATTTTTGGGCTTCCTTGTCTTTCTTGGCAAAATCTTCCGAAAGTTTTAAAATATCCCCGATTTTCAAAGTGAAGCACAATCTATACCAATCTCTGATTTGGGCGGTATTTTCATCCTGTACCTGGTCTACCAGGCGATAAGCTTCACGCATGTTCCCGTCAGCAAGTGGCGCTATTTGTTCAGAAGCCTCTTTGGTGCACATTCCCTCGGTCACCAAATGCTCCTTGATTTCCTCATCTGTAAACGCCCTGACCATCACCTTTTGGGTTCTGGAAAGGATCGTGGTGAGTAATTGTTCAGGTTGCGTGGTGAGAAGTAGAAAGAGCGTTTTTTCAGGTGGTTCTTCCAATACTTTCAAAAGGGAATTGGCAGCTTGTGTATTCATGTATTCAGCTCCCCAGATCAACATGATTTTGTACCCCCCTTCAAATGATTTCAAAGAGATGGTTCTCAATATATTTCTTGCCGTTCCCCGTGAGATGTTCAGCTGCTTTTTGTCAATTCCATTGTGGTAAATCCAGTCTGAGACATTTCCATATCCTATTTTTAAAGCAAAGTCCCTGAACGAAGCGATAAAATCAACTTTCTTTTTTTTGTCATCATCATCTTTTTCCTCCCCGGGGGTGGGTACTACAAAGTTCATGTCTGGATGTACCAATTTTGCCATCCTGTGGCATGATGGGCAATTTCCACAAGCATCGGAGTCAGTTGGGGATTCACAATGCAGGTAAGTCGAAAGCGCCAAGGCCATCTGCAGGTTTGCTGACCCCTCCGGTCCATGGAAAAGTAATGCATGTGCCAAATGGTTGTTTTGGACAGATTGGATGATTCTGTCTTTTACTTCTTGGAGTCCGGGAATGGATGAAAATAGCATATTTGTCGCTTAAAGTGTTTTGTCCCAAATTCGGTAATGCTTTGTCAATTCAAAAATCTTTTGAATGATTTCTTTTTCTGTATCGTCATATTCCAGCCCTCTTCTTTTCATCACTGCAGTGGCGACTTCTTCGAATTTTCTTACCTGAAAAGTCGTAAACCCTGCTGCCCCACCCCAAGAAAAAGAAGGGATGAAATTACGGGGGTAGCCATCTCCAAATACATTGGCGCCAACTCCCACTACAGTACCTGTGTTAAACATGGTGTTGATCCCTGATTTGGAATGGTCTCCCATCATCAGACCGCAAAACTGTAACCCTGTATTTGAGAATCCCCCTTTGATATAATCCCATACTTTTACGGAAGCATAGTTGTTTTTTAGGTTTGATGTATTTGTGTCTGCTCCAAGGTTACACCATTCGCCCAACACCGAGTTACCCATGAACCCATCATGTCCTTTGTTGCTGTATCCGAAGATGACAGAATTAGAGACTTCCCCTCCTATCTTGGAGTGTGGTCCCACGGTGGTGTCTCCCCGCATCTTAGCTCCCATATTCACAGTAGATCCCTCACAGAGTGCAAATGGCCCCCTGATCAAAGCGCCTTCTTGGATTTCGGAATTTTTACCAATGTAGATTGGTCCATTCTCGGCATTGAGGACAGCGGCTTTGATTATGGCACCTTCTTCTACGAAAATCTGGCTTTCATTATAGACAATGGTGTTAGGGTCGCTGATACCGATTGATTTTCTCCCCCCAGTGATTATGCTGTAATCATTTCTGATCTCTTGTGCATTGAATTCAAATATATTCCAGGTTTTTTGGATCAATGTGAAATTCCCCGAGAATTCAACCTTGGTTTTTTCCTTTACGGAGTCTTGGCTGAAAGCGGAAGGCTTGTCCGATTTCACTGCCAGCAAAGTCTGGTTGTACCAGAGGGCTTGGTGTGTTTCCAAGGCAATGATTGCTTCCCAAAGTTCTATGGTAGGACAGACAGCTCCATTGATGATAATGGCATCACTGCTGATGTAGCCAAATTTTTTGCCCAAATAATCCTGTGTGATGAATCCCGGCTTGATACCTGAATATTTCTCCCACTTTTCACTGATTTTGAGTATTCCTACACGGATATCTGCGATCGGTCGGGTAAAGGTAAAAGGTAGCAAAGAACCGCGGATGGCGGCATCGTCGAATAAAATAATATTGTCCATGCCACAAAAATAAAAAAGTCTCCCGGAAAACAAATCCAAGAGACTTTTTAAACTCCTATGTGGAAGCTGAAGATTACTTCTTAGCGTATCTTCTGTTGAATTTCTCAACTCTACCCGCAGTATCCAATAGCATTTTCTTGCCAGTGTAGAATGGGTGGGAATTAGAACTAACTTCAATCTTGAAAAGAGGATACTCTTTTCCATCTTCCCACTGAATAGTCTCAGAAGTTTCGATAGTTGATTTTGTTATGAACTTATATTCGCTTGAAGTGTCATAAAATACCACTTCTCTGTAGTTTGGATGAATATCTTTTTTCATTTTATTGTTATTTTTCTTAGATGCCTTATTTCAAATAGAGCGCAAAGTTATTCTTTTTTGAAAAACCATCCAAATCAAATTGCCGAATTTATTTCGAACTTTTGTCGATTAGTCAAAATTATCGCCATCAGACCTTTAAAAAAGGCGCAAGAGACCAATAATATTTAATGGCTTTTTATAGATTTACAAAGTTAAGCTATAAATGTATCATATGAAAAAGTTTTTTCTGCTGGCAATTTTATCCTGTCTTTTCTTTGAAGGGGCTTTGGCTCAGGGGGCTTATGTTCCATTTAATAGGGATTACTACCATTTGATTGAGCGCTATGAAATCCTGAATGGTGAGATGAACCCCGTGTTCCATACGGGTGTCAAGCCTTTTAGAAGAGACCGGATAGTTTCATACTTGGAGGATTATCTTGGGGATACTTTGTCCAAGGGGGGGGCGGGCAGTGTGGTAGATGGGTTTAACTTGGAATTTCTCAGAAATGACAATTGGGAATTTGGAGTTGGGGAAGCTGGTGAATCGAAAAAGCCCCTGCTGGGAAAATTGTACAGAAAACAATCAGACTTCTTCCATTACAGGGATTCTGTTTTTGATGTCCATGTCAATCCTGTTTTATACCTTTCCGGTGGGAGGGAGCAAGGGCATGATGCATTTAGGTTCAGGAATACACGGGGGATCGAAATCAGGGGGAGTATTGATAGGAAAATCGGCTTCTACACGTATTTGACTACCACACAAACAGTTTTTCCGTCATGGGTAAAAACCTATGCGGCCCACAATGGGGCAGTGCCAGGGGAAGGTTTTTGGAAAGAATATGAATCTGAAGGCTATGGTTACTTTTCTGCGATGGGACATCTCACTTTCAACATAAGCAAAAGCATAGAAGCACAGTTTGGCCATGACAGGAATTTCATTGGTGAAGGCTATCGGTCCATGGTTTTGTCGGATTTTTCCAATCCCTATGTGTTCTTCAAGCTGAATACCAAAATCTGGAAGTTCAACTTAACCAACCTATGGTCACAAATGACTGCGGATGTGATATATAATAGAGGCAGGCCAACAGATGGCAGGTATCCCCAAAAATGGTTTTCACACCACCGGTTGGGGATTAATTTGGGTAGAAAACTAAATATAGGCGTTTTTGAATCTGTAATGGCCAACAGGTTTGATTGGAATTACCTCAACCCTATCATTTTCTATAGATGGGTAGAACATCAACTGGGTACACCGGATAAAGTCATGTTGGGGTTTGATGGCAAATGGAACTTTACTCCGGGAATGCAACTCTATGGACAATTTGCGCTTGATGAATTTGTCTTCAATGAGTTTTTTGGAAAGGATGGGGAAAATTCCAGAAGAAATAAACATGCCATCCAACTGGGCTATAAGTACATCAATGTCTTCAAGATTTCAAATCTTGACTTGCAACTGGAATACAACCAAGCTAGGCCATATACCTATCAGGAGAAATTCGAGTACCAGGCATTTGATAACTACCGAACTCCCTTGACCCATCCAAGAGGGGCAAATTTCAGGGAGTTTGTTACAATTGTAAGATATCAGCCACTGCCAAGATTGTCATTGAATGCCACTGCGTTTTATCAGCTCTTTGGTGCCGATCCTAGTGAAGAAGTGAATTTTGGAGGAGACCTTCTTAAGAACAGGTTGGTCACTAATACAGGTTTGGGACTCTTCGGACATGTGATAGGTCAAGGTGTGGAGAATAAAGTCGCCATGGGAACGCTCAATGCAAGCTATATGCTCAAGCATAATCTGTATTTGGACTTGAGCCATAGCTATAGAAGAAGAACTGCACAGGGACTGGATTCACCAGATGTCAATAATTTCACACAGCTTGGTGTGAGATTGAATATCGTAAGGCAGGATTTTAATTATTGATTTCTTTTTTTCTTGGCAACAAAAAAAACACCTCTCGAAATCCTGAGAGGTGTTTTTCATTTTTTTGTGTGAAGTATAATATGCCTAGTTGACGTCCCAGAACAGCTTATTGTTCAACTTATCTTCCGATTGGACTTTGGAGTAGTTTTCCACATTATAAGTTTGCTCTGATCCTGGGTACATCCAGCGAGAAGGTGGTAGACTCTGCTGATTGTTGTTGTCAACCCAAAAGTCCAATGCCATCTTTTTAAGTCTCCGTATTTCATGCCAGTTTTCATTTGGTTGAACCACATTAAAATGCAACCATTTCTGGTAGCTAATCAAAGCGAGTTTGTCAGCGGCGCCATCCCAAGCCACCTCGTCCATGGCCAGGTAGTTGTTGATCGAAGCCAAAGTAGGGGCAACAGGGGCAGGAGCAAGTGAGTTGTTGCTGATGCTTCTCAGGTATACATAGAATTCGATTGACTTCTTGATCGCTTCTTCGTAATGTTGCTTCGCCATGGCGTCTTGATTTTCTTTTAGATAGTATTCCGCTGCAAGCAAATGGACTTCTGGAGCAGTGAAGACCAATCCTGGAAAGAACTGGTTTCTACTGATGGTCGAGCGATTGTATATCGCCAAAGTCTGGGTAAGCACCAATTCATTTTGCTGGTTTGGATTCATCATTGGGTCTAGTCCCAAATAAGTGCCATCCGATTCCAGTCCCGGTTCGAAAACATAGGATAGTCGCGGGTCTTGGTTTGCCAGCATATGGTCTATTATTTTTTTTCCAGCCAAGTTTCCATTATCGTCTTCCAAGCCTCTCTGGAACTGATTTGATTCCAATAAAGTACCCAAAGAGTGGATTCTGAATAGAACATTGTCAGCATTTTCTGTAACTATTGGGTATTTGACAGGGTCTGAAAGAATCGCATTGATTTCTGCTTTTGCCCTTGTCCCAAACTCACTTGTAGCACTTACACGCGTAAGTATTCTCAGCCTAAGTGAGTTGATGTATTTTTTCCACAAATCCAAATCTCCCCGGTTGATCAAGTCTTGCGTATCGAAGATAGATTGTACATCAGCACTAAGCTCCATTCCATGAATTTCATCGGCAAATCCAGCCAAGTCATCCAACATTTTTGTGTAGATGGCAGTTGCCTTGTCATAACCAGCATATGATTTTGTATAATCTCCACTGTTGCTGCTCAGCATACCAGCTTCGGACCAAGGGATGTCCCCATGGAAGTCCACTACCTGCTGGGTTTGGTCATAGAAATAGGTACTGCCAGCAATGATGAAAATCCGGTTTCTCGGTTTGTCTAGTTCTGGCAGCTCATCGTATACTTTTTCAAGCTCCCTGAATTGGGCTAGGAAATTGTAATAAGCATTCCAGCGATCTCCTACGGCAGCTGATCCCGGGATGTATTGGTTTTCATTGTTTATCCAACCTACAGCTTGGCTATATCTGTTTGAGGTGATTCTCCTGACTACATAGTAATCCCAGTAGCTAGGCAACACATATTCCCTGTTGGAATAAATCATACCTGTAAATTGTTTTCCTACATTGGTACGGTCTAGTTTGGAGGGGTCAGTGTAGTTGTCTTCAAAGTCTGAAACCGAACAGCTCATAGAGATGCAGAGCGTTGTTAAGTAAAGGATTAATCTATTTTTTTTCATGATGATTTTAGTTTTAGTGAACCCAAGGGCTAGAATCGTGCTCTTAACATTACCCCATATGACCTGGTGGCAGGATTCGTGCCTGCGCTTGTCAAGCTTTGAGTCCATCTGGACCCACCTGTCAAGACTTCAGGATCCAAGTCTTTGATGTTTCTGTAGAGGAAGAAAAGGTTTCTTCCAAACACAGAGATGTTTAAATTGGAAGTGCCGATTTTGGAAGCCAAATGTGGAGGGACTGTATAACTCACGGATATTTCTCTCATTTTGATGTAATGATTATCCTTGATGTACAATTCATACCTTGATTGGCTGTATTGAGGTCCTCCCCAGTTGTAGGTTCTATTGTAATAAAGTGCCTGGGAGATTACATTGGTATTAGGAGATCCATCTGCAGTTACCCCATCCATCAGCATACCATCATGGTAGATGGTTTCTCCGTTGGGACCTTGAGCGGTAGAATGTGGCACTTGGATACCCTGGCCGGCTTCATTTTGATAATAAGCCAATCCTCCCCGTTCTTCATTCATGTAGTTGAGACTTTCTTCTGTCAGACCACGGCTGATCATCCAGTTGATCCCAGTAGGCATCACACTTCCGCCTATCTGGAAATCCATTACTGCGGAAAGGGAGAAGTTTTTGTACCTAACATCATTGATGATACCACCTACCGCATCAGGCATGGCATTCCCTACTTGAATCCAAGCTTGATCATCTATTCGATGCAGGCCATTTGCCTGGACTATCTTGTTGCCATTGTCGTCAGTCGCAATAGGTCTGGCATAGAAGTCCCCCATTGGACGGCCTACTACTGAGCGAAGTTGTGCTGCGTTTCCGTCATAGTCTGCATGCAAAAGTTCGGTGGCATTATTCGCGAGTTTTTCTACTTTGTTGATGTTTCTGGCTACATTCAAGGTGGCATTCCATCCAAAATTTTGGTTGTTGATGATGTCACCATTCAAGGATAGCTCGATTCCGGAATTTCTCAAGGTCCCAATATTGGTCAGTACAGATCTAGCTCCAGAGGTTGCTGGTAAAGTCAATGGTAGAATTTGGTCTCTGATTTGCGCATTGTAATAGGAAAGATCAATGCCAAAACGGTTGTTGAACAACCTGGTGTCCAGACCGAACTCAAACTCATGTTTTTGTTCGGGTACAATTCCGTCGTTTCCAAATTCCGAGGGGATAATTGTATAGAGCACATTGCTGCCTCCAGGCTGTTGGGTACCCAGTGAATTTTGTGTGTAGGCTATGTTTGCTCCGTATACCTCTGGGTAGTTGCCCACTATACCCCAAGAACCTCTCAACTTGGAAAAGGTGATGAAATTAGGTAGGGTGACCGCATCCGAAATAGCAAAACTGGTGTTTACAGATGGGTAATAAAATGTGTTGTTGTTTGGGATCATCGTGGAGATCCTGTCTCTTCTAATGGTTCCTTCTACAAACCAAACTCCTTTGTAATCAAGGTTAAGTGTCCCGAAAGCAGCTTCCAGGATGCTGAAGGTTCTATTTGAGCTGTTTTGTGGAATGTCCGCAGAAGCAACTACGTCGAATAGGTTCTCTGTACTTAGGCCACCCGCTGTACCTCTGCCAATACTCGTGTAACTTTCGCGGCGTCCAGTATATCCCACCATTGCACTTAAAGTCACATCTTCGGTTAATGATTTGCTGTAGTTCAGCATGATATCACCATAGAGGATGTTGAAGGTCTCGGCTTCCATCCCAAAGTACCCTGAAGGGCCAAATGCGAGAGGTCTTTCTGTTGCATTCTGGTCTTCAGAATACCTGTTGGTGAAATCAGTAGATATTCTCGCCCTTATGTTCAAATCATCCGTAATGATGAAAGTATTTGTCAAGCTCCCAATTACCCTGTTACTTAGTTCTGTTGACCGGTGGTTGTTTACCCTCCAGACATAGTCACCGATAGCATCCATAAATCCTTGGCCTGATGGGATGTTCTCATCCGGAGTCAAGCTTTCACCATTGCCAGTCACATATCGGTAGCCTCTACTTGTTTGATTTCGGTCAAAATACCAAGCGCCATTGTCAAATCGAGTCATCATACCTCCAAAATTGTTGATCATACGATCGATAGAGTAGGGACGGTTCTTTGTATTTTGATTGATGTAATTTACCAATAAATCCGTTTTTAACCTTTTGTTGACCTGATAGCTGGAATTGATGTTGACGATGTTTTTGCTGTTTTTGGAGTTAAGACTCAGGGATTCGTTGTCCTGACGTGTCAGGGAAAGTCTGAAATTCGCTTTGTCGGTATTGCCTGCAATGGACACATTTACCTGTGAGCTGACTGGGTTGTTGAATAGCGCGGCATAATTGTTTCGCTGGGCTTCATAAGGCCTTGTGACGCCGTCCCATGTCAACATTGGGTTGCCGTCAAACACTGGTCCGAAGTTGTTGTTGGTATTTGGGACTGTCCTTATCCCGTCTTCTGTATAGTTAAAGCCATCAGCGGCTTGCCCTAGATCCAAGATACGCTGTGGCATGCCAGGTCCGCGTACATTCTGGTATCTTGGTAGATAAGCTATATTGTCTACTGACACATTGGAGTTGAAGTCAACAGCCATTTTATTGCCTCTGGATTCCCCTTTTTTGGTTGTAATCAATACCACTCCATTTACAGCTTCTGAACCATACAGAGCAGCTGCTGATGCACCTTTTAGTATGGAGATGTTATCAATGTCCTCTGGGTTGATGTCCAGAAGTCCATTTCCTCTCAATCGCTGATCTTCCCAGTAATTGTTGTTGGTTACTTCTTCATTTCGGATAGGCACACCGTCCAGTACTATCAGCGGCTGGCTTTTACCTGTTATGGAGTTTATGCCACGGATTTGGATATTCACAGCCGACGTTGCTCCACCAGCACCAGATTGGATTCTTACTCCCGGAGCCTTACCATATAGTGCTGTTCCAAAATTGGGGGTGCCCACTTTGATTAGATCCTCAGATTTCACGACACTGGTTGCATAGCCAAGGGATTTTTGATCCCTAGCCATACCAAATGCTGTTACTACGACTTCTGATAGTTCACTTGTGTCTTCATCAAGTTGGAGGTTGATTTCTGATTGGTTACCAACCTGAATCTCTTGCATCGTAAATCCAATGAACGAAAAGACTAGAACCGAATTTGGTCCTACAGTAAGTGAATACTTGCCGTCAATGTCTGTGACGGTTCCAGATCGGCTGGATTTGTCCAGAACTGACACTCCTGGCATAGGCAATCCGTCTGTCTTAGAAGTGACGATGCCCCTTACTACCCGCTCTTGACCAAACACTGGGTCTATATGACCCAATATACATATCAAGACGAATGCAATCGGTAAAATTTTTCTCATAATTTTCAATAGATAGTTAAAACTTGTTTAAAGTGGCATGTTTGGTGTCTTATATGCCATGTCGCTCAGAATTTTCAGGTTTTTGTACAGTATAATATTTGGTTGTATCTATAGTTAGGATTACAACTAGCAGATTTTAATTGTTAAAATGTGTTGAATATTGGGTTTATTCTGAGTTGCTGTAGATAATCTGCGGTCTAAATCTATAAAATTCAAAAACTTAATCAAATAAAATATGTTAAAAAAATTGTGTATCTATTTATTCTTTGTTTCTTTTTTTAATTAAGTTGGTTTATTATGTGCTAATTTTTACCTATAGATATGTTGTTATTTTATAATTTTCATTAACTAAATAAAGATAAAAGAGAGATTTTTGTTGTTTCTCTAATATTGAAGTGAAACAAGGTCAATGTGTGGCTTTTTAAAAAATAGCATAGTCGACAAACCGGGTTGTCACCCTGCTTTTTGAGGAATCTAGGTGACTTTACTGAACTGGTTGACTCAAATGTCAATACTTTATCTTAAGGCATGAGATCGATATAGCATTTATGAGATAACCTTTTTTGCTTTGAATAGCGTGTTTAATATTTAGGGGAAGGTTCAAAAATGGTATAATCAGGATTTTAAAGAGACAGCCAGTATTTATGATGATCAAAAAGTAAAGCCTTCCCCGAAAACCTTTTTGTTTCCGGAGAAGATCCTTAATTATTTATCTGGTGCTGTAATATTCAAAATACTTACAATAGGTTTTCACCTCTTCGTAGAACGCTGTATGGTCATAGGTTTTCAATTTTTTGAAATACGCTCTATAACGTGTGTTCTTTATTTCTATGCGTTTGTTATGTCTGTCTTGATAATTCAAAGATTTCAAATTGTTCAGGTCAACGTCATCTTGCGTACTGTAAAAGATGCCCTGTTCGCATTTGGCGGCAGCGAAGAGTATCTGTGCTTTCAATTCATCATCTTTGGCAAGTTTTAGCGCTTTGTCCAAATGTTCCAAAGGCAAGTGGAAATTGTCTGGAAACCATGCCTTGAAGCCGTAATTTTTGAAATATAATGGATAGCTTGGTTTCTGGACTATGTATTGGCCTCCCCAGCTCTGATAGTTGCTGTACTTACTGCCGTTTCCATTGGAGCTGTCAAAAGCCAGGATATGACGGTAATAGCCAATCGTAGTCGTATTATAATAGAAATTGCCCAGCAGGTAATTGGCTTTCGCTGCTTTTTCCCCTTTTTTGCCTGCATCTTTTTCCAGCTGAAGTACGGCCGAAGCAAGTTCTCCCTTATTCATCATAAGTTTGATATATGGGAAATTATCCAAATATTCTGACTCTATTGCCGTTTGGGTTTCACCAATTAGTAAGTCTTCAGGGCATTCAAAGCACTCTATACGGTTGTATCCAAAAATGCTTGCAGGTACATTGGCGTAACCATTGTAAAACGCTTCATGAAGAGGATCGTATTGCTGTGTGTTTGGGTTGTAAGAGTCTTTGAACCTTGCGTAGTTGTCTGGTACCAATTCAAACTGCTCCTTCGCTTTTTTGGCCTTTCCTTGGCGTAGCAAGGTGTTGCCCTTGACAAAGGCTATGTACACTGGGAAATCGAAAGTTTTGTCATTGACATATTTCCGGGTGTTGTAGTCATAATGCTTCGGAGTGATAGCTGTCATCAAATGTTGCTCCAGAACATTTTTTTCTTTTTTGTAATACAATTCCTCTATCGCTTCCATAAGCGCTAAGTCAGGGTTGTATTCTAAATTTAAGATGGAATTTTGCAATAGGAATGCTTTGGCATAATCCTTTTGCAAGAGATAGCGGTTGGCTAGTACATCAATGATAAAATCGTTTGTAGAAGGAGAATAGGAATCTCTTTCGTAGCCTTGGGGATCATTGAAGATTTTGTAACGATTCACCAGTGTTTCCTCAAAATCGGAGGTAATCACAGGCTTCCCTACTATGTCAAGCAGCATCTCCAGTTTGTCTTTTTGCGACTGGTATTTGGCTTGTTTAACTAAGTCCAGTTGGGCTTTGGAAGCGATGTTGTCTTTTTGGATGAAGTAGAGCCAAGCAGAGGTGAGATGCCAAAAATCAGCATCCTCAATGTCAGTGTTTTTCGTCTGGTTCAAAGAAGCCTCAAGCGTTTGGTCTAAAAATGAGATGGACTGCGTGCTCGCTCCCAAAGGAATCCTGAGGTCTGATACACCTTCCCGACAATTGGGATTGTCATATGGGCAATAGTATTCTGTTGGCAAAAATGAACGTTCCAGATGGTTGATTGCACGGGCCATGAGCACTTTTGCCTGTGGTGCATTAGGGTCATTGTTGATGATTTTGTCAAAAGCAGCTATCGGGTTGTTGAAGTCCCTGTAGCCGAGCAGCAAGTAGAGGTCGTTTTTCTCCTGGATGGTCTTGGCTGAATTCAGCAAGGTCTCAAAATCAAGATCGAATGTGACCCGCATAGAGCTGTAAGCTTGTTCTTTTTTGTTTTTGGTATGGGTAAAAAATTTAAAAAAGTCATTCAATGCCTGCATATGGTTTCCTATACCGCGTTCTGCCCCTCCTTTTTGATCCAATGCATAATAATACATGATGGGGCGGTGGTTTAGGCTTTCCACATGTGTTTCGAAATAGCCAATAGCTTCGGCAAATCTCAAGTTGTAATGCGCAAAACGAACCAGTTGGTAGCCATAGCGAAGTTTCAATTCTTTATCGCTTTCGGCTTTCCAACTGCGCTCAAGTACATTGGTGACTGTTTCGTAATCAAGTTCAGATACATTGTTTTCTGGGCGGTCGCCCCAATAGTTGTATCCTGTACTTTTTACTGCCATATAAGGTTCCAGATACTTTGCATAAGAAAGGTACAGTAATGCTTGCTTGTGTTTTTTGATAAAAGAAGCGTCTACAAAGTCCAATTGGGAAGTGCCTATGGTTTTTCCTTGGATCAAGGATTTGATGTCTTCACGGGAAGATTTGAATACCAGGTAATGTGCATTTTCATAGCTGATTCCAAGATATTCTTGCCATTCTTCAATGTTCTCATTTAAGATTGGAAGTTGCCCATCTTGGTTTGCGTTGCGGGAATAATACGCAGATTCATAAGTAAGAAGAAATGGCTCGTACTGGGGTTCACCCATTGTTTCTTGCAAAAATAGATTGTAGTAGTAATAATCTTCACCCCATCCGCCGGCACAAAATGATGCAGGTGCTTTGAGTGGATTTGCCTCGGATATATAGGTGCAGGCAAGAAATAGCGTAATCAACAATATGTTTTTCATAATTCGATCGTCAATCAAATACTTGTTTATTTTAAATCATCAATGGCAAACCTTTGGGTAAATAAACTATCGAGATGATAGTATACGATGTTGTAAGGCTCTTTGACTTTTTTGTTCAGATAGGCTCTTGTGTCCTTAAGCAATTCTGGTGTTATCGTTTCTACTTTTATAAGGAATCCTTTATTCAACCAAATTCCACGCAAAAACACATCCTCTAGTACTTCATAGGTGCTGGATCCCAGCTTTCTGTATTCTTTGCGTTCCAAGTGCTCGTGGCTTACCCCGTTTATCAACTTCTTATTCCCCAGGTGATTGCTCACTACTCCCCAAGAGTAAAGAGGAAGTGCAATGTCGAATTTCAGTGGGTATTCATTGATGGATTGTAAATAATCTTCCAGTAACCCACGGTCCAATATGGAATTCAATTCAGAGTCCTCAATTGGGTTGGACGTGGCATAAGCCATTAGATATACTTTGTCTACAGGGGGAATGCCGGTAGTTTCTTTGTATTTTACCTGGTGTAGACGAAGCGTACTGGTGACTTCTTTTTCCGAGACAGTTTTCAGGGTGCGTAGAAAAGTGAAAAAAGACTCTTTTGTACTTGAAGTCCAGTCACAATCTATTTGGATTTCATTGAACTGAATTTGATTGTTTTTGGAAATGATGTTGCTGGTAAGTGACCAGACATCTTTTGCCAGTTGTTGGTTTTCTTCCATCGAAAGACCCGAAAACACCCGGTTGGTGATGAAGACTACAGGGATGTACTCTGTGTCAAGCAAGTCTGGGCTGAATGAATTGATGATACCTTTTGGATTGGGCTTGGCACCTTCTTTATCTACATCAAATAGCCGGACGTATAGTTTGTTGGAGTTGAGCGTCTCAAAAATTTCTCGTTCGGTATTGCCGATTTTGAATTCACTTTTCCAATAATAAAAATCTGTGGCGTGCGGTTCTGATTTGCTGCAAGAGCATAGAGCTGTCACAACCACGGCTAAACACCAAAGATGCCGATCAATCAAGTTTCTCATCTTTTAAAAATTACTCTATTTGGGTTTCTGAACCTAGATTGGTTTTCCGATAGGGCAATACCACCAACTAAATTTCCCCAAAAATACACTTTTTATCCAATTGGAATTGTAGACTGCTGTCGATTAATTTTTCTTTTGTGAAGATGGGGGATGTATATCCGCATTATAGCCCAAAAGCGCTTGAATTATTGGGTTTGGTTTATTTTGGTTAGCTGTAGCCGGAAGAAAGTTGAGGGCTGGGAAGTAGAAGCAATAATTCTACGCTTGTGTCACCATAGACGTCATTTGCCGATATTCTGGAGATGGGGTATGCTGTTTCAATTTCTTACTTTTTGTCGATATTTGGATTGGAAGAGTATCAAGAGTGCATAAGACAGTCAAAGAGTGTGTAAAATTAATTACCTTGCGGTCTTGAAATTTCATCAGCCTACATGCATACCTATTTTAGAATAATATCCTACGCAAGACCCTTTAGAAGATTTATACCTGTTTATATACTCTACACGCTCTTGGCGATAATTTTTGGCCTTTTGAATTTCACTCTGCTCAAGCCGCTTTTTGATGTGATTTTTGAGCAGGGAGGTCCGGTGGATGTCTTGAAGTATCAGGTGAAACCGGAGTTTTCATTGTCAATTGAATACTTCATGCATTTGTTCAACTACTATTTCTTACAGATTTCTGAGGAGTTTGGGAAATTTGGAACACTTGTATATGTCTGTATAATCATCGTAGTTTCTGTGTTTTTGGCAAATCTCTTTTCGTACCTCTCCGGAGTAGTTTTGGCAAAGGTGCGTGCCGAAGTGATCAAAAAAATGAGGATGGATATTTTTGGTAAAGTTACCCAGATGCATATCGGGTATTTTTCGAGCGAAAGAAAAGGAGACCTGATGTCCAAGATGACCAACGATATCCAAGAGGTGGAGAACAGTGTTGTCCAGTCCCTGAGGGTTGTGTTTCGGGAGCCTGCTACGATTTTGCTTTATTTTGGTGTTTTGTTTTTTATGTCTGTCAAATTGACCCTATTTACGATTTTGGTAATTCCAATATCTGGGGCAATTATCGGCGGGATAACCAAAAGACTAAAGAAAAAAGCGGTGGAGAGCCAAGAGTCATTGGGTAGGATAGTGAATATCTTGGACGAAACCATTGGGGGAATGCGTGTCATCAAAGCGTTTGGGGCAAGAAAATATATAATTGATAAATTTGACAAAGAGACAGATTATTATTCTGATGTCAATATTTCAATGGCAAAGAAAAATGAATTGGCATCTCCGATTTCCCAGTTTATGGGGGTGGCGGTAGTTGCAGGGATATTGCTCTATGGCGGCGCTTTGGTTTTGAACAACAGTTCCGATTTGAGCGCTAGTGATTTTATAACCTATATCATTATTTTTACCCAAGTACTGAATCCTGCCAAGGAGATATCTAGGGCAGCAAGTGTCATCCAAAGGGGGCTGGCATCTGCCGAGAGGATTTTCAAAGTAGTAGATACGAAAAGTAAAATCAAGGATGTAGCCAATCCAAAAGAGGTCAAATCCTTTGAAAATTGCGTGTCATTTGAAGGGGTATTCTTCGGTTATGAGAAAGTGGATGTGTTGAAAGACATCAATTTCGATCTCCAAAAGGGAAAGACAATTGCATTGGTAGGCCAATCGGGTGGAGGGAAATCTACCATTGCAGATCTAGTGCCAAGATTCTATGATCCCACACGGGGGAAAGTTCGTATTGATGGTGTTGATTTGAGGGAGATAGGATTGTCCGATTTGAGGGCATTGATGGGGATTGTGACTCAAGAATCCATTTTGTTCAATGACACTGTGTTCAACAACATTGCGTTTGGGTTGGAAGGTATCTCGGAAGACAAGGTTATGGAAGCTGCAAAGATTGCGAATGCACATGAATTTATAGCCCAGCTAGAAAATGGTTACCATACTTCCATAGGGGAGCGGGGGTCCAAACTTTCGGGAGGGCAGAGACAACGGATAAGCATAGCAAGGGCAGTCTTGAAGAATCCACCTATATTGATTCTCGATGAAGCGACTTCGGCACTGGATTCGGAATCTGAACTTCTTGTGCAAGAGGCTTTGACAAAGCTTATGACGAATAGGACAACTTTGGTGATAGCCCATCGCTTAAGCACAATCCAGCATGCAGATGAGATCTTGGTAGTCCAACAAGGGGAGATTGTCCAACGAGGGACACACCAAGAATTGATAATGCAGGAAGGTATTTACAAGAAACTTTCCACAATGCAGTCTGTTTAGTATATTTAGAGGCGAATCCCGAAAAAATAGATATCTATGAAAAAGTTCAATAACATAATCCAGTTGCTTTTGGCACTGTTTTTTGCAATAAGTTTGGTTTATTTCTTGGCATTTGAGAGTGTCAAGGGGCTATTTGGTGTGACAGAATTACATTCAGGCACAGTTGTCACCTTTTTATTGGTGGGGTTGATCTTGTTTCTGGCTTCGTGGGGTACAGCTTCCATGGCGCTCAAGGGAGTTGAGAGAGAATTGGTTAAGAAAGAATTGGAGAAAAATGAATTGAAGGCAAAGCTTTATGATCTGGAACAAGGCTTGAAGTTAAAAAGGTTTGAGAGTCAAGAAAAGAAAGTTGATCTGCCTGAAGAAGAAAAAGAAAATTCAGTGATTAAGCCAAGACAGAATTTTAAGTAAGTGTTTGGTGTAATTCCATCTGTTTTTAATTATATTAGGAAATCTATTAAGATTTCCTTTTTTGATGAATCATGTTTGAATTATGGTAGCAAAGACTTTTGGTAGTGCAGTGTCAGGTGTGGCTGCAAAGCTAATCACCATAGAAGTGAATGTTGGGCAAGGTACCAGTTTTTATATGGTAGGTCTACCTGATAGCGCAGTGAAGGAAAGTCAACAGCGCGTCGAATCCGCCTTGAAATATTTTGGTTATAGAATGCCCCGCCAAAAGGTAGTCATCAACCTGGCCCCTGCGGATATTAGAAAGGAAGGTTCTTCCTATGACTTGCCGATTGCATTGGGTGTCCTAAAGGCTTCCGAGCAAGTTCTTTTCCCTGAATTGGAACAGTATGTTATCATGGGGGAGTTGGCTCTTGATGGAAAGCTTAGGCCAGTGAAGGGTGTTTTGCCCATTGCCATAGAAGCGAGAAAGCAGGGCTTCAAAGGCTTTATTCTGCCCAAGGAAAATGCAGCGGAAGCTTCCATTGTCAATAGTCTTGACATCATCGGAGTCGATTCTTTGGAAGAGGCTATCCGGTTTTTGGAAGGGGAGCTGCCAATAGAACCATTAGTCACCGACACCCGGGATATTTTTTACAACTCTTTGGATCACTATGAATTTGATTTCACGGATGTTCAGGGACAAGAGAACATCAAGAGGGCTATGGAGATAGCTGCAGCCGGCGGACACAATGTGATTATGATAGGGCCTCCTGGAGCAGGAAAGACCATGTTGGCAAAGCGCTTGCCATCTATCCTGCCACCACTTTCCTTGCAGGAAGCATTGGAGACTACGAAGATCCATTCGGTGGCAGGCAAGCTTGGGAGAAATGCCTCTTTGGTTTCACAAAGACCTTTTCGGTCTCCGCATCATACGATTTCGGATGTTGCATTGGTAGGTGGTGGAGGGAATCCCCAGCCGGGAGAAATTTCCCTTTCCCATAATGGGGTCTTGTTTTTGGATGAATTGCCGGAGTTCAAAAGGACGGTGCTAGAGGTGATGCGGCAGCCTTTGGAAGAGCGAAAAGTTACGATATCCAGAGCAAAAGTTTCGGTGGATTATCCGGCAAATTTTATGTTGATAGCAAGTATGAATCCCTGCCCCTGCGGTTATTACAACCATCCTGACAAAGAGTGTGTTTGTGGACCAGGCATTGTGCAGAGGTATTTGAATAAAATAAGTGGTCCTTTGTTGGACAGGATAGACTTGCATGTGGAAGTTACTCCCGTAAAATTCGACGAGATGACTTCTACAAGAAAAGCCGAATCAAGTAAATCCATTCGGGAACGCGTGATCAAAGGCAGGGAACTTCAAGTGGAGCGCTTTGCCAAAACGCCGGAAATCTATTGCAATGCCATGATGCCTTCGCATATGGTCAAAGAAGTCTGCCAAATCACGGAAGCAGGTAGGACTTTGCTGAAAACAGCTATGGAAAGGTTGGGGCTTTCGGCAAGGGCTTACGATAGGATTTTGAAGGTGGCCAGAACGATTGCCGATTTGGCTATCAGTGAAGATATAAAGGTGGAGCACCTTGCCGAGGCCATACAGTATAGAAGTCTAGATAGGGAAGGATGGGCCGGCTAGCTATAGCCTGTAGCTGCTTAAAAAAAAAATAATCCCCAATTTCAAATCCCCACATATCAGGGAAATCATTTAGCTGTTATTTATCTACTGGCAAAGTAGTGGGCAACCATAATTTTTTAATATAAAAAAATCTTTATAACTTCACATTAACAATCGATGAAGTTAAAGTTGTTCCCATCACCTGATAGATAAGGTTTACCTATGCCTTATCATTACTTTTTAAAAGGCTGTCTCATACCGGGCAGCCTTTTTTCAATGTAAGGCATTATCTAAATCATCCAAAAGGTCATCCAAATGCTCCAATCCTACAGAAACACGAATCAGATTCTGCGGGGTTTTGGTCTCAGGGCCTTCCGAAGCAGCCCTTCTTTCTATCAGGCTTTCCACCCCTCCAAGGCTAGTTGCGTTGGTGAAAAATTGAAGCTTTGAAATTACCTCGTCAGCTCTGTCGGCATTTCCCTTTACCAAAAATGAAAGCATCCCGCCAAATCCAGTCATTTGGTTTGAAGCGATTTGGTGTCCGAGATGGTTTTTCAGTCCAGGATAGTAGACTTTTTCCACATTTGGGTGGTTGTCCAAATAGGTGGCTATAATTCCTGCATGTTCAGCATGTCCCTTCATTCGGTAGGGGAGAGTTTTGATACTCCTTGTGAGCATGTAGCAATCGAATGGAGATGGGACGGCACCACCAGAGATCTGTACATTTCTTATCTTGTCCCAAAATCCATTTTTTTCTTTTCCTATCAATGCCCCTCCCAGGATATCGCTATGGCCGCCTAGGTATTTTGTTGTGCTATGCATCACGATGCCTGCTCCCATAAGCAGTGGGTTTTGGAATACAGGAGTCGCAAAAGTGTTGTCACAGACGACTATGGAATCATTTTCTTTGGCGATTTTACTGATGGCTCTGATGTCGCTAATTTTCAGAAGGGGATTTGAAGGGGTTTCAATCCAAACCAGTTTCGTGTTTTCTTTGAGAGCTTTTTTGATATTTTCAGGGTCAGTCATGTCCACAAAATCCACATGCAGGATTCCACGAAAGATTTCCAACAGCTGATTTCTCAGGCCATGGTACATGTCATCAGGAGCGATGATATGTGATCCCGGAGCCAAAGCTTGAAAAACAGACATCCCCGCTGCATTTCCTGATGAGAATGCGGCGGCTACTTTCCCATGCTCCAGCTTAGCCAACACATTTTCCAGTGCATTTCGGTTTGGGTTTGCCGCCCTGGAGTAGATCACAGAGTCTTCATGATGCTCAAAAGTCGTGGCAAGTGTAATCGGTTGTACTGCTGGTCTATGGGAATCGGTAATTTTTGTCCCTGCGTGGATGGCTAAAGTTTCTAGTTTCATAAAAAAGAAGGTGAGGATGGACTTTTTCTTTTATTTGAAATAAAGGTAAACCAAAAAGTGGCAAGAGGCAAGGTGGATTTATAATTGACAATTCAATGTCGTTTAGATAAGACCTGTCAGGTTTTCTATTAACATAGGGCATGGGTCTTATTTGGCAGGGAAGGCCATTGGAATGGTTAAACCTGACAGGCTCTAAACTGCATTGATTGATAGTTGATAATTGAAAAATGCCGCAGGCACGAACGGTGTAGGACAAATTATCAATTAACTGTTCCCTGATTTGGATCTTAACAGCTCCAAGCTCCCACAGGCCTTTTGCCACTTAAACAGATCAAGGTACGGTTTGTGTCTCCACAAACCATGGCGTCGACGTTAAGAAAAACATCCTGCAACTTCTCGTGCGCCAGTCAACCTTACAACATTAAAACTCTTCAACTAACTTTACCTAATCCTATCCACTGATCTTACTAGCATTTCATCCTTTCGGATAAACCTGTTTGCAAGTAGGTTTAAGATCATTCCTCCAAAAATTGCCCAGAAACCAACCACAAAAGCGCCATTGACATCAGGGTTGAAGTCAGCGTTTGCTTGGTGGCTTGTCCAAATGATCAATGCAAGGGTGATGACCATCACCAGGGAATTGATCATGTTCAAAAACATTTGTCGGGTTCTGTTTTTATATTGGCTGAGACTGAACAGTGCCAGTCCCGCTGCGATGATGGCTAGGATCCCAATGAAGAACTTGCCTTCAGATTCGATCACTTGTTGGGTTTGAATATCTAATTTCTCCAAGTTCCATGCTGTAAGGGTCAGCATAATGGACTGGTCAGGATTTACTTGCTGCCAGATAGGGAAGCTCACTACCACAACCATTGCAATAGCTACCAAGAATAGGAATACGGTTTGAACTCTTTGTATCATCTTTTATAGAAGTTTTGACAAAGAAACAGGGTAATTTGATGAATCGCAAGGATTAGTTATTTTGGTGTTTAATTTTGGATGGGTTTAGTATCTTTGCAATCGTGACGATAAATACCAAAAGATACTTTCTGGAGATTGCCTACAAAGGCACTCATTACCATGGATGGCAGTTTCAGAACAATGCCGTTTCTGTGCAGGAAACAATCGAAAAAGCAATTTCTATCTTGCTGAGAACTACAGTTTCGATAGTCGGCTCCGGCAGGACAGATACTGGAGTCCATGCATCCCAACAATTTGCGCACTTTGATTTCGTTGGGGATTTGGATGAGTTTGATTTTCTCAAAAAAATAAACTCCCTGCTTCCTCGGGATATAGCAATATATTCTTTGAAAGAAGTAAAGGCTGAAGCCCACAGCAGGTTTGATGCCCAGTGGAGGAGCTACGTTTATAAGATCACCCTCCGAAAGACACCTTTCGAAGGGGAGTTGTCTTGGCATTATTTCCGCCCATTGGATTTGGAGAAAATGAATGAAGCAGCGGCATTGTTAGTGCCTCATCAGGATTTTGAATGCTTTAGCAAAGTTAAAACCGATGTCAGCCATTTTGGGTGTAAAATAAAAGAAGCGTATTGGGAACAAAATGGGCATGAATTGCTATTTCATATAACCGCCAACAGGTTCTTGAGGGGAATGGTGCGGGCGATAGTAGGGACATTGGCCGATGTGGGGGAGGGCAAACTTTCAAAGTCAGGTTTTCAGGCTGTTTTGGACAGTAGGGATAGGAACCAGGCAGGTTCTTCTGCACCTGCCAAAGGCTTGTACTTGTGTCAAGTCTCCTATCCAAGGCATATTTTCATTTAAAAAAACAAATTCAAGTTGAGTCTAGAACAGGAAAATGTAAAAAGTGGTGAAATTCTCGACACCAAAGTGTTGAAAAAGCTCTATGAGTTCATTCAGCCTTATCGAGTGAAGTTTTATCTGTTGATTTTTTTGACATTTGCCCTAGCTGTATTGGCTCCAACGAGACCTTACTATATCCAGATTGCGATAGATGATTATGTTGCTTTCGGTGATAAGCCTGGTTTGGTACAAATCATCTATCTCTTGGTTGGCTTGATGGTCCTACAGGCAATTGTGCAGTTTTTGCATACTTACCTTTCCGGTTGGATTGGGCAGGTGATTATTAGGGATATCAGAGTGAGGCTTTACAGACATTTGTTGAAAATGAGGCTGAAGTTTTTTGACAATACGCCTATAGGAAGGTTGGTTACCAGAAATGTGTCTGACATTGAGACTTTGGCTGATGTGTTCAGTGAAGGCTTGGCTGCCATCGTTGGTGATTTGTTGCAGCTGATGACCATTTTGGGAGTCATGTTTTACATAGATTGGAAGTTGACATTGGTCAGTCTGTGTACGTTGCCGTTTTTGATTATTTCAACTTATGTGTTCAAGGAAAAGATCAAGGTTGCCTTCAATGATGTCAGAAATGCCGTTTCGAATCTTAATTCCTTTTTGCAGGAGCATATTACCGGAATGAATATCGTACAGGTATTCAATAGGGAAAAAAGGGAATATGACAAATTCAAAGCCATCAACAAAGATCACAGAAAGGCACACGTGAAGTCTGTGATGTATTATTCAGTATACTTTCCAGTGGCAGAGATAATCCAGGCGTTTGGGATTGGTTTGGTGGTTTGGTATGGTGCCACGGGGGTTTTTGATTTGGAAATCCAAGTGGGGGTCTTGATTTCATTTATCATGTATCTACAATTGTTTTTTAGGCCCATCAGAATGATTGCAGACAGGTTCAATACCCTTCAGATGGGCGTGGTGAGTTCTTCAAGGATCTTCAAGTTGCTGGATAGTGAAGAGCATATAGCCAATGAAGGTGGGTTTAAGCCAGAAAAAATCAAAGGGAATATCAAATTGGAAGATGTATGGTTTGCATACAACGATGAGGAATATGTGTTGAAAAACATCAATTTCGAAGTGAAGCATGGAGAGACAATTGCTTTGGTTGGGGCAACAGGGGCGGGAAAATCCTCGATCATCAACCTGATCAGCAGATTTTATGAGATCAACAAAGGTTCTATCCAGATAGATGGGACAGATATCAAGGAGTTTGAACTTGGGACTTTGAGAAGGCATATTGGGGTGGTGTTGCAGGATGTATTCTTGTTTTCAGATACTATCTTTTACAACATCACTTTGGGCAATCCGGATATCAGTAGGGAAGAAGTTATGCATGCAGCCAAACTGGTAGGTGCAAAGAAATTCATTGAGCGACTTCCAGGAGGCTTGGATTATAATGTGATGGAAAGGGGTGCGACTTTGTCGGTAGGACAGAGGCAATTGATATCTTTTGTCCGGGCGATGGTCTATAATCCTGAGATCATTATTTTGGACGAAGCCACTTCTTCGGTTGACACTGAAACTGAATTGCTGATCCAGAAGGCCATTGACAAGATGATGACTGGCAGGACTTCTATTGTCATTGCCCATAGATTGTCTACTATCCAAAGGGCAGATAAAATCATCGTGCTACACCAAGGTGAGATCAAGGAAGTGGGTACCCATGAGTCCTTGCTGGAGCATGGAGGCTATTATGCCAATTTGCACAAAATGCAGATGAAGTCGCTAGCTATTTAAAGGTTATAATGTTGAAACGTTTAAAAGTTGGCTTGCGCACAAGTGGCTTCTGATTACTGCACCATAACTTGTGTCCCGCACCATGGCTTGTGTCCCCACAAGCCGTAAGCTAAACTTAATCAACAGAAAAAGGTCTGTGGAGACACATATCTTGGTGTTGGTTTGCAAATGTTCTTGGTACTTGGTACGTTGTACTTCGTACAATTTCATAAGATTGAAGCAACGACTTTTGATTGCTTGCGTTAGAAATTCAATTACTAAACCAAATAAATATAATAAACGTGAAAAAGTTACTGATTTTAGCCATGTTGATGGCGCCTTTTTTTGTGAATGCGCAGGAAGATGGAGTTGGGTTGAGGCTAGGGGAACCATTGTCAATTACCTATAAGAAGTTTTTGGATGACAATATTTCCATAGAGGGGATGTTTGGAAGGGCTGGGATCAATAGCAACCAGTATTACCAAAGGGCATTTGACAGAAATCGACCTAGTTCAAATGCATTTTATTCGGGGCATAGTACGGGCGCTTCTTACGCATTCAATGTAAGGGGGGCTTATCATGAAGATATCACTGATGATCTAAATATAGATGTGGGTTATTTTTTGGCTTATGCAGGTGCAGGTGTTCAATTGAGAAGTACAAGAGTTGATTACAGTTATACCGATTCTTCCACTTTTCCACAAGGTCCTATTTTGAGAGATTCGAGAAGAAATATAGATTTTGGACCAGAAATTTTTGGAGGTGGGGAGTATTATTTTGATGACCTTCCGATAAGTGTTTTTGCAGAGGTAGGTTTATTTGTAGAGTTGTTGGATAGATTTGGCCATTTGAAGTTGCAAGGGGCATTGGGAATCAGGTATTTGTTCTAAAATGAAAAAGTGGGTAATTGGTGCTGCTGTTTTGCTGCTGTTTTCTGCTGGGTGTTTGCTGTTTGGCAAACTGGGAGGTTTCAATGAGATAGAAATGGAATTGATTAGCCCTTTGGATTTGGAAATCCAGGGGTTGTATTATAGAGGTACACCACAAGACGAGGGGCTTGGAAAGGTTTTTGAAAAAGCAGGGGGGATTGCCAAAAGTTTAGAAGTCCCTCTTTACACGATCTATTACATAGAACCTGCTGGCAAACTGGATACAATGGAAGTTTTTGTTGGTGTGGCGAGTGATGTGCAAGGCAATGCTTTTGAATCGAGAAAGTTTCAGTCGGATAAAGCCGTTTTGGCAAAAATCATCGGTCATAGATTTGTGATGCCAGGGCCAAATAAAGTCAAAAAACAAATAGCTGATTTTGCAAAGCAATCTGGGGAAAGTTCACCAACTGTCTTTATTGATAAAATCATTTCATCCGATGAAGTCCATGTGATTGGATTGCTTGAGGAATGAGTTTGCTGACACAATTGTAAAATATTTGGTACAGTTTTAGTGTATTCGCAGATCAAGGGGGAGGTCGAGCAACCAAATCCAACATGATTACGTCTTTGAATTAATATTTACCATAAATCTATCTGTATGAAGAATCTGATAAAAGGAGTTTTGATAATGGGCTTGATGGCCTTTTTTGCATGTGAAGGACCTCCAGGGCCTGCAGGACCTCCAGGTTTGGATGGGGTAGAATACAGTTCTGTTTATGAAAGAACGGTAAGTTTCAATGCTAATAATGGGTATATTCAGGAGTTTAATTTTCCAAATCCTATTTATGAAGATGATGTTGTATTGATATATATAGAATGGGAAAGAACTAATCAAGGATTGCCAATTTGGAGGTTATTGCCGCAATCAGTCTTTTTTGAAGAAGGTATTTTACAATATAATTACGATTTTACGCAAGATGATTATTCAATTTTCTTAGATACTACATTTGATCCTAGTATTTTAGACAGTAGCTGGTTGTTGAATCAGAAATTTAGAATTGTTGTTGTGCCAGGTTTATTTGCAAATGCTAGGATTGACTATAACAATTATGAAGGTGTAATGGAAATGATAGGAATGACGGAAGAAGGTGTAGTAAAGCTTTAGATAAATATAATCTTTTAAAAAAAAAGCCTCCCAGTGAGGCTTTTTTTCTTTTTAGTCTATTTTGAATTTATCCTCGTATATCACGAAATAAAATTTCCTATCTTATCTTTGCAGCATGCAATTGAAAAACGACTTATTACTAAGAGCCGCAAAAGGCGAACCTGTTGAGAGAACGCCAGTTTGGTTGATGAGGCAGGCAGGTAGAATACTTCCGGAATACAGAGCTGTCCGAAATAGCGTCAGCGGATTTATAGAATTGGCTCAGACTCCAGAACTGGCGGCAGAGGTGACTATCCAGCCTGTTGATCTCCTTGGAGTGGATGCAGCGATTATTTTTTCGGATATTTTGGTCATTCCCGAAGCCATGGGATTGCCTTATGAGATGGTAGAAAAAAGAGGTCCTTGGTTTCCGAACGTAGTCAGTTCGGCTGCAGATTTGAAGAAATTGAGGATTGCAGATGGGGTGGATGATTTGAGCTATGTGATCGAAGCGATCAAAATCACCAAGAAAGCATTGAATGGCAGGGTGCCTTTGATTGGGTTTGCGGGAGCACCGTGGACAATATTTGCCTATATGATTGAAGGTTCTGGGAGCAAAACTTTTTCCAAGGCAAGGGCCATGTTGTATACAGAGCCGGCATTGTCGCATCAATTGTTGCAGATGATTACCGATAGCACGATCAACTACCTCAGGGCTCAGGTAGTGGCAGGGGTAAATCTGGTTCAGTTGTTTGACAGCTGGGCAGGGGTTCTTCCCCCCAATCATTATGAAGAATTTTCGCTGAAATATATTTCCCAGATATGTGATGCTATCACTGAGGTGCCAAAGACCGTTTTCGCAAAAGGGGCGTTTTTTGCACGGGAGCAAATGGGGGAATTGAGTTGTGAGACCATAGGTTTGGATTGGAATATGGGGATTGCTGAGTCCAGGAAGATGATTGGGGATCACAAAACCCTCCAGGGGAATCTCGATCCAGCTGCACTTTATGGCACGCCAAAAGAAGTCGAGGCAGCTACGAAATTGATGCTTGACCAGTTCAAGGGGGGTAGACACATTGCAAACCTTGGCCATGGGGTTTATCCAGACATCAATCCGGATATGGTCAAAGTGTTTATTGAGACTGTGAAGGGGTATCGGTAGAAAAGTCGGGTAATGGAGTATTAAGATTCTAAGGCCGAGAAACAAGATGCGAGAGACGAGAAGCAAGAGGCAAAAGCGAGAATTGAGAAGAAACGAAGATGCAAGACTCAAGCTTAGAGATGCTAGGCATGAGTCAAAAGCCTGAAGGGCTTAAACTTTTAAATAACCCTCGGTGAAACCGGGGGGCAAATACAGCGTCCCACGACCCTAAAAGGGTCAAACATTTAAGTATGGATTAGTGAAGATTAAGAGGTGAAAAGTAAATAAAATCAGCCACGAAGTGCTTGCCCTGACGCATGACGGGAGTTAGGCCTTGGTTCACTTGCTCGTCGTGACGGAGCTCAGGAAAAGATTCCAACAATTTTCAGTTATTGCTCCAACTATCTTGGTGCGTTTTAAATACAAACATAATAATAAAAACCAGCTTCGTTTTAGGGGTTGGTTTTTTGTTTTTTGTGAAATATTATAAAATTTCGGTTATGTTTGTTTGTGTCTCTTGCTAAATTATTGTCAAAAGTTGTTTTTTGGGTGTCATTTTTATTCTGTATTTCAATTTTTGAATGGGTTTGTGATTGGCTCGGCATAATTTTCATCTGTTTTTTTTGTCGTTTCTGTAAATTTTATGTTTTATTGTTATTTTTTTGATTAAAAAAACTGATATATGTTGTGTTTTATAAAATCATGGTTAAATTTGAAACCATAATATCATAATGGAACATAAAAAATTGTTCTTATGGGTATTTTTCTAACCTATTTCTAACATAACCTATTTGAAAAAATGAAAAACAGATTTACAAAAGTTTTGGCAAAGGCTTCAGCATTGGTTGCGCTTTGCTTGGTATTGGTATCAGCTCCTGCACTCGCTCAAGAAGAGGATAGCAGATTTAGCATGGATGTTACGCTTAACTCAGATATCTTTTTTGGATTTTACCCATTCTTCGCAGGTTCTTATAGCTTAAGCCAAAACACTGCATTTACATTTTATGGGATTTTATGGTCAGGCGGAGCAGCTGGTGGTAGCTGGGGTAACTGGACAGAGTTTGGTGTTGGTATGAACTTCGACGTAGCCGATGGGATCAATATCAATCCACAGATTGGTTTGCTAAGTGGTAGCTTGACATCAGGTTTGGGAACTCCGGTATTGGGAGAAGGTATTGTTCCTAATTTGACTATTGGTTTGGATAAAGCCAAGACTGAAGGTGAGATTTACATTGGGTACTATCATGGGTTTGATCATGGAAATCCTTCGACCAACAATTACCTACATTACTGGGCTAATACTGGATATAAATTCACTCCGTTCTTCTCTGCAGGCCTTCATTTGGAACAATTGAGATATACAGGAGGAAACAATGCACCATCTGATGCGGCTTACGATTACTACGTGGCTTTAGGTCCATATGTACAGTTTGCAGATCCAAACGGAGGTGCTTTTGCAAGATTTACTTCAGGTGCTGATCTAAGAAGTGATGAGCAGGTTATCAAAAGTAATACCAAGCAGCCTTCCTTCTTCAAGCTGACTGTTGGCTATAGCTTCTAAGCACAAAAAGTTTAAATTATATAAAAAGCTGTCCGATTGATTTCGGATGGCTTTTTTTCGTTTAAAAAAGCATGGAGGTTTTAGTGGTGGGATAAAGGACTTTGTTTGTCAAAATAAAATTGAATCAAATAGGTCATTTGATAAATGAATTTGTCCACTAGTCAGTTTTTCTATTGTATTTAAATGAGGATTCCCATAAATTTCAAAATAAAGATTTTCCTTGGTTCAAAAAGTGATCTCCCGAAACTGATAATTGCTTTTATTTTTTTATCTATGTGAAATAGTAATTGGTAGTGTATTTTCTCAACAAACGTATAGGCAAGGTTTTTTGGGCAGAGAATAGGATAAGATGAGTAAAAACGAAATTTTGGAAAATCTTAACAATGGTGATCAAAAAGCATTCAAATTGCTCTTTGACATGCTTTTTTATGGATTTTTTGGTTTTGCTTTCAGGTACGTGAAAAATAAAGAAACAGCGGAGGAGCTTGTTGAAGATGTGATGGTCCTCATGTGGGAGAAGAGGGGGGAGTTTGATGATTTTGATCGGATGAAAGCCTATTTGTTTGCTGCTTTGAGGAACAAATCATTGGATTATCTCAAATCAAACAGTAAAATGATCCTTATGGAAATCGGAGGACTAGATGTGGTGGAGGAAGATCCCTTTTTGATAGAGGAGGAATTTCACGCATTGATATACCAAGCACTTGATGCCTTGCCTGATAAATGTAGAAAGGTGTTTGAGCTATCATGTTTGGAAGGGATGAAGTACAAGCAGATTTCTGAGGAATTGGGCATATCCCTCAACACCGTCAAGTCCCAACGAAGCAGGGCGATTAAGTTGATCAAAATTTACTTGGGCAAATATATCGTTTTATTATTGCTGACTTTTTACTTTCAGAATTTATAAGATTTCGATTTTTCTCCGGTAAAATTATTTTTTCATTAAATAATCGAAAATTTTTCCACCCATTTTAACTATTGTGCAGTCTTACTTAAAACACATTGATAATGAAGAATTCCAAGCAATCCTTTAAGGTAGCTTTAAATATTTTTAAGTCAATCTCTGGACTTGGCAGTGAAAGAGAAAAAGACGAGTTTAATGAATGGGTGAAAAATCCTGCAAACAAGAAGTTGTTCGGGGAAATCAGCTCAAAGGAAAGCGTCCGGAATAAAATGGAACTGTATGACACAGCTGACAAGGACGCTGTATGGTCAAAAACAATTGGTAGGATTACGGTTTCTGATAGTACAGTCCCGCAAAAAACTTTTTGGACTGGATTAAGAAAAATAGCAGCGGTTGTTGCCATCGGGCTTTTGGTCGGTTTGGGAGTGTCCACCCTTGTGTTTTTGAATGATGATGGGAAAACCGAGTTTGCCCAATTTGTCCCAGGCACCAGAAAAGCAATATTGATCATGGAAGACGGGAAGCAGTTCAACCTAAACAGCAATGAACAGGAAGTGCTTGCATCCAATGGGTTTAAAGTGAAAAGCGTACAGAGTGTCTTGGATTATTTTGTTGATGAATCAGAGCTGGAAGAAGATGGCAAAGAAACAAAAATGCATACGTTGATAGTGCCTATTGGTGGAGAATACACTGTTAGTCTATCTGATGGCACAAAGGTATGGATGAATTCTGCATCAACACTGAGATACCCAATGGTTTTTACTGGAGATAGCAGGGAGGTAGAGCTTATTGGCGAGGCATATTTTGAAGTAGCAAAAGATCAGAAAGAATTTAGGATCAGATCTGGCGAAGTGGCGGTGAAAGTTTTGGGGACTTCATTCAACCTGAGGTCTTATCCAGATGACGATGTCATCGCTACTACTTTGGTCACTGGTAAAGTAAATATGGCGGTAGGTGATGAACAGTTGGATTTGACACCCGGAACCCAGGGGAATTACCACAAAGTGAAAAAGACATTCAATGTCCGGAAGGTTCATGTCAAAGAAAGCATAGCTTGGAAAAATGGCATGTTTTACTTCGAAGAAGTCGCCCTGGAAGAAATCTTAAAGCAATATGGAAGATGGTATGATCTGAAAGTTGTCTTTGAAGACAATGCCTTGAAAGCAAAGAGGTTTACCGGGATTTTTAAGAAAGATGAGACCATTGAGGAATTTTTTGAAATGGTAAAGGAAACTTCAGAC
Organism: Belliella marina; assembly: GCF_042682445.1. NCBI lineage: Bacteria > Pseudomonadati > Bacteroidota > Cytophagia > Cytophagales > Cyclobacteriaceae > Belliella > Belliella marina. Next base: position 71,364 of record NZ_JBHUHR010000005.1, read on the forward strand.
ATCACTTTCGAAGCCAGAGAGGATACGGTTTTCATCAAAAACCAAAAAGAGACTTCGGCAAAACCAAATCGAAAATATTTAAAATAAAAATGTTCAACCACTAAAACCAATTGATTTATGAAGAAAAACTTTACTGGACAATCAAAAAAGTTGCTTGAAAAGCAACGGTATCTCGCAAGAGTAGGATTATTGATAAAAACCTCGGTTCTGTTCATAGCTTGTTTTTTTAGTCTGAATGCCATGGCTTTACCACAGAAAATAACCCTTGAGCTGGACCATAAGCCATTGAGGGAAGCTTTTAGTATTCTGAAGAGCAAAAGTGATGCGATATTCTTTTTTAGCCATGATGAACTCGATTTGAGTAGGGTGGTTTCAGGTAAATTCTATGATCAGGAGATTGAGGAGGTTTTGGAAGTTTTGGTAGGCAAAAATTACAATGTCACTGTCAAGGATGGTAATGTATACATCATTTCTCCCCGAAAAACTTCAGTCAGTCCGATTTCCGTGATGGATAAGATCAGGATTAGTGGAAAGGTATTGAATGTAGCTGGGGAATCTATGCCGGGAGCTATCATCAAGGTGAAGGGATCCTCATTGGGCACTGTGTCGGATGTGGATGGCGGTTTTACAATTTTGGTACCTTCCACAGAATCGGTCTTGCTAGTGAGTTTTATCGGTTTTGTTCCGAAGGAAGTTACCGTAGGAAATACTACCCAGTTTACCATAGTGATGGAAGAGGAGACGACTGCACTTGATGAAGTGACTGTCGTGTCTACTGGCTTTATGGATGTAGATAAAAGAAGATTCACCGGGGCAGTAAGTTCGTTGGATGGGAATGACGTGAAGATGGAAGGGACTATAGATGTCTCCAGGATGTTGGAAGGAAGGGCCTCTGGAGTATCTGTCCAGAATGTTTCCGGAACTTTTGGATCGGCACCAAAGCTGAGGATCAGGGGGGCAACTTCTATTACTGGGGACAACAAACCACTTTGGGTGATAGATGGTGTGGTCTTGGAAGATGTGGTAAATGTGTCCAACGACCAATTGGCTAGCGGTGATCCGATGACTTTGATTGGTTCATCGGTAGCGGGAATCAATGCGGATGATATAGAGAGTTTTGACATTCTAAAAGATGCTGCTGCGACGGCACTGTATGGGGCGAGGGCCATGAATGGCGTGGTGGTTATCAATACAAAAAAAGGACGTGTAGGGAAACCAATCGTGACCTATACCGGTAATTACTCTACCTACCTGAAGCCAAATTATAACAATTTCAACATTATGAATTCGGTGGATCAGATGTCTGTGTATGCGGAGATGTACCGAAAGGGCTGGTTGAACCACGCTAGCATATCGAATGCATCTGATGGAGGTGTGTTTGTGAAAATGTACAACCTGATCAATACCTATGACGAATCGACTGGCCAATTTGGTCTTCAGAATACACCAGAGGCAAGAGCCCAATACCTGGAAAGGTATGCGAGGGGTAATACAGACTGGTTTGATGTTTTGTTCAGAAATTCATTCGTTCAAGAACACTCTCTGAGTATTTCTTCTGGTACAGAAAAATCTAGGCACTATTTTTCCACCAGTTACTACAATGACAGTGGTTGGACGATTGCCGACAATGTAAATAGATATACGGCCAATTTGAGGTCCAACTATGATATAACCAATAGCTTGGAGATAGGTGTGATAGCAACAGCATCTATCAGGGAGCAAAGAACACCCGGTACTGTGAATAGGGTCAATGATGTTGTGAGGGGGGCTTATGCAAGGGATTTTGATATCAATCCTTTTAGCTACGCATTGAATACGAGTAGGGTGCTTTCGGCATATGATGAAAATGGTGATCTGGAGTTTTTCACAAGAAATTATGCGCCATTCAACATCATCCATGAAACAGCAAACAATTATGTGGACCTCAATATGATGGACTTCAAGTTGCAGCTGGATGCTACCTATAAGTTTAGCGAAAACTTCAAATACAATGCACTGGGGTCTTATCGCTATGTAAAAACGAATAGGCAGCATAATGTGACTGAGTATTCCAACATGGCAGAGGCTTACCGTCAGGATTGGTCTACACAAATCAGAAGAAACAACAGGTTTCTGTTCGACGATCCGGATTTCCCGGCAGAAGAGGCGCAAGTGGTTCTTCCTCAAGGAGGGTTTTTGAATAAAAACGAAAATTACCTGGTCAATTTCTATGCGAGACACATGTTGCAGTGGAGCAAAGAGTATTCGGGAGGACATTTTCTGAGTGCTTTTGGAGGCCAAGAAATAAAGTATACAGATAGACAGACTACTTTTTTCAATGGTTATGGCTTCCAGTTTGACAAAGGGGGTGTTCCATTCACTGACTACAGGATTATCAAACAGGCTTTGTTGGGGAATTTCAATTACTATGGTCAGAGTTTGTTCTATGATAGGTTTGTTGGATTTTTCAGTAATGTGAATTATTCCTACAATGGGAAATATGTAGCAGAATTCACTACCAGGTATGATGGTTCAAATATGATGGGGGATTCAAGGCAGGCCAGGTGGCTGCCTACTTGGACAGTCAGCGGTGCGTGGAATGTAGACCAGGAAAATTTTATGCAGCAATACACCAGCATCGATTACTTCAAGTTTAGGGCGTCTTATGGATTGACGGCATCCATGGGAAATGCGACCAACTCAAAAGCAATTTTCCAAAGTAACAATACGCTGAGGCCTTACCCTTCGGAGATGGAGTCTCTGATTGGTATCCAAAGTTTGGAAAACTCAGAGCTGACTTGGGAAAAGAATTATACTTCCAATTTTGGGGTTGATCTAGGCTTGTTGAATGGGGTATTGAATCTGACTGTGGAATATTACCGCAGGGATATGTTTGACCTGATCAATACAGTGAGGACTTCCGGAATCGGTGGTCAAGCCACCAAATCCGCAAATTATGCTGACATGAAGTCAAGCGGTGTGGATTTGAACATCGGACATAGATATTTGAAAGGAACCAACTGGGAATGGAGGGGGAATTTGACCTTTTCCTATAACCAAACAAGGATTACCAACCTTAGGAATAACCCAAGGATATTCGATTTGGTAAAACCGGAAGGTGGACCAAGTGAGGGCGGGGCAGTAAGGGGGTTGTACTCCATACCGTTTGTCGGGTTGGACCCATCTACAGGGATTCCAATGTTTGTCAATGAAAATGGTGAGACTAGCCCGAATGTATATCTGCAAAGTATTGATATCGATAATTTGGTTTATGAAGGGCCTGTTGATCCTACTATTTTTGGTGGGTATTCCAATAGCTTCAAATACAGGAATTTCAATATTGCTGCATTTTTCACCTATCAAGCAGGGCATAAAATCAGGATGAACCCTGTCTTTAAGGGAGCGTATTCCGATCTTGATGCAATGCCGAGGGAGTTTTTGGATAGATGGACTTTGCCGGGAGACGAGCAGGTTACGAATATACCAGTGATCATGGATCCTGTTCAGGCAGAATTGTTGGGAAGTGTCTATCCTTACAACAACTACAACTATTCTTCGGCCAGAGTAGCTGATGGTTCATTTGTCAAATTGAGAACAGTGACGGTAGGCTACATGCTGCCAAGGTCATTTGTCGACAAAATGAAAGCGCAGAACATCAGCTTAAACCTCCATGCGACGAATCTTTGGACGATCTATGCGGACAAAAAACTCAATGGACAGGATCCCGAATTCTTCAATTCCGGAGGGGTGGCGCTGCCATTGCCTAGACAGTTTACTTTGTCTTTAAAAGCTATTTTCTAGATTTTACTTAAAGATGCTACAGATGAAATCACTAAAAAATATACTCTCGATTTTGACGGTCACATCTTTTGTGATGGTCAGTTGCAATAGTTTTCTCGATCAGCTTCCCGATCAGAGAACTGAGTTGAATACCCCAGGCAAAATATCCGAACTGTTGGTAACTGCGTATCCAGGGGCAAATTATATCACATTTATGGAAGCCATGAGTGATAATGTGACGGATAATTTTGGAATGGGAAATGTGGAAAATATCAACACAGATCCGTATTTCTGGAGAGATGTCCAGGGGATCAATCAGGATACGCCTACTTTCTATTGGAACAACTGCTACTCGGCAATTGCGGCATCCAATCAAGCCTTGGAAGCCATCGAGCTCCTGGGGGATGGACCGGCTTATAGTTCCCAAAAGGGAGAGGCACTTTTGACTCGTGCTTATTCCCATTTTATGCTTGTTAGTCTTTTCTCAAAAATGTATGACCCAACTACAGCAGACACGGATTTGGGGATTCCCTATGTCTTGGAGCCGGAAAAAGTAGTGTGGAAAGATTATGATAGGAAGACAGTTGCGTATGTGTATGAGCAGATTGAAAAGGATTTAAAAGAAGGTATCCCCCTGATCAATGACAACAATTATGAAGTGCCAGGCTACCACTTTACCAGGAGGGCTGCACATGCATTTGCCGCCAGGTTCTACCTTTTCAAGGGAGATTACCAAAAGGTAATAGACCATGCAGAAATAGCCTTTCCAAGCAATAACTATGTCAATAGCATGCGTGCATGGACTACAACCTACAAGGAGTGGACTGCTGAGGCTTTGTCCTTGAACTACACCAAGGCAACCGAGAGTTCAAATTTGCTTTTGGCACAGACGACATCCTGGTGGGCAAGAAGGTTTAGGGGGTATAGGTATTCCACTTCCAATGAGATCATCTACTCCGTATTTGGTGGCTCGGGAAGAGTCAATGTGATAGGCACCCAGATGGCTTACAACGTTTGGTCCCAAAGCAATCTTTCCTTCTATGTGAGGAAATTTTCTGAGCATTTTGTGAGGACCAGTATCAATGCCACGACTGGTAGGGGGTATGTGATGGTGCCATTGTTTACGACAGAGGAAGTGTTGCTGAGTAGAGCAGAGGCTCATGCCATGTTAGGCAACAATGAAGCGGCTCTCCAAGACTTAAATACTTTTGTCAGTCAGCGGGTGGTGAATTATAGCCCGTCAAATCACAGTCTTACAGAACAAAAAGTGCGCAGTTATTATGGTACAGAAGATTCAAAAGAGGCAATCGTAAAAGCCGCACTGGATATGAGGAGAGCAGAGTTTATGCATGAAGGATTGAGGTGGTTTGATATTTTGAGGCATAAGATCCCTGTTACGCATAGGACTTCCACTGGAGAGACGCACGTTCTTGCCGCTGATGACCTAAGAAGGGTCTTGCAGATTCCTGAGGATGCATTGCAGGCGGGATTGGAGTTGAATCCCCGCTAAAATATAATTTGTTCTAAATAACGGAAGAGTTGAATTATGAAAAGATATATTATTGATAATAAGTGTTTTGACAAGGTATCTGCCCTTGTGCTTTCCTTTGTAGTATTTTCCTGCGCTGTTCAGGAAGACTTGTCCAAACCGATATTGGGATTGGAGGGGGATGTTTGGGAGAAAACGGAAATCGACCATTGGTTGGATGAGAATTTCCTTGTCCCATACAATGTAGAAGTGAAGTACCGTTGGGATGCATCGGAATTGGCTATCGATAGGACGTTGGTTCCACCACAGGAAGAAAGGGTCATCCCTATCATGGAAGTAGTGAAAGAAGGCTGGATAGATGTGTATAATAAAGAAACCCAAGAGGCTTTTATCAAAAGGTATGCACCTAAGCAATACCAATTGGTAGGGAGTCCGCAGTATAATTCCAACGGAACGATCACAGTAGGGCAGGCAGAGGCTGGCAGAAAAGTGGTTTTATTCAGGGTCAACCAGTTTGAAAGAAGCAACCGGACGATGGTGAAGAGGACTTTGAAGACTATCCATCATGAGTTTGCCCATATTCTTCACCAAAACATCATGTATGCACCCGAGTACAAAGAGATTACCCCTGGGGCATACACAGCTTCTTGGAATACTTTGAGCGATGCCCAGGCCAGGGAAATGGGTTTTATTACACCCTACTCTTCCTCATCTCCTGATGAAGACTTTGTCGAGATGATTGCAATCATGTTGACGGAAGGCAAGCTAGGGTATGAAAATATCTTGGCAGGAATCAGTAGCCCACAAGCCGTCCAGGCTCTGAGGAGAAAAGAGGAGATTGTGGTAACCTACTTCAAGCAAGTTTGGGACATCGATTTTTATAAATTACAGGAAACCACAACTTTGGCGATTGAAGATATTTCGCCAAGCCCAGTGACTCCATTGCACACTATTTTGGGTGCAGAAGAAACCTATTCGACGTTGAAGCTTGATTTGGAAGAAAGAGAAGACCAATCAGGGTTGTTTATGGGGGTATTCCAAACAGCAAATGAAACATTGGGGACATTGGGAAATGCCGGAAGGTTTATAGAAAGTGTTGATTTTACTTTCGTGGATGCAGGTTCCCTATTGGTCAGTATCGCCTACAAGAACCCAAATAACCTAGCCAGTACATTTTATGCCGATTTTGGGTTTGACTATCATGTGGATGGTGATGGGGTAGCTGATTTTACTTATACAGGACCACCAGAAGAGGCTGTTACCCGAAACAACAATGCAAGGGTTATCGAAAGCTATGTGATGGCATTGATGGACTATCTGGGAGAAAACAATTTCAAGATCGATTGGAAAGATGGGAGGCCACAGATAGGCACGACCGATCAGTTTGGGAAGTTCACTGTTGAAGGTGATGACGAAAATTATTTCTTTGGACTACTTGGTAACTAAAATTTGATAGTCATGAAAAAACTTAAATATATATATTCATTCCTTTTTGTTTTAGGATTGTTTGGTTGCGACTTGGAGGAGGAGCTGGTATTGGACAACCCTGACGAGAGGTTGATTGCCAATTTGGAAGAATTGCAAGAGGTGTTGCAAAGTGCTGACAACGGATGGATTGGAAGGATGTATCCATCTGGAGGCAAAGGTTTCTCGTTTTTCTTTGAGTTTGGGGCAAACGGAAGGGTGAAGATGCTCTCCGATTTCAGCGATGAAACTGCTACAGAGACAAGGGAAAGTACCTACAGGCTGAAGGCATTGCAAAGACCGACTGTTATTTTTGATACTTACAATTATATCCACCTGATTGCAGATCCGGATGAGAGCATCAATGGCGGGACTAGGGGTTCTGGGCTTGATTCCGATTTTGAATTTGCGACTGTATCCGTTTCCAGTGGCCAAATTGATTTGGAAGGAGTGAAGAAAGGGAGTAAAATGACATTGTATGCGGCAACATCGGCTCAGGCTACAGCATGGAAGGACGGCGAGATTTCTACAATGTTCAGCATCACCAGAAACTATTTGGGTGGGAATGGTTTCCCGTATGTAGATTTTGGTGATGGGATTAGACAAGCTGTAGATATTTCCTTGTCCAACAAGACATTCCAACTAAGTTATATTGATGGGGATGGTCAAAGCGTTTCCCTTGAGGGAAAATTTGCTTTTACGCTGGAGGGTTTGTCTTTAGGGGATACGCTAGAGTATGAAGGGAAGGCGTTTGGAGATATTATTTGGGATGTGGAGAAAGAGAATTTCTACTTGCTGATAGAAGGGGAAAAGTTGTATTTTAGTATTTCTCCTACACCAATTATTCCTTTGGCTACCCTTTTGGGGTACGGCAAACAATATACCATGCTTACATACAATCCTTCGACAGTAAGTCCATTGCCGTCAGTATTTTTGGATGTGTTTGCAGCTGGGAAAGCGGGACTTGCTGGGTTGGCAGGTAGAAACTTGAATAGGGTGGAGTTCACTTTCACAAATACCAATGAAGCAATTCTCAACTTTGCATATAACAATGTTGCCGGCAGTAATTTCAACGCAAGGACTACCTATAGAATCCTCACGGATGATGAAGGGAACCTATCGTTTGAATTTATGGCACAGGACAACAATACGAATGTGGTAGGCAGTGGATTGGCAGCTATCAAAAACTACTTCGAATCTAATACATTCAAGATAGATTGGGCAGCTGGAGATGGTAATCTATATGGCGCACTGGTAGTCGTGGATGATCCAGGTTCATATTTCTATGGTACGTTCTAGTAAAAATAGGTGTTGGAGAATAGAAAATGGGGCTAAAATTTTAGCCCCATTTTTTTATTGTGTGTGGAATAATAACTAAAGAAGTATTCTTGATAATTAGCTGTGTTTGAAAATCAGGTTTCCTAATTCAGTGATCAGTCCATGGTCTCCTATTTTTCTTCTATAACCTTCAGTTCGTCTCCGATACGGATTTTATAACCTTTTAAAAGCACCATATTCTGTCCAAACATGACTTTTTTACCTATTGTTCTATAGCCTGCTAAAGTTTTGAGCGGTTCTTTGCCTTTGTTGCCAGTTTCTTGGTCTATTGTCGTCATGATACAGCGGGCACAAGGTTTGACAATCTTGAATTGGGCAGAGCCTATTTGGATTTGTACCCAACTGTCTTCCGAAAAACCTTTTCCACCCGAAAAAACCAGGTTCGGCCGAAACCGATCCATGGGCACAGGGTCTTCCAGCTTTTCATTCAGGTCATCCAAAGATCCCTGACCTATCAGCAAATAAGGCATCCCGTCTGCGAAACTGACGGACTCTCCATTGACGGCGTATTTTTCGTCCAGTTTTCTTTGGGTGCTCTCCGGCATGATTACCAAGTCACAGGGTATTTCAAGTTGGGTGCTAAACCAATTGCTGATTTCCTCATCCACAAGCTGTGCTTCTACGCCATCATCCCAGATGGTGACTGTTTTTTTTTCGGTGCTTTTTGGCTCAAAAGGTATAGAAATGTGGATGGTTTCATCCTGCTTGTGCCGTACTTCCAGACCGCTTTCTGAAAGGCTTACTTGAAGCAGGGAGAGTTTGGGGGTGCTTCTTTGGGACATAAATTTCCCAGATGCATCTGTCAGCATCCATCTTCTGTCATACTGCAGGCCCTTTTCTTCCAAAATTGCCTCCGGTAGCCTGATGCCTCCCAATGATTTGATAGGGTAGATATAAATGTCACTTAAATACATATGCTGGTTTTAAAAAGAATTGATCATCAAGTTACAATCTTTTGAATCTTTCAGGTAATTCCGGGGGGAAGATTTTTGTGATTATTCTATAAAATTGGTTTTCCTGTTCCATTTTCAAAAAGTCTATCGGGTTGGATATCCTTCCCAAAAAATCACTTTCTGTTGGCTCATAAGAAAAGAATAAGGCTGTGGCCAAGCAAATAAGAAAAACGACTGCCCATCTTTTTCTTTCTTTTCTACGTTTTGCCAAATTATTCCGAATCATACTACTAAGATACGTATTTTGATAAAATGGTTGCATGGCATGGTTGATTGTTGTAAAATACTTGGATTGGATGCAGTTTTTGTCATGGGATTTTTATGGTTTTGGAAAAGCATGTCAGGTTTCGCCTTTTGTTTTGACATTCCAAACTGACAATCTGACGTGATTTACCACGGGTTTTCCCTTGGCACAACCCTTGCCAATAGGATATTTGTAGTTCAAAAATCAGTAATCAAAAAATAAAAAATATATAATCATGGGAAAAATCATAGGTATAGACTTGGGTACTACGAACTCTTGTGTTGCTGTAATGGAAGGGAATGAGCCAGTGGTCATCCAAAACAGTGAGGGTAGAAGAACCACGCCATCTATCGTGGCATTCTTGGACAACGGCAATGGAGAGAGAAAAGTAGGTGACCCTGCAAAACGTCAGGCAATCACAAACCCAGCAAATACTATTTCATCCGTAAAAAGATTTATGGGGAAGAAGTTTTCTGAAGTTTCAGAAGATAAAAAACATGCTTCTTACAAAGTAGAACAAGGTTCTAACGATACAGTTGCCGTTAAAATCGGTGACAGATCATATACACCACAGGAACTTTCGGCAATGATTCTTCAGAAAATGAAGAGTACTGCGGAAGATTTCTTGGGTCAGGAAGTAACTGAAGCGGTCATCACCGTACCAGCTTACTTCAACGATGCAGAGCGTCAGGCGACCAAAGAAGCTGGACAAATCGCAGGCCTGGAAGTGAAAAGAATCATCAATGAGCCTACTGCTGCGGCATTGGCTTACGGTATGGACAAGAAAAACCAAGATATGAAAATCGCAGTGTATGACCTTGGTGGTGGTACATTTGACGTGTCTATCTTGGAATTGGGTGACGGTGTATTCGAAGTGAAATCTACCAACGGTGATGTTCACCTAGGTGGTGATGACTTTGACCAAGTGATCATCAACTGGCTTGCAGACGAATTCAAGTCTGAAGAGCAAATCGATCTTAGACAAGATCCTATGGCACTTCAGAGATTGAAAGAAGCAGCTGAGAAAGCGAAAATTGAATTGTCAAGCTCTTCTTCTACAGAGATCAACTTGCCTTACATCACTGCGACACAATCAGGTCCTAAGCACTTGGTGAGAACATTGAGCAGAGCAAAATTTGAGCAACTTTCTGAAAGTTTGGTAAGAAGATCTATGGATCCTTGTATCAAGGCTTTGAAGGATGCAGGTCTTTCTGCTTCTGATATCGATGAAGTGATCTTGGTAGGTGGTTCTACCAGAATCCCAAAAATCCAGGAAGAAGTAGAGAAATTCTTTGGCAAGAAGCCTTCAAAAGGTGTAAACCCTGATGAAGTAGTAGCTATCGGTGCTGCAATCCAAGGTGGTGTATTGACTGGTGAGGTTAAGGATGTGTTGTTGCTTGATGTGACTCCTCTTTCTCTTGGTATCGAAACCATGGGTGGGGTTTTCACCAAATTGATCGAATCCAACACGACCATTCCTTCCAAAAAATCAGAAGTATTCTCTACTGCAGCAGACAACCAGCCTGCGGTTGATATCCATGTATTGCAAGGAGAGAGACCAATGGCGAAGGACAACAGGTCTATCGGTAGGTTCCAATTGAGTGATATTCCGCCTGCACAAAGAGGTGTTCCGCAAATCGAAGTGACTTTCGATATTGATGCGAATGGTATCCTCAATGTATCTGCAAAAGACAAAGGCACAGGAAAAGAGCAGAAAATCAAGATCGAAGCTTCTTCAGGTTTGTCTCAGGATGATATTGAAAGAATGAAGAAAGAAGCAGAAGCAAATGCTGCCGGAGATAAAGCAGAGAAAGAGAAAATCGAAAAACTGAACGGAGCTGATAGCTTGATCTTCCAAACTGAAAAGCAGTTGAAAGAATATGGTGACAAGCTTTCCGATGGTAATAAAGCGAATATCTCATCTGCTTTGGAAACATTGAAAACTGCACATCAGTCCCAAGACTTGGCAGGAATCGACGGAGCCATGGAAGGCTTGAACAAAGCTTGGGAAGCTGCTTCCCAGGAGATGTACAATGCTACCGGCGGAGCGGAAGGTGCACAACCAGGAGCTGAAGCAAACGCCGGAGGTTCGGCTGAAGCTGGAGACGGTGTTTCTGATGTAGATTACGAAGAAGTATCTGAGGATAAAAAATAAGCTAGTTTAGCTTTTGGTAAATAAAAAAGGCACCTGTATTTGATATGGGTGCCTTTTTTTAGATATGAGATTTGAGACACAAGACATAAGAATCAAGAGCCAGAGCAAATAGAAAGACAAATTGAAAAGATTTGGCTAAAGCCCCCTAATCTAGTCCTGTATTTCTAATGAATGGGCTAAAGCGCCATCCCAATTCATTGAAAATAGCTTTCTCCTTTTGCTTTGCCTCCTGCTTTAGCTGGAGGAAAAAAATGATCAATAATGAAAAGAGGCTTTAGCCAAAAAATTATCCCCAAAATCTTAAAATTTTCCAATCTTCCAAGTTTAAAATTCCACAATCTTCTAATCCTTGGTAATCAAAGCAAACTCCTTTGCAAAATAACTCAAAATCACATTCGCTCCAGCCCGCTTGATACTGAGAAGGGATTCAAGCATGGCACGTTCTCCGTCCAGCCAGCCTTTTTCAGCAGAGGCTTTGATCATAGCGTACTCTCCACTTACATTGTATGCAGCAATCGGCAAATTGGAATTGTCTTTCAAAAGTCGAATCACATCAAGATAAGCCAAGGCGGGTTTCACCATTAGAAAGTCAGCTCCTTCTTCCGTATCCAAATCAGCCTCTACCAAAGCTTCATAGTAATTGGCAGCATCCATTTGATAGGTTTTCTTGTCTCCTGATTTTGGTGCGGAATCCAATGCGTCACGGAATGGTCCATAAAATGCCGAAGCGTATTTGGCAGTGTAGGACATGATAGACACATCAGTGAAGCCATTTTCATCCAAAATATCTCTGATGAAACCAACCCTTCCATCCATCATATCAGATGGACCTAGAATATCGGCTCCGGCTTGTGCTTGTGCCAAGGACATTTTTCCCAAAATCTCCAACGTTTCGTCATTGAGGATTTTTCCATTCTCCACTAAGCCATCATGTCCGTCAGAACTATATGGATCCATGGCAACATCCGTCATGACAACCACTTCCGGAAATATTGTCTTGATTTTATGGATGGCTTTGAGATAAAAAGTCTCCTGATTATGGCTTTCCGTAGCATATTTGTCTTTTTTGCTTTCGGGATAAGCAGGGAAAATATCAAATGCCATGATGCCAAGGTTGACACATTCCTCGATTTCCTTCAGCATCAAGTCCAGTGAATATCTGTAAATCCCCGGCATGGAAGCTACTTCAATCTTTTGGTTGATTCCATCGATCAGGAACATTGGGAATATAAAGTCTTTGACAGAAAGTCTCGTCTCTTCCACCATATTGCGGATGGCTTGGGATTTTCTATTTCTTCTCGGTCTTCTTTGCATGATTGTGGGTGTCGTTTTGCTGCAAAGTTAACAACATTATTCTGAGGATGTATTTGCTTCCAAAAAACCTTTTATTTTTTGGATATTGATGGGGGAGGCACCTACAAAGACATCTGCTACCTCTCCATTTTTGTCGATCAGTACATGTAGGGGAATGGCTCTGCCTTTGTAATCACTTTTGTCCAAAGACTTGAGCAATGCTGTCGCTGCTTTGTTGCCGAAACTCAGTTCATAGTCGAATTGGAAACTTTTTCTTTTCTTCAAAAAGGTCTCATAGACTTTTTCCGTCTCCTCAGAAAATGCGATAAACCTTACGTTTTCCCCTTTGTAATCATGGACAATTTCATTCATTTCCGGGATTTCTTGAATACATGGGCCACACCAAGTCGCCCAGACATTGATGACAGCTGCTTCGCCCTGTGCCAATTCGGGAATTCCAGAACTTTTTCTCAAGGTTTTGTTGAAGTCCTCTTTGAAGTTCGAGGATGTTTTTTCAGTATTGGAATAAAGAAAAATAAATAGGGACAATACAAAACCTGCAAGTGCTTTCATTTGAATATTTGTTTAGTTGTGACTAAATATATATTCAAATGTGCGAAAATAAAAAAGCTTGCCGTTAAATTATGTTTTGGGCTGGGTTTGCCGCGAGGGTAGTGAAGTAGCGCAAAGGAATTTTTAGGTAAGGTCGTAGCATTTAATCTTTGTGTGTGCTTGCGCTTTCTATTGCAGTTTTTTTTTCTGAAATGGGTTTGCCGCGAAGGTCGCAAAGTGCCGCAAAGGGTTTTTTAGATGAAGTGCGGAGTGTTAAAACTTTGCGTACCCTTGCGCTCCCTGCGGCAAGCTCAAATCAAATTTAGAAATTGATTTGAGCTTGTAGTCTTAACAATGAGCCTTTTTGTCTGTTGTTTGGATTCAGGGAGTTTTCGAAGGTTCTGTCTGATATGGTGTACATGGCGACAAGTTCGAAGTTTTTATGAGGTTGCCATTCCATGCCGATCTCCATTTCTTTTACGCGGTGTTTGGTAGCATCCAATTCGTGTTTTTTTCCACCTTTATAATAATGGTATCTTGTGAAAGGGATAAAGATATCTTTTCCTTTCTTTAGAAAATAAGAAGCCAAAACATAACCACCTTCCAAAGGTGCGTCGTTTACCGTATTTGTTTCCGGGTCATATTCCGGACCTCGCCCCCAGTTGAATTCAGCTTGGATTCCAAATGGCTGGGGATACAGGATAAAGCTTGGCCCATACCTGTATTCTTTGAATTCTGTCTGGTCAAAGTCAGTCTGTGGATTTCTGTTGATGACAAACTTTCCTGTATAGCCTTGGAAGGAGGTTTCGAAGATTTGACCAGATGGCAATTCAAAAGGATAGGTCAATCTCGATACAACATGTAGTGAATTGTTTTTGTCAGGCTGGTTGGCTGTTTGTCCATTGTAAAGTCCAAAGCCAAATACACCATAGTCTCCCGAGCCCTTTAGGCCTGACGAAACCAGATAGCTAAACCTCTTTCGGATCACCGAAGGAGCATAATAGAACATCACTCCTATGTCACGTTCGTTGGCTACTGCGGAGTTGAGTCCGTCATTTCTGTCGAGGGGAGTCCTGTTTTGGCTGGATTGAAGGTTTTCGAAGCCAAATGGAACCTTGCTTTGACCTATTCTGAGCCTGAATTCCTGTTTCTGGTCTAAGCCTAGATCGAAATAGGCATCCCTGATTTGGGCGAAATTACCTCCCCCTGAGGCAAAGTCTGGTTGGATATAGAAATAGACCCTTTCGTGGATTTGTCCATAAAAAACAAGCCTGATTCGTCGGAAGAAAAAGCCACCATTGTCACCCCAAGACTTGTCACATTGATCGCATGATAAGTCGGGATTGGTTTCCAATAATCGGTTGTACCGTAATTGGGCATAGCCACGCAATTGAATGGATTCAAACCAGCTTTTTTTCAAAGTTGCTTGAACCTCTTCCGTTGCGGTTGAATCTCGTTGAATGTCCCTTGCAAAAACATCCTTGGAGAAGACCATCAATCCTAAGACGATGACCATAGCGATTTTGCTTCGCATAACCAGAAAGGGTTTTAATAATAAGAAGTATTGTACAGCGCTACAAAGGTGGTAAGCCAATATTTCTTTATGATGATGGAGAAATTAAATATTTGTTATGTGATTTCCCTATTGTATGACACAGGTAGAGAGATGTGGGATCCAAAAGCTTGAAAAACAATAGTAAATACCATTTTTATACTGGTTTCCATTATTACCAAAATGTTAAGGAAACTCAAACATTAAATTAAGGGCAAAAAATTGTTAAGTAAATTTCGGTGAAGGCAATAAATAAACCCTTCAAGGGTTCAATACCCCTTGAAGGGTTGGGTTTCTGAAATAGGTTCAAACTCCTTGAAGGATTGGGAGGTGGTTTGGAATATTAAAACAAATCCAAAACAGTTTCCAGTTTGAGGTTTTTGTAATCATTGATGTATAGGTCGCAAGGTGGAAGCTCATCTTTGGTATGTGAAGAAAGTACACCGACTACCTTCATGCCTGCATTCAAAGCGGCTGTTACACCAGAGAATGAGTCTTCAAATACGATACAGTTTTTGGGAGATACTTTTAGGTTATCGGCAGATTTGAGGTAGACTTCAGGATCAGGTTTGTGTTTGCTGACATTTTCACTTGCCAAGACAGACTCCATTTTATTCAGAAGAGAAAGATTGCCTGCTATCAACTCTAAGTTTGCCAATGGTGCTGAAGTAGCTACTCCGGTCAGGATATTCTTTGCTTTGATGGTGTCCAAGAATTCCAGGTATCCAGCTATTGGGATGATCTTGTCGGCATAGATTTCCCTGAACAGGCTCTCCTTTTCGTCTTCAAGCTGAAGCAATTCTTCGCCTTCTATTTTTCTGCCGAAAAAATGGCTCATGATATATGAATTGCTTTTGCCATACATGTGCTCGGCAAATTCCTCTTCTGTTGGCTGCATATCTCTTTTGGCAAAAAATGATTTGAATGCCATGGAATGAAAAGGGTTGGTGTGGCAGATCACTCCGTCCATATCGAAAATTATTGCTTTTTGCATGGGCTAATAGGTTTGGTTTTGATTTGGTGCAAAGGTAAAGCATACAACCGAAATGCCACAGGATGTTGGGGAAACAGTTTCGTTTTAATTGTTTGCATCTTTGCATTTTCCAGATTTTGATCCTTCATTGGTACGCTTAACTAGAATTAACTTTAGATTAAACCATAAAACAAGAATTGTGCTTATGTTCGCTGTACTTATACTCTATGAAAATAATTGGCTTATTATTTATGATTACCTTGACTGTCCAAGCAACACTTGGAGCAGAAGTTGATTATGTTTTAGTGCCCTTGGATCACAATGATGCCAACAGTGTAAAAATCAAAGTAGAGTATGCATTTGTAAATGGTTTTGATCCTGACAAAGAAACAATCGTAGTTTTGTCGGATGCCTTGGATGGGTGTTTTATGAACTTTTTGCCACAGCTGGACTTATCCAAAAAGTACAACGTCGTGTATTTTCAAGGGAGATCAAAGTCTCAGGAAGTAAGCCAGCTTGTAAACTATACTGGGCAAAGGAACTGGTCCAATGCCTACAAATGGTTGAACATAGATCAGCAAGCCAAAGATCTCGCTTGGTGGAGGAAAGAGGTTTTGGGGGATGGGCAGGTCCATCTGATTGCTTATCCAAGTGCCTCAGGTATAGCGCTTCATTATCTCAGTGTTTTTCCAGATAAAGTTGGTAAAATGATTATCATCAATCCTCTTCTTTTTGATTTGCAGAGGAATATGAACTTTAGACCATTTGAATTCCTTGGTGATGTGATTCAAGAATTATATTCACTGGAAAAATGGATTAAGTTCGCTTGGTATGTTGGTTTAGACCAGCCTTTCGATGATTCTAGGAGGAAGAAACTAGTCATGCAAAACAAGGTTTTTCAATTTAATAACTGGCAATATTTAATCCCGGATATCAATGAGGATCATTTAAATGAGATAGCTGTAAAAGTCCGTCTTTTTGAACATAGCCGAAACTACTTATATGACCACTTGTCATCCCGATCTACTCCCAAGGTCATTCGGTGGATGAATAACAATAGCCAAGAGCTTTGGGAAGCATATTTAAACAATCCATTTGAGTTTGTAGGCATGCATTATGATCGGTTGACCGAGTTCTCCGGAAAATTGATGATGGTTTGTTCGACCCAAAACCTGATCATCAATCCAAAGACATTTGAAGGCTTGGCAGAATTCATTCCAAACCCTACCATGCTCTATATCAAAGATGCCCATGCGTTACATAAGTTGTATGCACAATCAGAATGGACTCAAGTGCTCCAAAGTTTTTTCGGCAATGATGTACAAGGGCAGATCAACGCTTTCGAAAATCTCCAATCCAAAGGATTGATTCATTGAAGATTGATTTAGCCATCAGATAGTTGTTATTTTAACCACGGAGTTCACAAAGTTTTCACGAGGTTCACTAATGAATCAATGCCATTGTGTCCTTTGTGCAACCTTGGAGCTCTTTGTGGTAAGTTTTCTTCTTTTGTAAAACACTGTGAAGAATGGGGTTTTGGGGTGTTGTAATTTTTCAGCTGAAGGTATTAATACTCTCAGCATTATAACACATTCAAAAAATAACGGAGGATGTATCCCTAGTTAAGATGGAATGCCATGGTTTAAAATTACCATGGCACTCCATTCAGAGTTCTCTTTCAGATTATATCTCCCATATTCCAATCCTATTTCAACTGTATATCCACCATATTTCTACTTTATTTCATCAAAGATCAATCTGATCAAAGTGATGGACATCAGCGTAGTTATATTTCACTGGAGATTATTTCAATTATCAAATTCCTTCACCACCTTCTCGATAATATCACAGCACTCATGCAGTTGCTCCTCGGTCATCACCAGAGGTGGAGCAAAACGGATGATATTGCCATGGGTTGGCTTTGCTAAGAGCCCATTGTCTTTCAGGGCTACACACATGTCCCAGGCAGTGGAACTGTCTTCAGAGTCGTTGACTACAACGGCATTGAGCAAGCCCTTGCCTCTTACCAACTTCAGAATGCTGTATTTATCCACCAAAATTTGCATTCTCTCTCGGAAAATTCCCCCGAGTTTTCGCGCATTAACGGCAAGTTTTTCGTCTCTTACCACTTCCAAGGCAGCGATTGCTACTTTTGCTCCAAGTGGATTACCTCCGAAAGTAGAGCCGTGCTGTCCCGGTTTGATGACGTTCATGATGTCATTATTGGCAAGGACAGCTGACACTGGATAGAATCCACCAGAAATGGCTTTGCCCAAAATCAGCATGTCAGGCTGAGTATAGCTAGACTGCTTTTCGCAATGTGCCTCACAGGTGCAGTTTCCACATACGGCTAGTAGGGAGCCCGTTCTGGCGATACCAGTTTGGATTTCATCGGCGATGAAAAGTACATTTTTGGCTTTGCAAGCTTCAGATACTTTTTTGATAAAATCTTCGGCAGGTGTATAGACTCCTGCTTCACCTTGGATAGGCTCGACTAGAAATGCGACCACATTTTTATCTTCCAAAGCTTTTTCCAAAGCAGGAATATCATCATAAGGTATCTTTACAAAACCCGGCGTGTATGGGCCGAAGTTTTTGCGGGCATTTTCATCATTTGAAAAAGAGATGATAGTAGTTGTTCTTCCATGGAAGTTGTTTTCAGCCACTACGATCACAGCCTCGTGTTCGGCGACCCCCTTTTTTTCATAGCCCCATTTCCTGGCGATCTTCAAAGCAGTCTCCACTCCCTCAGCTCCGGTATTCATCGGCAGGACTTTGTCAAATCCAAAATAGGATGTGATGTATTTCTCAAAGGGGCCAAGCACATCATTGAAAAAAGCACGGGATGTCAATGTCAATGTGCCAGCTTGTTCAATCAACGCATTTTTGATCCTAGGGTGGCAGTGGCCTTGGTTTACTGCCGAATAGGCAGAAAGAAAGTCAAAATATCTTTTTCCCTCTACATCCCATAGGAATACGCCCTCTCCTTTTGATAAGACTACAGGGAGTGGATGGTAGTTATGTGCCCCATATTTATCTTCCAGTTCAATGGCCTGCTTGCTTGAATTTATTGTTTCCATCATAAAATTTGTAATTTTACAGCTTTAAATTTAGCTGTGTGAAAAGGTTAAGCGTCTTTCACAAATATAGTAAAAGCGATAGAGGATAAAGAATGAATTCAAAAAAGAAGCCAGTTGAACCGACGAAACTCATACCGGGGGATTATTACTTGAATTCTAATGGGATGATGGTGTTCACCGCCCAATATCATCTAAGAAGAGGCTATTGCTGCGGAAATGGCTGCAAGCATTGTCCATATAAGGAAGAGGCAAAAGGTTGAAGAAATAAGGGGTTGAAGAATTATAAAATTGGAAGATTATCAAATGGGATGGTGCTTTAGCCCGTCCTTAAGAAAAGTAATGCTAAAAAATTGGCTTTAGCCATATCTTTAATAACCACTTGAATCCCCAATATCCATTGGGCAGACTTTATGTCTCTTCTCATCTGTCAATTCTTATTTAATCTCTATTTGACAGCAAAAGGTCAGTGGGGCACAAGACTTCGGGGGAAAGTCAGACAAATCAACTTTATAAAAGAACTGTCGGCTTTTAAAAAACCTAACAGCTCTCATCCAATACGAGAATCAAATATTTCGCCGAAGGCTTATTTCTATTATATCGCAAAGCATATATCAGTCTTTGACTTTTCGATTTTACTGTGGCTTGTGTCCTTACAAACCAATCTGTCTAATAGCTAAAGTTCTGTGGGGACACAGAACTTGGGGAAGAACTTCATGTTGCTTGTACTCTTTAATTACTAATTAATGTATCAATCTTGGGGGGGGGCTGGCCTTTAGGCGGAGACTTTAGTGTTTTTTCTTTGTGAACTTGGTGTTTTTACTTGGTGACCTTTGTGGTAAAAATTATAACCACAAAGATCACCAAGTTTTTTACAAAGGAACACAAAGTCTCGGGTTCACTTTAGTCTTCTTTAGGCGAAACCAAACCTATCGGTCTTTAGTCGATAGTTGTTTAGTGTTAATCATACTACTAGCATCCTAGTCCCTTATCAACCTAATCAACCAATAACTTATTCCCCACCAAGAATTATGCGTCCTGTGTCTATTGTCTTGAATCTTTTGTCTTTTTCCCCTAATCATCCACATTTTTAAAACTTTACGGAATTATTTTGAATGTTGGTTTTGGTAATTCAGCAAAAACTCCGATATTTGCAGACTCAATTATAAAAACGTCTTAAATATTACGATCATATATCATGGCAAAAGTTTGTGACATCACCGGTAAGAGACCTCAAGTAGGTAACAATGTATCGCATGCGAACAACAAGACCAAGCGTAAATTCCTTCCAAACTTACATAAGAAATCTTTCTATGTGCCTGAAGAAGATGCTTGGATCACATTGAAAGTTTGTTCAAAGGCTTTGAGAACCATCAACAAGAATGGTATCAGTTCAGTTTTGAAAAAAGCTCAAAACGAAGGTTTCATTATCATTAAATAATAAGATTTACTCTTTATAAAAAATCAGAGCGATGGCTAAGAAAGGTAACAGAGTACAAGTGATTATGGAATGTACAGAGCACAAAGCTTCTGGTGTTCCAGGTACTTCAAGATACATCACAACAAAAAACCGTAAGAATACAACTGAGAGATTGGAATTGAAAAAATTCAACCCTATCTTGAAGAAAGTAACGGTTCATAAAGAAATTAAATAATCTAGGACTGTTGTCGAAAGGCAATATATAAAACCTCAAAGATATGGCTAAGAAAGTAGTAGCAACCCTGAAGAAAGAAGGTGGTGTAACTTACGCTAAGGTTATCAAGGCTGTCAAGTCTGAAAAAACCGGAGCTTACACCTTCAGAGAAGAGATGGTTCCAACCACTATGGTTCAGGAAACCTTGAAAAAATAATTACGATTTGCATCATTATGCAAATATAAAGTCCCTCTGAGTACGACTCTAGAGGGACTTTTTTATTATATTCGGGCTCAAATTGTAAATGTTATGGGAATTTTTGGCTTCTTCTCCAAAGAGAAAAAAGAAAGTCTTGATCAAGGTCTTCAGAAATCAAGTGATAATATCTTAACAAAACTTAGCAAAGCCGTAGTTGGCAAATCTAAAGTTGATGAGGCTGTACTCGATGAACTGGAAGAAATTCTGATCACTTCTGATGTAGGTGTGGATACTACAATCAAAATCATCAGAAGGATAGAAGAGCGTGTCTCAAAAGATAAATATGTAAATACTGCCGAGCTGGATGTTATTCTCAGAGAAGAAGTGGTGGGATTACTGGAAGAAAACCAAAGTGTTGATCTGGCTGACTTTGATCTCCCTGCCGACAAAAAGCCATATGTCATCATGGTGGTGGGCGTGAATGGAGTGGGAAAGACTACCACAATCGGTAAATTGGCCCATCAGTTTAAGCAAGCTGGGAAATCAGTAGTACTTGGAGCTGCCGATACTTTTAGGGCTGCGGCTGTTGACCAATTGATCCTTTGGGGGAATAGAGTCGATGTGCCTGTGATATCCCACGGTATGAACACCGACCCGGCTTCTGTTGCTTTTGATACAGTCAAGAAAGCAGTCGAGATGAATGCTGATGTAGTGATCGTAGATACAGCAGGTAGACTGCACACAAAAGTGAATTTGATGAATGAATTGACCAAGATAAAAAGGGTCATGCAAAAATTCATCGAAGATGCGCCTCATGAGATTCTTCTGGTCTTGGATGGTTCCACTGGACAGAATGCATTCCTCCAAGCCAAGGAATTTACCAAGGCTACTGATATCAATGCACTTGCGATCACCAAATTGGATGGGACAGCAAAAGGTGGCGTTGTAATCGGAATTTCTGATCAATTCAAAATCCCAGTAAAATACATCGGTGTCGGGGAAAAAATGACAGATCTGCAGGTTTTCAACAGAAAGGAGTTTGTGGATTCTCTTTTCAAGAAGAAAAAGTAAATCTCGTCAACAGTAGTCTTTGCTTTAATCTTTTAATATCCTTTTTTAGAATTTAGGACATGGCAAAATAGTGTCTCTTCTTCTAGGTTTTCCTTGGTTTTGGCTGGGGAAAACATAGGAGATGCTGACCTCATGAGCCCCTCCAGACTGTATGCCCAAATTGGATACAGTGTAATCAAAGCTGTAGCCCATGTTCAAGCCCGAAAGCAAGTTGACGCCTACCATCATGACGATGGCATCACGATTACTTTGTTGTTCTACGGGTTTGTAGGGTAAGCCTCTATACCAAAGCCCAAAAATAATTGGCTCCATAAATAAATAAGCTCCGACATCTAGCTGTTCAAAGGGACCTTGCCTTTTGTAATTGACTGTAGGTACAAAATACCGCTCCTTGAACATGTGGGTGAAATCATTTCTGTACCCACCAGATCCCAAAGAAATCTTATAGCCGGTATGAAGCGAAAGTTTCATAGGAAGGTTGCTTATCCCATTGTCGATAAAAGATTGGTTGGGTTGGTTGACGTGGTGGACAGATGCCCCCAGCCAAAATTTTTCTGTAAAAAACAAGCCTCCCAAAGACAGTGAAAGCAAGTTGACTGGTTCTCCCAGACCGGGGATTTCATCACCGGGGAGTGTGGGTCCAAATGGGTCGGTAGGGTCAATTTGATTGGCGAAGATCAGATTTTCATAAAAACCAATGTCCCGTCTGATGTAGCTTGCCTGAAATCCCGGCCTGAAATAAGCACCTTGTCCGATTCTTAGTTCGTAGGAATATAGCCCTGAAATAGTAGTAGACCTTAATTGGGCGGCTCCCTCGACATCATTCATGACAAGGAGACCGACCCCGCTGTTATAGTCATCAAGATACGTGTCAATGTATGCAGAGAAGGTGGTAAACTGTGCATTCATTCCCGGCCATTGGTTTCTATAGTTTGCACCAATACGTGTAGCCTGTTCTGAACCTGTAAAAGCAGGATTCAAATATAAAGGCGCTGCATAATATTGACTATATTGCGGGTCTTGCGCATTGGAAGATCCCACAATAAAAATACATGAGCATGTGAAAAAAAGAAGGAATAGATGAGACCTAATCAAGTTTTTGTTCGTTTATTTAAGATATCCAATTTATTAGGTAAACGTTGATGACTTAGCCTTGTTTTACCTTCGGAATGTAAAATATGAAAAGCCCCTTTAAATCTATAAAGTTTAATTTGATTTTCACACTTTTATGTGTGCTGACATGCATATTTTCCATAAAAAGTGGTTTTTCACAAGGTGTAAATAACAATGAGTGGATTTTTGGGTACTGTGGTTCGGGACAGGAAAACAATTACCTGTCTTTTGGGAGAGGGGAAGATCCTGTTGTAAGAACCTTGCCTGGGTCTATTGTGGTGGGAGAAAACAACAATGCAATAGCAATAGACCCCATCACTGGGAATGTTATTTTTTATACCAATGGGGAGTTGGTATATAACTCGGACGATCTGCAAATGCAAGGGGCGCCAAATGGGATCAATGGAAATATTGATGGAAGGCAACAGGTTGCCATTGGTACCTTGGGCTATGATCCAGATGGAGATAGGTTGTTCTACACTTTTCACATTTCCCCGGCAGGGCAATTGCTCTATTCTGTCGTGGATATGAATGCTCTTGGTGGAGCAGCGGGAAATCAACCTCCTTTGGGTGAGGTGATTACTCTGAACCAAAATATCGGTCAGGCCAGCGGTGCAATCGCCGTAATCAAGTCTTCACAATCACCTTCCTATTTGATTAGCTTCTCTGGAGGGAATTTGGTTTCAAAGAGAATAGAGGATACCCAAGGTGATTTTACTGATACTGATGATATTAACATTCCCTTTACTCCGAAAGCCATCATCTTCAATGAGGAAACTGGACAGTTGATGCTGATCCCGGAGAACCCTAATGAAGATCTGATTTTGATAGATTATGATACTGCCACGGGCAGTTTCGGAGCTGTCAGCACGGTTTCCCAATCAGGTGGGGATGATGCCATCGAAGGTGTCTCATTTAGCCCTGATGGAGCGTTTGTTTACTTTTCGAGGGGAAATGAATTGTTTAGAGTTCCCACAAACGATCTGGATGCCGAACCTGAATTGATTCCTTTGGAAAATGAAATTTTTAATATTTATGATATCAAGGTGGGGCCAGATGGCAGGTTGTATTATATCTATGAAGAAGTAGAAGGTGGTCCTCAGCTTATCGGAAGGGTAGATAATCCCGATGAAGAAGATTTAGATGAATTGGAAATAAATGAAGATCCGTTTGATGGGGTGGATTTTTGTGGCAGGATTTTTCCACAGTTTGCGCCCAATGCAGATGTTGAAGCAGATGTGGATTTTACTTGGGAGCCAGAAGAACCCTGTAGTAACAATCCTGTCCAGCTTACAAGCAGCATCACACCTTTGAACTATAGGCCTGTAAGTTTCGAGTGGTCTTTTGAGCCGGTACTGACAGATGAAGATGGGGATCCAATAGAAATTGATTTCAATCAGGAACATTTGCTTTTGCCGGCAGAGGCGACCGCTGATCAAAGTGTGACAGCAACGCTTGTAGTGACATTTGCGGATGGGACTACAAGGCAAGTGACCAAAACAATCAATCTATTGGAGAATGATCTGGAAGCTAATTTTTCTCCCCAAGACACCACTATTTGTGCGCCAAACTGTATTGATTTGATGCCGCTTTTGGAAGCTCAGCAGGGAGAAGAGGGGCAAGGTGGACAGCCTGGTGGTGGTGGAGTCGGTGGACCTGGAGGTGGCGGTAATTTTGAATATTTTTGGTCAAATAAGCGTGATAGAGGTTGGATGGGAGAGGAGCCAAATGAAGTTTGTGAGCCTGGATTGTATTGGGCGTTGGTTAGGGAAGAGGGGTCTTCTTGCTATGCCTATGCAAGTATCCGGGTGCGGATTTGGGATTTGGATGATCAGAGTAATAATGTCTGGTATTTTGGGGATGGCGCTGGGATGGACTTCAATCCAGACCCAGATGATCCAAATGGCCCTATACCAAGGGCAGTTACGCATCCGCAAAATATTCCCGCAGGCACTACAACCATTTCAGATGAAACTGGGCAAGTATTGTTCTACACTGATGGGTCCACTGTTTGGGATCTGAACGGTGATGTCATGGAAAATGGCGAAGATATTGGAGGGAGTAACCAGGCCTCGGAAGGTGTTTTGGCAGTCCCTATTCCCCAAGACGAGACGATTTTTTATCTTTTCACAACATCTACGGCAGCTGACGGGAGCAATCAGGTGAAATTTTCCCTGGTAGATATCAAATCTGAGAACCCTACAGGTGTTGGGAATGTAGTAACAAAAGACAATTTCTTGTTCAGCCCTTCCACAGAGCATTCTGCGGCACTTGCAGCGGGGGATACTACCTGGGTACTTTTCCATGAATTGGGAAACAATACATTTAGGGCTTATCCTGTCAATGGGTTTGGGATTGGGCCACCTGTATTCTCCTCTGTTGGCTCTACCCATGGATTTGATACTGGGGTTGGAGGTATGAAGTTTAGCCCTGATGGATCGAAGGTGGCGGTGACCATCCAAGACGGTGCCTGTAGCAGGGTGGAGCTTTTTGATTTTGACCAAAGTACAGGGCGATTGACGGAGTATGCTTTGGTGGATCTGGATTGTAATGGAGACGATGTTTATGGAGTGGAGTTTTCAAATGACAGCGATAGGATCTTCGTCACTTACACTGGAAATGGAGGAAAAGTGGAGGAGTTTACCATCCAAAGCCCCACATCACAAGATGAAGATGATGATTTGAGTTGTGGGGAATGTTTCGAGTCTGCCACTACAAGTGCACAAAGAGCACAGTGTATATTGGATTCCAGAAATGATTTGGGGATCAATGGGCCGATTGGAGCGATCCAAATGGGACCTATGGGAGATATCTATGTGGCAAGGCCGGGGCAGAATTTCTTGGGAACAATCCAGCCTGGAAGTTTGTGTACGCCAAGTACTGGTACGACAGATGGTTTTCAATTATTGCCGGGAACAAGCTCTAATTTGGGACTCCCGTCATTTGTACAGCAGTCGGGAAGCAGTATTCCCGAACCGGAAATATCAGGCCCGGAAAGATTATGCTTGGATCCAGAGAATGGTGCGGAAGGTCTCTTTGAGGGTGCTGGCGAACCGGATATTGACAGTTACTTCTGGACGATTACCCATGAAGATGGAGAGGTGGTCTTTGAAGGGGGAGGCCCAGGTGAAGAGAATCAGACTTTGACATATTTTTTCCAAAGGGATGGCTTGTTTACTGTTGCCTTGCTGGTAGATAGGTGTGGTGACGCAGCGTATTACGAAGGCGAGTGGGAGGTATTGGTAGTTGCGCCACCTGCGATCACTTTGGAAGATGATGTGACTCTCTGTAGCGGCACTCCTGTTACTTTGACCGCAATAGATGGCTATGATCCAGCAGAGGGACTCTATGATTTTGAATGGAGAAATGCGGCTGGATTCCAAATTGGTGATGAGAATTCCAATGAAATTACAGTAGAAGAGGAAAGTATTTATACCGTGACGGTATCATTTAGAAATACCAATGAGGACGAAGAGTTTTTTGATGCTTGTCCAGCTACAAGATCGGTTTTTGTTGGTCCTGCTTTTGAATTTGAACTGACACAGACTGCCGAAGAGGTTTGTCATGATGAATCATTGGTGGTTTTTGCTCCAAATACCCCTGTGTCGGGAGAGTGGTTTTATCAGCTTGTAGGCTCTCCTGATAGGGTTCAGTTTCCGGTAGGTGAAGCATTTGAACTCGAAATTACCCCCTCTCAGGATTTGCCAGGCCCTGGTCAGTACGAGATCATCTTTATCACAGAAGATCCGATTGTACCAGGTTGTATGGTAGAAAAAGTGTTAGAGTTGGAGGTGTTTCCATTGCCGGATTTTGAAATAGTCTACTTGATTCCAGAAGCCGACTGCGATAATCCAGAGGGTAGCTTTGAAGTTACTGTCTTGGTTGATGTAGCATTGATTGAGGTGTTGGAAACAGGGGATTCTTTTACGAATATTTCTGCGGGAACAATTCTTCCTGTTTTTGAGAATCTCGATCCGGGGAACTATACCATCCGGGCAGAAACTGCTTTCGGATGCGAGCTTACCCAAACTGCCACTATTTCTAATGCAAGCCCACCTGCTGAGCTTGAAGATGTGGTTTTGGAGAGTACTGGTGAAGCATGTGGGGTAAATGAAATTTTACCGGGATCCATTACAATAGCATTGAATGCCCCCCCAACAGGCACCTATACCTATACCATCACCCGTCAGGGAGATGGGGAAGAGCTTACAGGAAGTCTTGCAGGACAAAGTACCCTTATCCAAGGTTTGAGGCATGGTGAGTATGAGGTTCAAATTGAGGATGCAACTGGCTGTGCGGTACCTGTTGGAGAAGTAGTTGTTCAGCGAAGATTCTTGGTTGATTTTTCAGTCCCTTCGAATGTCGTGGCCTGTGAGATTTTTGAATTTGAACCCTTGAGTCAGTCAAACTTAACCTATGAAGTAGAGGGACCTGATGGACTTGTAGCTCCAGATGCAGACGGTATCTATACCTTGCTGACTACTGGAGTCTATACCGTATATGCAGAAGGACAGGATGGAGATGCTTGTCCAAGAGAAAGGACCATCGATTTGACCATCAATGATGCCATTCAATTTGATCTTTCCGAACCCCAAGTGGATTGTGTGACAGGGGTGTCGTATGAAGCAATTCTGAATGGAACTGATCCTGCTGATGTGTTTTTCTTCTGGAGAAATGCAAATGGGGATGTGGTGGGAAGGAGCCAGGTTTTCAACCCTTCTGGGGCTGGTGATTATACATTGGACGTACAGCCTAGGGTAGGGTCAAATTGCCCGACACCTCCCATACCGTTTACAGTTGAGGAATTTGAAAATGAACTGGATTATGAGGTGGAGGTACTTCCTTTTTGTGCCGAAGATCCCTTTACGACAATTACCATCAGTGGAGATTTGGATAACACAAGCATAGAGTGGTTCAGGATTGAAGGAACCAACAGGATTCCCCTTACGGAATTTGAAGATTCAAGTGTGTATACCGCTACAGTAGATGGTTTGTATGAATTTGTGATCAGGAATGATTTCGGATGTGTAGTAGGTAGGGAGCAGGTTTCAATCAGGCAGTCAGACTTGGAAAGTCCGGTGTTGCTGGAGTCGTATACTATTTGTGCTTTGGAAAATATCTTGACTGAAATCGACCCGGGACAATATGAGAATTATGAATGGTACAAAGCAGGAGAAGAACTTCCTGTGTCAACAGAACCTACATTTACCCCTACAGAAGAAGGGCGATACAGACTTGTAGTGTTTGATGATTTGGGTTGTGAGGAAGAAGTCGAATTTGATGTTGTGGAAGAATGCAACCTGTTGATTAGATTTCCCAATGCCATGAATCCAAGTCATCCTTCTGGAAACAAAGGTTTTGTGGTTTATACCAATGAGTTTATTGACGAATTGGCAGTGTTTATATACAATCGATGGGGAGAGTTGATTTTTTATTGTGAAGAAAGTAACCTGCCAAGAGACACGACAACTGGATACTGCCCATGGGATGGAAAAGTGAATGGAGAGATTGTCCCGATTGGAACATATCCGGTGGTTGTACGGTTTAGGAGTAACAACCAGAATATTACAAGGACGCTTAGGGAAGCGATCTTGGTCATCGAATAGATTAGAATAATTTATAATATATGCTTACATTGATATCACCTGCCAAGACTTTGGATTTGTCGAGTACCGAAGTGGAAGTTTTTACGACACCTGATTTTCAAAAAGAAACTTTTGAGTTGGTGTCTATCATGAAGAAAAAGAGTACTGATGATATTAGGAAACTCATGGGAGTAAGCGAAAATATCGCTTCTTTGAATGAAAAGAGATACAAAGAGTTTAAAAAAACTTTTGATACAGAGAATGCCAAACAGGCTTTACTGGCATTCAAAGGGGATGTTTATACCAAGATCGATGTGGATAATTTTTCCAGAGAGGATTTTGAGTTTGCCCAAATCCACCTCAGGATATTGTCAGGTTTGTATGGTTTATTGAAGCCGATGGATTTGATACAGCCATATAGATTGGAGATGGGGATTAAATTGGAAAACAAGAAGGGTAAAAACCTGTATGAGTTTTGGAACAACAGGATTGCGAAAGCTATCAATGCCGCAGCGGATGGTGAGCCTATCGTTAATTTGGCATCACAGGAATACTTCAAGGCGGTCAATCAAGATGCTCTAAAGTCAAAAGTCGTTTCCCCTGTTTTTCAGGAATACAAAAATGGTAAATATCAGATTGTAGGCATTTTTGCAAAGCAAGCAAGAGGGATGATGACAGACTTTATTATCAAAAATAGAATCAATGACCCAGAGCAATTGAAAACTTTCAATGAGGCAGGCTATGAATTGTTTGGTGATGGGGCTGAGTGGAGGTTTGTGAGGTGATTTTTGAAAGCTGTGTGTGGTTGGGATAAGGTATGAATAAAATAGAAATAGTGAGAAAATAAAGTAGATATACCATAGAAATATGGTAGAAATAAAGTTGAAATATTCAGGGCCAATTATTGGGGAATTCGATTGTATTAGGTAAAGGACAGTAGAGGGGTGATGTAGACGTGGAGTTGTTAAATGGGACCAATCTGATTTAAAAGAGATTCTTCTTTTATCTATAGTCATGAATTTTCTATATTTGTTTAATATTAGGCTTTTCAAAAATGAACAAATACCTAAAATACACCAAGAATTTTTATTTCGTCTTCACGGCATTGTTTGTCCTGTGGATGATATTCATAGATTCCAATGATATTTTTTCCCATTTCAAGTTGAATTCCAAAGTGAAGGAATTGGAGAATCAAAAGGAATTTCTCTTGGAGAGAAAAGAAAAAATCAAGCAAGACAGGGAAGAATTGATGAGCAATTACGAACTTCTTGAGAAGTTTGCCCGTGAAAGGTATTTGATGAAAAAGAAAACTGAAGACCTCTATGTTATTATCCAAGACAAATAATAAACACTACACATTCCTTCTCCTAGCTTTATTTTTTTGTTTGAGTTTCGGTGCACAGGCA
Source organism: Belliella marina (assembly GCF_042682445.1). Classification (NCBI taxonomy): domain Bacteria; kingdom Pseudomonadati; phylum Bacteroidota; class Cytophagia; order Cytophagales; family Cyclobacteriaceae; genus Belliella; species Belliella marina. The sequence continues at coordinate 101,221 of NZ_JBHUHR010000005.1, forward strand.
CAGCGGGAAATTGATACCGAAAGTAATCCGCCACTTAAGGACAGACTGTATTACGGAGGAAATCTAGCCATGCAATTTGGTACAATCACCTTTGTGGATGTATCCCCTCTGGTGGGAGCAATGATAACAGATAAGTTTTCTGGAGGTGTTGGTGCTACTTATCAGTATTTTGATGATAGACGTTTTGTTGGGAACTCTACAGGCAATAGAAGTTTATATGGAGGACGTACTTTTTTGAGATACAATGTGTTCCCCAGTATCTTCGCACATACGGAGTTCGAAATGTTGAATTTTGATTTGTATAATAGAAGTACTTTGGAGTATCGAAGGGAATGGGTGCCTGCCTTTTTTGTAGGTGCAGGATATTTTGTTCCATTTGGTAACCGAGGCGGGGCTAATTTTACGTTTTTGTACAATCTACTCCACGATAATTTAAGATCACCCTATAATGAACCTTATGTGATTCGGGTGGGTTTTGTTCTATGATTTGAAATCACTCCAAACAGCATGAAAAATTTGATTGACAAAATATACAAATCCCATCAAGATTGCCCGGAATGCCCTTCACCAAAGCTCATCCAGACTTTTTTTGAAAGCTTGTTGGGTTTGCTTTTTCCTGAATATGCGTTGAACATCATGCGGGACAAAGAGGAAATAGGGGAGAATTTAGAAGCTTTAAAGTTACAGTTTTCTGATATTTTGAGAAGAAACAAACATTTACATCAAGGTGATGGAGATGCGCTAAGCGCCAGGTTTTTTGAAAGCCTTTCGGAAGTATTTGATTTGATTCATCAGGATGTTGATGCGATGTTTACAGGGGATCCTGCTTCCAAGTCCAGAGCTGAGATTTTGAGATGTTACCCAGGTTTTTATGCGATTGCCGCATATAGGGTTTCCCATGAGATGTATTTGCTTGGAATCAAGATGATCCCGAGGATCATCACTGAATTTGCGCATAGCAGAACAGGGATAGATATCCACCCGGGAGCAAGTATTGGACATCACTTTTGCATAGATCATGGTACAGGATTGGTGATTGGAGAGACTACGGTCATAGGCAATCATGTAAAATTGTATCAGGGAGTGACACTGGGCGCATTGAGTGTGCACAAGGAGGATGCTGACACCAAGCGCCATCCGACCATCGAAAATAATGTGGTGATCTATGCAGGAGCCACCATATTGGGAGGAAATACCGTAATCGGGGAGAATTCCATCATTGGTGGAAACGTCTGGTTAACCAGATCAGTGCCGGCAAACAGTAAAATTTACTATCAAGCAAGAATGTATGATGCCGATTCTGAAAAGACCGATATGTATGTCTTCAGGAATGATTCAGAATAGGTTTTGCTTAATCAAGAAAAATGAAATTATTTGAATTAATAGGGAGTACCCCCATGGTGGAGTTGAATGCGATTCCCACCAATCCCAAGGTCAAGATTTTTTGCAAATTGGAAGGACAAAATCCAGCTGGAAGCGTCAAGGATAGGGCTGCCTACAATATGATTTCATCTGCTTTGGATAGAGGTGATATCAAAGAGGGAGATAGTCTTGTGGAGGCTACAAGTGGTAATACCGGAATAGCCTTGGCGATGGTAGCGAATTTGCTCGGGGTAAAAATGACGCTGATCATGCCCGACAACTCTACCAAAGAGCGGGTATTGTCTATGGAGGCATATGGTGCAAAAGTAATCCTTACCCCAGCTGATAAAACCATTGAGTATTCCAGGCAATTGGCAGAGAAAATGGCTGATGAGGAAGAGTTTTTTATGCTGAACCAATTTGCAAACGAAGATAATTACCTCGCCCACTATAAATCCACGGGGCCTGAGATATGGAATGATTCCAATGGACAAGTGACACATTTTGTGTCTGCGATGGGGACCACCGGGACTATTATGGGAGTTTCTAAATTTCTCAAAGAGAAAAATAATGCCATACAAATCATAGGTACACAGCCTACTGACGGATCAAGCATTCCGGGTATCAGGAGATGGTCACCTGAGTTTTTGCCGGAGATATTTGATCCCAAGCGCGTAGATAAAATTATAGATGTGAGTGAGGAGGATGCTACTTTAATGACACGGAGAATGGCAATGGAAGAAGGGATCCTTGCTGGGATGAGTAGTGGTGGGGCATTGTGTGCGGCAATACAGGTCGCCTCTGAAATATCTGAGGGGCTGATAGTTTGTATTGCCTGTGATCGTGGGGACCGTTACCTGAGTTCTGATCTATTTGGGTGAGAATTGTATAGTTATCTGCTGCCAAGTTTATGTACCAAGCAGGAGGGAGAACCTCTCGCTTTTAGGCGAAGCTTTTAGTTTAATGCTTTTGTGTTCCTTGTGGTAAAGTTTTTTTTACCACCAAGTCCACTAAGGTTTCACCAAGTCCACAAGGTCCAGATTCTGTCTGGTATTGGCTTAAAAGCAATTTTCCTACATATTCATCTTTTGGTATTCACAAAAAAATCCCGGAACATTAGTCTGCCCCGGGATTGTAAAAATAATATTCGATTTTACTTAATATGACTCCCCACAATCTTACACGTAGTGTTGAATTGCTGCAATAATTAATCTGTCGAATAATTTTTCACCGAAATACCTTCTGTTTAGCTTATATACGAACT
>NZ_JBHUHR010000006.1:0-111840 GCF_042682445.1 Belliella marina
GGGATTGGTACAACTTCTCCCAGTTCCAAGTTGGATGTGAAAGGAGGGATTTCAGTGGAAGGGGGAAATCCAATTGCCTCTGTCAATGGTTTCAGAAATTCTTTGCAATTTATTTCAACTGGTCATTCTGCCATTGTATTCAACCCCGGTGAAACCACTGAGTTGATGTTTGGCTTTCATACAAACGGGAATTTTTATTGGGGTACAGGACAGAATGCCGGAAACAGATATTCGATGCGTTTGGGCAAAAATGGTGATTTGCAAGTCTATGGCAATATGGGGATTGGAATTAGTCCAAGCCAAAATTATAAGTTTCAAGTCAACGGCACCATCCGTGCCAAGGAAGTAAAGCTGGAAGCCACCAACTGGCCGGATTATGTCTTTGAAAAAGACTATGAATTGATGCCATTGGAAGCCGTGGATTCCTTTATAGGGGAAAACGGTCACCTGCCTGGCTTGAAACCAGCCAAGGTGTACGAAAAAGAAGGTGTCAACATGATGGAGCTGAACCAGAAGCTTTTGGAGAAGGTGGAGGAGGTAACCCTTTACCTGATCCAACAACAGAAACTGATCGAATCACAATCGGTGCTTATCAGTAAGCAACAGCTGGAACTAGACCGCTTGACTGGAAAGTCCACCAAACCAGACTGAAAAACATAACATAAGCCATCGAACAAAATACAAACAATTGTAAACCAACAAGCATTGAAAAAGGCCATCCTCTTGATATCGTTTTTGATCAGCTGCCTCAGTGTCCAGGCCCAGCGCTTCGATGCGAAGCTGTTTGATGGGCGGATCAAGCAGCTGGGACAACAGGTGGACGAAAGGAAACAGGGATACAAAAAGATCAAGAAGGAAAATGCCGATTATATCAAACAGAGGAAAAAGCAATATCAGGCACTGAAAGACAGCGTGGATAGCTTGGACAGTCTGGACCATTCCATCCATGCCGATTCCCTGAAGCAACTGGCCAAATCACGGGAGGAATACTATATCTATACCGATTCCCTCTATAGCCTCAAGCAGATAGCTGGCATGGATAAGTCAAGGCTGGAGGCAGACAGACAAACCATATCAAGAGCCAGGGAAGAACTCGAAGGCAATGAATACCTATCGAGATACAGGGAGCTGAGAAGCCAGATAAGTGGTTACCGCCAAACCCTGAGGGTCTACAAAGACAGTCTCTCCAGCATCGATTCCCTAGACAGGGAAGAGAAAAAGTACCTGGTGGAACAGAGAAAGCAGGAGCTTTCCAGGGAGTTCCAACAGAAGATGGATTCCATCACGGGGGATATAGTAAACAGGAACAGCCCCGAGCTTCCGGGAGGCTTCCAAAACAAGGAACTGGAAAAATTCCAGAAAGCCCACCAAAACCTCAAGGTGGATGGGAATGGTTTGGTCCAGCTTTCCAAGGCGCAGAAGGTAGACCATTTTGCGGGAAGGCAACATGTACTTGAGGAAGCGCAGGAAAAAATAGCCCAACTGAAGAAAAAATACAGTGAGGTGCCTGATCCCGGTGACCTTTCGACGGCTACCAAAGCCAGCTCATTGGAGGGGAAGCGCTTGAAGGAAAGACTTGTGTTTGGCGGGACTTTCCAGCTGCATGTGGATAAGAGCACGAGCCTTGACCTGAATCCAGAAATTGGCTATAGGTTGAACAGGAAATTTGAATTGGGTTTTGGGGGGACTTACCGGCTAAGGGTGGCGACCAAAGACCTCCCTCAATCAGTTAAGGAGCCTACAATAATGGGCTTCAGGGGTTTTGCACGCCATAGGCTGGTCAAAAGCTTCTATGTGCATGGGGAGTATGAAGGGCTGAGGAGCAGTTTGACAGACGACAGGCAGACAGTGCAAGACTGGCATTACAGCCTGTTGGCGGGAATCCAAAGGCGCTTTAGGCTCAGGGGAAAGACCGAAGGCCAGGCCCTGATCCTATACAACTTCAACAGCCGCGAAAACCCCTTGTACAACAGCCCCTGGGTATTTCGGGTGGGGTTTTGGGTGAGTGGAAAATGAATAATCTTTAATTATAATTAAAGATTATTATTTAAAGGTTAATTAGAATTTGTTTCAAGTGATACTTTAAGGTGAAATCCTAAAAATTTTGAATATCAATAAAATTAGAAAAAAATGAAAAAATTTTTACCATTCATTCTGTTCTTCTCTATTGTGGTAAATGGTTACAGTCAAGGAGGTATAAGTCATTATATTCCAGTACCACCATCTCCTACATCTTCTCAACTAGGACTTTATGGCGATATTCCAGTAAGTAATTATACTGGTGTTCCTTCAATTTCAATACCTTTATATACCATAGAATCTGGTGTCATAAAATTACCAATAGAATTGAATTATCATCCATCTGGCATTAAAGTATCACAAGATGCTGGATGGGTTGGATTGGGGTGGTCTCTGTCAGGAGCAAATGGAGTAATTACAAGGCAAGTAAACGGGATAGATGATTTTGATTTATATCGAGGGTATATTAAGACTCCTGAAATCCCAAATGAATATTTACTTAAAGTCAATTTGACAAGGACAGTTGTTGATCCATTTATAGCTCCAAAAGACAAGTTTTCGTATGTTCCAAATTTTCCTGATGAATTTTCGAAATTAGAATTGGCTGAAAAAAATTTATACGATCTACAACCTGATGATTTTTACTTTAATTTTTTTGGATATTCAGGAAAGTTGATTTTTGAAAAGCAAGGAGGTACTAAGGTGGTAGGATTAGCTGTTGATCAAAATAACCTAAAATTTACTTTTGACTTAATTAGCAAAGAATGGGAAATAATAGATGCAAGTGGTTTGAAATATTATTTTAAAACAGCAGAAACATCAAGGTCTGTATCTAATGAAAACATTTCATATTCCATTAATGTAACACCAAATGGAACCCAAACACCAGACTTGGTAACAGCTTGGTATATAGATAAAGTAGTGGCTCCCAATGGGGATCAAATGATATTCCATTATCAAGAAACTGGGAGGTGGATAAAAAGTCCAGTATTTATTGGTGAAAGTTCCAATAGACCAAGCAGCTTATTTGTTAACACTGGACATGGTATAGCAGTAACAGATCATGACGGTTTTAGCACATATACCGCAACCCAAACTTTAGTAAATGAACCCTACCTCACAAAAATCGAATTCTCTGACGGTTATATAAATTTTAATTCTAACACAACAAGTAGATTAGATAGAGAAAGATGGTCAGTATCTAGTACCAGTATAAAAGTTCCTTACCTAGATAATTTTTCAGTATATTCCAAAGAAGGTGCGTTGTTTAAAAAGGTTAGCTTTTCTTATGACTATTTCCGTTCTGATAAAATAAATGCATCAGATAAGGCAGAGTTTTTAAGATTAAAACTAAATAGTGTAAAAGAATCTTATAATGAAGCCGGAGTATTAATCGATAAAACACCTTATATCTTTGGATATAATAGTACTGAACTACCAAAGAAAAATTCTTTCTCAATTGATCATTGGGGGTATTATAATGGCGCAAATAATCAAGCGATTAAAGGATATAAATTTTTAAACAGATCAAATGAGTCTGTTCAATATGTAGTGAATCAAGTGATTACTTCAAATAAAGCACGTTTTACACCTAAGTTTAATTATACTAACAATGGTTTGAATATTTATATGGTTGGGGCTGATAGAAATCCCCACCCACAAAACTCTCAAGCAGCTGTTTTAGAATCAATCAAATACCCTACAGGGGGAAGCACAAAGTTTATTTATGAATCGAATGATTATTACAATTATATTGATCCTATAGATAATGAAATTCCAATAAGCCATTTGGCTCATACTGGAACTCCAGAAAAATCATTTACTATATATAAAGACACCTTTGTTTTTTTAAGCTTTAATTTAGTGAATCACTACTACCAACATGATCCAAACAATTTGAATGTCATGAATAATATGACTGCTGTGTTAGAAAAATTAGATGGTTCAAGGATAATTAGATTTTTACCTTCAGATTTTCAAATGGATGGTATACCTGGAGGTAACAACAATGTAGACCAAATGGTTGCAGATGTTTGTGTATTATTACCAACTGGTACTTACAAAATAAAAGTTGACAATGGAGGGCAGTTTTTCCTGTCTTTAAGTTTAGAAGCAAAATATGATCAGCTGATTCAAACAACAAAAAAGATTGGTCCTGGTCTGAGGATTAAATCAATTGAAAACTTAGATTCAAATGGAACAGATATACTTCATAAAAAAGCGTACAGTTATACAGAAGGTAATTTATCATCAGGTAGGATGTTGACTCCTCTTCAAAACTTCCACAACGAAACAGATTTGATATCTAAAGCCTTGGCAGGATCATTTTATCAACCCTGTTGTTATTTGAACTCTATAAATAATGCCCAGTCTTTTCCTCCATTGAAGAATATCTTTAGTTCATCTTCAAGTTTAATTCCACTAGGAAGCTCAGCACAAGGTAGTGCAATTGGATATGGAGTTGTTTCTGAATCTTTTCAGAATAATCTTAATCAAGGTCTAGGGAAGACAGTGTTTTTTTATAAAAATATAGAAGATTCTAAACCATCAATTTTGATACCTGGTGTTCCTTATTCTAGGCAAACAGGAAATGGGCAATTGACAAAAATTCAGACTTTTAACAGTCAAAATAAAATGGTTAAAGAGAAAACTATTTTATACAAAAGAGACCAAAGCCAATCAAAATCATTAAAGGGGATTAGATTATTTAGAAGTTATAATGATTGGATTGATCCTAGTATTGGACGTTTTCCTTTTGCAGATTTACCTGTTTTTTTTAGTAGCTACTTTGTGCATTCAGATTGGTATCATCTAGAGTCAGAAATTATTAAAGATTATAATTCTGATGGTGTACTATTAATTTCTGACACAATAAATTATGAATATGCTAATCCTCAACATAAATTAGTTACCAAAATTCAAAAAAGAACAAGTACTGGTCAGAAATATTCTGTTAATAAATCATATGCCTCAGACCAACCTATGGGAACAGGAATGACTTCATTAGAATATGGTAAAATGGTAAATGATAACATTTTGAGTCCAATTATAGTGAGTGAAGAGTTTTTTAATGACAAGAAGGTAAAAGGTGAGATTTTTAAATATGGTATCAATGCTAACTCTGGACAAATAATACTCGAACAACAAAAAAGCCTTAATTTTCAAACGAATGGATACGAGGTGGATAATAGATTTTTAAGGTATAATGAAAAAGACTTGTTGACTGAATATCAGTCTAAAGTCGAAGGGGAAGTTCAATCTATAATTTGGGCTTATGATAACCCAAAGCCAATTGCTTTGATTGAAAATGCCACCTTAAGTCAATCTAGTTACACCTCGTTCGAAACCAATGAAAAAGGGAATTGGACCTACTCCGGTACCCCGGTGAGTTCTTCCATATCAAGGACGGGAAGGAAGTATTATAATCTGGGTACTGGAAATATAACCAAAACATCCATTGCTGCAAATAGCAGCAATCCATTTAAACTGACTTTTTGGGCGAGAAGGGCTTCTGGATCAGGATCATGGTCATTTATGGGGCAGACAGAAACACTGGATACCAATTGGAAGCTTGTAGAAAGGACAGTGACAGGATCGTCAATTACTATAGGAGGATCTGGTATCTATGTAGACGAGTTGAGGTTGCATCCAGCAGATTCCCGTATGACGACCTATACCTACGATCCCCTGATAGGAATTACCAGTATGACCGATTCAAACAGCATGACGATTTATTACAAATACGATGCCTTTGGCCGCCTTGAGTCCATCAGGGACAAAGACGGAAATGTTTTGGAGACTTACGAGTATAATTATTCCAACTAGAATTCAGCCAAAAGGACCATGAAAAATTCAACTTTAAAGACCATTATATTCACGGCGTTTTTTTTGGCCGTTTTTCTTTCGGTAGCCAATGGACAAAACTATGTCAAAAGATATATCGCCCTGATCCCTACCGCAAGCGAATCCACCTTGAAGACAGGAGGGAATACCACCTCGCAGAAACACTTCACCTACTACGATGGCCTTGGCCGTCCGATGCAGGAGGTACAGAAGCAGGCCTCCCCCTTGGGCCGGGATGTAATAGTTCCGATCGTGTATGACGGTTTTGGGAGACAGGCGAAATCCTTCCTGCCCTATACCAGAAACAACGGTATAGCGGCAGGAAATTACCGCCCGCAGGCAGAATCCGAACAGAATGCTTTTTATGACACCCATTTCGAAGATACTTCGGGGGATTTTGCCTTCAGCGAAAATGTGTTTGATGGCTCGCCCCTAAACAGGATCGTGGAGTCCTATTCCCCGGGACAGCCTTGGGCAAAAACAGCAATAGCTGCAAATAATAGACCCATAAAGGTGGATTACCTTGCCAATATTGCCGAAGACAAGGTGGCACTTTGGGAGGTCATTGCCGACAAGCCGGTAGCCTACCGCTTCTACAACCCTGGCACACTTTACAAAACAGCCACTACCGACGAGGATAAAAACATCATGGTCGAATTTAGGGATTTGCAGGATAGGGTGGTACTCAAAAAGGTTCAAGCGCCGGACAACGAGTGGGCAAACACCTATTATGTCTATGATGATTTTGGCAACCTGCGCTATGTGCTTCCCCCGGAGTCCGTCAAGAGCTATGACAGTTCGAACCTAGATGTGCCGGAAGGATACCACTTGGTAACACAGGATATCAACTACAATTCGATCCCAAGTGACAAACGAAATAAGGTAGCCTATATCCCAACAGCTACGGTAACGGTCAGTGCAGGCACCACACTTCCTGCAGGTGTTCACATCATGTCCCATGGAATCATGCCAACACAGGAGCATCTTAACAACTGGGCTTTCCAATACAAATATGATGGGAGGAATAGACTGGTCCAAAAGCAAGTGCCGGGAGCCAAGCCGGTGGTTTTGGTGTATGATAAGCTTGACAGGTTGGTATTGAGTCAGGACGGTAACCAATATCCCAACAAATGGAGTTTTACAAAATATGATGCATTAAACAGACCTATCATCACGGGGGAGAAGGTTATATCGGGTAATTTGACGGATATAAGGAATAGCGTACAAAACCAAACTGTTTTATGGGAGACCTATTTAGAAAATGGTATAGCCCAATACACAAACAATGCCTATCCAGCTTCTATCACGGAACAAGATATCCATACAATCACTTATTATGATGATTACAGGTTTACCACCAAGACCTTCAGTCTTCCCTCTGGGCAGTTCAATACCACGGGAGGCAAAATAATCCCTGCCGTTTTCACCTCCGTCAAGGGCCAGGTGACAGGAACCAAGGTAAAGGTCTTGGACGGTACCAACAAGTATGTGGAATCGGTCAACTTCTATGATGACCGCTACCGCCTGATCCAATCCAGGATCACCAACCACAAAAACGGCAACGATGTAGTGACGACCCAGTATGATTTTGCGGGCAGGGTAAGAAAAACCTACCTGCAGCACAACAATCCCGTCGCGGACATCAAAAACACCAGTATCGCCCAGGACTACAGCTATGACCATGCGGGTAGGCTGAAAACGGTTACCCACCGTATCAATGAGGAAACGGTAATAACCCTTTTGAGCAATACCTACAACGAACTTGGGGAATTGGTGAAAAAGGATCTGGCCAACGGCTATGAAGACATAGATTATGCCTACAACATGCGGGGCTGGCTGACCAAAATCAACGACCCATCCGATGCCACCCCGAAGTTGTTTGAAATGGAACTGAAGTACAACGATGCGCCAACGGCAAATAGAAGGTTCAATGGCAACATAAGTCGGGCGGAATGGAAGAATCCATACGAGTCGATGAAGAATACCTATGACTACTTCTACGACCAAATGAACAGGTTGACAAAGGCTACCTATAGCAATAATGCACCTGGGAATACCATGAACTTTAATGTTCCAGCCATAATATATGACCTGAATGGAAATATAAAGACCTTACAGCGCAGGGGCAACCACAACGACACCCCCAACCAGCTGATCGATGACCTGACCTACACCTACGCCAAAGGCAACCAGCTCAGCAAGGTGACCGATGCCTCCGGCATGGATTCGGGCTTTAAGGATGGGGCGAATGTATCCGATGAATATCTCTATGATAAGAACGGAAACATGACTGTGGATAAGAATAAAGGTATCACTGAGATCATTTACAATCCCCTCAACTTGCCAAGCAAGGTGACATTCAGCACCTCCAAGTACATAGAATACACCTATGATGCCGTTGGCAGCAAGCTGTCCCAGAAGACAGTAGATGGAGGTACGACCAAAGTGTCGGATTACCTGGGGGGCTTTGTTTATGAAGACAACGATCTGCAGTTTCTCCAGCATGATGAAGGCCGAGTTGTGGCCAAAAGGAATGATTCAGGTGTATTCCTAAACTACGAATACCAGTACCACCTGAAAGATCATCTGGGAAATGTAAGGGCTACTTTCAAAACACAGTCAGACGTTGATAATTATGTGGCTACATTGGAAAACAATAACGCCAGCTACGCAAGTGATTATTTTCTACGTTATGGTGAAGTGACGAGGATCAATGTCCCGATCTTCAACAAAACCCCTGGAACAGGAAATTCCTATTCCATCAGGCTCACTGGGGCTGGCAATGAAAAGTATGGCCTGGCAAAATCGTTGGCTGTTAAGCCTGGGGATAAGATAGATGCAGAGGTTTATGTGAAGTACTTGGATCCGGCTACCTCCGGAACGCCGGGTTCTGCATTTGCCCAGCTGATCAATGACTTGGCAAACAATACTGCAGGTGTAGTAATCGATGGGGCAACGGCAGGAACCAACCCGATGCCATTTGCCGGTCTGATGGGTTATGGAGGTGACAATTCCACAGGGCCGAAAGCATATCTCAATGTTCTGGTCTTCGACCAGAACTATCAGCTGCAGCAGAACCTATCTACCTTCAGGCCAGTGACCTCGGCTGCCAAAGAGACAGGTACGAATATTCCGCATCAACTCCTAAAAACTGATCAAATCACGATACAAAAGCCGGGATATGTGTATATTTACCTTTCCAACGAGAATGCTACTCCCGTTGAAGTGTTCTTTGACGACTTCAAGGTAACCCATACCAACACCCCGATAGTCCAGAAGGATGATTACTATCCATTTGGGATGATGTTTAATTCTTATTCGGTACCTAGTGGGGTGGGGCAAAAGTACCTCTATAACGGGTTTGAATTTCAAGAAAATTTAGGGTTAGGGCTTTATGATTACCAAGCTCGATATTATGATCCGGCTATTGGTCGCTTTATCAATGTGGATCCGGCAGCTGATCTTATGAGAAGGCACTCACCTTATAATTATGCTTTTGATAATCCGATCAGGTTTGTTGATCCGGATGGAATGATTCCACAGGATACAAATGATTGTAACGGAGATCCGGATTGTGAGAAAAAGCAACAGGAAGAACAACGAAAGCAATTTTACACTTGGTTTGAAGAACAGCGTAAAGCTGGAAATATTGTAACACTTTATGAAGCGAAAAATGATGCTACGTCTTATGAGCAGGACAATGTAAAGAGAGATCTTTTGTTTAAGGAGCTTAAAAAATCGAAAGAGGGAGGATCTAATTTTGGGAACTTTGTTTCAAAATTGGATAAACTAAATACAGTAGCAGAATTGGGGAGTGAAGTTTCTGGTAAATATAAAGTACCTGGTCAAATAGGGAATGCTTTAAATGCATTAAGTGTGTTTGATAAATTAGATAATGAAGATTATAGTGGGGTTGTTATGGATGCAGCAAAATGGGGATTAGGCACCTACTTTAAATGGGAAATGGTTGCAGGCGAAATTGGTTTCAATGTTATGACTAGTGATCATGTTATGGGACAGGCATATACAAACCTAATGAAGGAGCGAAATTACTATCTGAAGTTAGCAATGAACTCCCAAAAACGAGGTGATACTCAATCGTATAATAGACATATGTCTAGAGCAAATAATGCAGAAAAAGCGGCATTTAAAGCGGTACAAATAGTTAAACAGAGAAAATAATGAATGGCAGATTTCTTTTAATTATCCTCGGAGTTTTAGTGTTGGGATGCGAAGTAAAATATAAAGAGAGTAAACAAAGTTTAGAGAGTGAACCGTCAGAAGTCGCCTTTTCTAAAGAGGAACTTATTGAGAAGGCTAACTCTTTTTATAAAGAAGATGACTGCTTAAATTCAGTCAAGTATCTATCCAAACTGATAAAAATTGATTCAACGAATGGAGAATTTATTTTCAAAAGGGGTTATTGTTATGCTAGAATTGATAGTTTAAATGCATCTACATTAGATTACATTAAGGCAGCTGAATTGGAACATCGAGTTGCTGATGCTTATTATAATATAGGTTTGAATTATACAATGCAGTTTGATGATTCTATGGCCTTAAAGTACTTTTTTAAAGCTTTGGAAATCAATCCTAAGGATCAGGAAATATCTGATGAAATAAAAGCGGCCAAAGAAAGACTTAACCATGATGATGATATTAATGAAGTAACAAAATGAGTAGTGTTTATTATTATTTATTTATAGTATGGTATAATACATTTAAAAGTATAGAGCGAGGTTACATTAATCAAACAACAGCCTCAAGGGTATTTAATGTTGCGTTGGTTATATCACTGCTTGAACTATTGAATATAATGCTAATTTTTGGGAGATTAGAAAAAGGTTTAGTTTTAATAATAGGAATTATTTTAGTTGCTGTTAATTCCTTTTTTTTTTATAAAGGGTTCCGCTACAAGAAAATTATCGAATATCATTCTCCAAATGAGAAAAATAAACTTTTTGTAGCTCTGTATTCTATAGTCTCAGTTATCCTTTTTATTTTTTTTAGGGTGTTGTATTAGATTTAATGACCTCTAGCAGTTGCCAGCTGAAATCTCAAGCTAAGGAAATAGGAGAAAGCCTCCAACTGGCACAAGCGTCCACTTGTACCCAACTACTTAAGTAAGTATCTAGGAAATACAAATTTGGTTCTTCTGTTTTACATGTTCCACCGGTCATATCGGACTGTAGATTGATATAGAGTCTGAGACTGGGTTGTATAAAGAAGTTTTAAATAGGGTCTCCTGATAAAGGTTAAAAAGGTCATAAAATTCGGAAATAAGTAGATTTTTATTGATTTTAATGGTTTACAAGTGCAAGGTATTATGGCAAAGACTACCAAAAGGCGTGCACCACGCAGTGACTACAGCAGTCCTAATCAACTTACATTAATAGGATTTGAGACTCCTTTTTACAACCAGTTAGATTCAAATAACCGCTGGGTTGTTCTCAGCAAGCAGATTCTTTGGGATGAACTTGTTGGACTTTTCCAAAAGCACAACCCTGTCAAACAGAATGGAAGGCCTTCACTGAACCCCCGTATATTGATTGGGGCAGTGATCATCAAGCATATTCTCAATCTTGATGACCAAGGTTTCGGATTATCTGGGGGGCTTTGTATATGAAGACAATAAGCTACAGTTTCTTCAACACAAAGAAGAGGGCAAGCCGTCAAGAAACAGTCCGTTGGACTGTTTTAGGCTTGAGCCAGGTTGCGGGTTGGAATAGCCAAGAAGAATGAATCGGGAGGACTCCAAAACTATGAGTACCAGTACCACCTGAAAGATCATCTGGGCAATGTAAGGACTACTTTCAAAACACAATCAGACGTTGATAATTATGTGGCCACATTGGAAAATAATAATAGCAGCTACGCAAGTGATTATTTTCTACGTTATGGTGAAGTCACAAGGATCAATGCACCGATCTTCAACAGAACCACCGCAACAGGAAGTTCTTATTCCATTAGGCTGACGGGGGCTGGCAATGAAAAGTATGGCCTTGCCAAGTCGCTTGAAGTAAAGCCTGGGGACAAGATAGATGCTGAGGTGTATGTAAAATACCTTGATCCGAACACCTCTGGAACGCCGGGAACACCTTTTGCACAGCTGATCAGTAATTTGGCAAACAATACTGCAGGTGTAGTAATCGATGGGGCAACGGCAGGCTCAGATCCAATGCAACTTGCTGGTTTGCTGAATTATGGATCAGGCAATTCCACAGGGCCGAAGGCTTACCTGAATGTTCTTGTCTTCGACCAGAACTATCAGCTGCAGCAGAACCTGTCTACCTTCAGGCCAGTGACCTCGGCAGCCAAAGAGACAGGTACGAATATTCCCCATCAACTCCTAAAAACTGATCAAATCACGATAGAAAAACCGGGATATGTGTATATTTATACGCCGCGGCGCACAAGCTCTTTCCAACGAGAATGCTACTCCCGTTGAAGTGTTCTTTGATGACTTCAAGGTTACCCATACCAATACCCCGATAGTTCAGAAGTACCTAACGCACATCCTGGCTCAAAGACTCCCGTCTTTGCCCTCCATTTGGGATGATGTTTAATTCGTACTCGGCTCCTAGTGGGGTGGGGCAGAAGTACCTCTATCAGGGCAAAGAGTTCCATGAAGATCATGGGCTGAACATTTTCGATTTCCATGCAAGAGGATCTGATCCTGTTTTAGGAAGAACTTGGCAGATGGATCCACATATGGAGAGTTATTTCTCGTTATCTCCATACAGTTGGACAGGAAATAACCCTGTGTTGAATATTGATCCTGATGGTAAAGATTGGTTTGTAAGTACTCAAAATGGAGTATTAGTAAACATTAAAGGGCAAAATGAATTTAGTTTTAGTAACTTGAAAAAGGAGTATGGTCAGGAGATAGCTGTTTTTATTTATAAACTTAGTGGAGGCGCTTCGAATGACAGTTGGGAAAACTTCGGTGCAGACGATATGTTTGATTCGAAAGACAATGAAATCAGCAAAAATCTTGGCGGACTCACTATTATGAATGAAGGGGCAAGTTCGCAATTTATGATGGATAATGGATACCATAAAGCTTTAGAACAAAATGTTAGCGAATTAGATTTTACAATGACTGAACTCGAGGCAAATGGAAGAAGGGTTGATTCCGGCGGAAGAAAGGAAATCTTAAGTAGCAAGATTACTTATAAAAGGTTAGATGAATTTGGGGTTTTTAATAATGAAACAGAAAGATACAATTTCCCCATGCTATCATTGCGAAGAAGTAATTATGTTCAAGTTATTGATCCGTACGATAGAAGCAAATCTGGTAGCTCTATTTTCGATAAATCTAAGCCAGATTTTGAAAGTCTAGGTTTAAATTTTTATCAGGATTTTGTGGTTCCTTGGATGTTGAAAAGTTATAAAAAATGAAAATTTTGAATATCATAATTATCTTATTTTTCTTGTCAGGTTGTACAAGGGAAAAAGAAGTTAAATTTGAAGAAGGGTTAAATTACTTTGATGATACATTTATTGACCACTTTCCAGTTAAAATAAAACATATAGGATCTGTCCAAGCTGTTTCACAAAATATTTCTAATGCACATCCACATGTTTGGCTCAAGTATTATCCTGGTAAAATAAGATTGGACAGCATAGAGAGTTCTGCGGAACTGAGAGCAATTGGGAAGTATTCCTCAGATGATACCTGTTTGATTGTAATCGACAAGCATTTGACTTCAAAGAACTGGTATAAAATTGACAAAAAAATCAGAAACCCTAAACTGATTGAGTATGGGGATCTTGATTGTCATAAAGGAAAATTCCCAGTACCTAATTTCTATGGTGAATGGTGGGCGGAAACTGAAAAGACGTTGACAAAATTGGAAGGATATACTATGTATGTATTAGAAGCAAAAAAGGGGATTCATATGGATCCGAAAAAACTGCCAAATGGGTTGTATACACCATTGGGTTGGGAGCATGGCATAAGTAAAGGGATTGCAATAAATAAGAAAACAGGTGCGGTCATTTATTGGGCGGATATATGGTAAGTGACAAAAGAATGAAAGTTTTCTGGTTACTATCATTTAGGATTTTTTCTTAGAAAAAGTCAAAGTGTCATCAAAGAAAGATCTAGAGTTACTCAAATTAAATAAAAGGGTGACTGCTCTCCAAAAAGTAACCACAACGACACCCCCAACCAGCTGATTGATGACCTGACCTACACCTACGCCAAAGGCAACCAGCTCAGCAAGGTAACCGATGCCTCCGGTAAGGATTCTGGCTTTAAGGATGGGGCGAATGTATCCGATGAGTATCTCTATGATAACAATGAGGACCGAGCCTGCCTGCCGTTTCAGGTAGGCGTTAAAAAAGCTTTGATAAAGCTTTTAGCGAGGGGCCAGGTTGCAGGGTGGGGGTAGCTTTTTAGAAACAAGGGTATCACTGAGATCATTTACAATCCCCTCAACCTGCCAAGCAAGGTGACATTCAGCGCATCCAAATACATAGAGTATACCTATGATGCTGCTGGCAGCAAGCTGTCCCAGAAGACAGTAGATGGAGGTACGACCAAAGTTTCGGATTACCTGGGGGGCTTTGTATATGAAGACAATAAGCTACAGTTTCTTCAACATGAAGAAGAGGGCAAGCCGTCAAGAAACAGTCCGTTGGACTGTTTTAGACTTGAGCCAGCTTGTGGATTAGAATATCCAAGAGAAATGAATCGGGAGAGTTCCAAAACTTCGAATACCAGTACTATATTTCCAATCTATCTCTGGTTTTATTTCCTCAAACTGTTTTTCATGCTTGCGGGCAGGACGACGGAGATCCGGGCCTGCCTCCCTTTTCGGGAGGTCGGCAGTGGCCAATAGCGTGGATAGGATATCTCCGTCTTGATTTTTTGGTTACTTTTTGTGTCAAGACAAAAAGTAAGAGGAATTGATCAAGATAATCTTCACCATTTCACTAACTATCCAAAGACGCTCTATTAAGTTTTTTTAGTCGGAAATGATCATTTACGCACAATCCAACAATCGCAAGGACAAAATATATGTAAAATACCTTGATCCGAACACCTCCGGAACACCGGGAACACCTTTTGCACAGCTGATCAGTAATTTGGCAAACAATACTGCAGGTGTAGTAATTGATGGGGTAACAGCAGGCTCAGACCCAATGCAGTTTGCAGGCCTGCTGGGCTATGGTTCAGGCAATTCTACCGGACCGAAAGCCTACCTGACTGTCCTAGTCTTCGACCAGAACTATCAGCTTCAGCAGAACCTGTCTACCTTCAGGCAGGTGACCTCGGCAGCCAAAGAGACAGGTACGAATATTCCACATCAACTCCTAAAAACTAATCAAATCACGATAGAAAAACCGGGATATGTGTATATTTATCTTTCCAACGAGAATGCTACTCCCGTTGAAGTGTTCTTTGACGACTTCAAGGTAACCCATACCAATACCCCGATAGTTCAGAAGGACGACTACTATCCATTTGGGATGACGTTTAATTCTTATGCTAGACCTTCAAGCATTTCTCAAAATTGGAAATTTCAGGGTCAAGAACACATTGATGACTTTGGGTTAAACTGGGATTCGTTTAAGTGGAGAAATCATCAGCCGGATCTTGGGAGATTTTTTAATGTGGATCCGTTGGCAGATAAATATTCTTATCAATCACCTTATAATTTCTCTGAAAATCAGGTTGTTGCTCACAGAGAACTTGAGGGGTTAGAAAAGATTCATTTTCAGTATGTATTTAATGAAAGTCAAATTTCAATAAAGAAATCTTCCATAAATGGCCCTTTAGGGAATGGGGTATTAGTTTCATCTAATCATGGAGGAAATGTCTCATATTATTATGGGGAAAACATTCAAGGATCACTGACAGCATTTAAAAAAGCGTATGAAGGACATAATATAGACAGTGAGGGGAATCACATAGGATATAATGATCACTTAGGTAATCCTACAATTGGGTATGGCCATTTGATCAAGGAGGGAGAAAGCTTCAAGGTAGGGAGTAAAATATCAGAAGAAGAGGCTCAAGGCTTATTTGAGTCTGATTCAAAGTGGATAATTGAAAAAGCGAATTCGTATCTTTCTGGTTATGAGTTAAATGAAAATCAAAAGTATGCACTTTATGATGCATCTTTCAATATGGGTCCAGGTAAACTAAAACAATATACGGTTGACAATTCCAAGTATAGTCATGGAAATTTCTTTTTAAAATTTATGGCAGGTGGTGACGGTTTAAAGAAAAGGAGATATGCTGAGAATATTTTATATAACGAAGGAATAAGTGTTCATTTAGATGTTTTGAGAGGGAAGTCAATGCAAAAAATTGTTAGTTATTTAAATTCATTAATTAATAACGAAGAAGATGAAAAGTAATTTGTTCTATATTTTATTTTGTATTCTATTTATTGGTTGTTCTAAGGAATTGAATAGATCATTTAAGCTTGATTCAGTAAAAACCACTTTAATTGAGTTAGGTAGTATGGAAAAAACATATAATATTAAAAATATTGAAGAGGTTTATAGTTCGTCACGAATTGACCTTTCTCCTTCTTGTGATAACTATATTTTATTGAAAGGAAAAAATGGAATTGATAGCATTAGTTTAGTTTCAACAAAAAATGTTTTAGGAGAAATAGTTGAAGGACTGGAGTTTCAATATTTTCCCACAGACAATCTTAGTGATTGCTATGATTCAAATGGGTTTAATTGTAGATTGAGTAAGGATTTGATAAATATAATTGGGATCAAGGATATTAGTTGCGTGAAATTACAGATTGGTAAATCGGTTTCGATGGACAATAATTATATTATTCTTTATGAGAAAAACTTTATTTATCTAATATCTGAAAATGAAATGGCTGTGTTAACTTATAAATTGAAATAATTATAAATTATTCTGATGAAAGTAAAATTGATAATTTTGGAATATAATCTATAAGATGGATATCCTCCATAGGCGGACAATTATGGAGACTTTCCTAATCAATGAAACAGGTAAAAATGTTTAGACTGTCTTCCTCCTTTAGATTTGATGATTTCAGTATCATGAATACTGCCTCGCCAATCGTTAAGGAAATGTACAATAGCCTGTCCCGTATTCTAAGATTAAAACCTGGGGACAACAAAATAGATGCTGAGGTGTATGAAAATACCTTGATCCGAACACCTCTGGAATACCGGGAACACCTTTTGCACAGTTAATCAGTAATTTGGCAAACAACGTATCCTCCGTGGTGATAGATGGGGCAACGGCAGGAACCAACCCGATGCCATTTGCAGGTCTGATAGGCTACGGTGGTGACAATTCCACAGGGCCGAAAGCATATCTCAATGTTCTGGTCTTCGACCAGAACTATCAGCTGCAGCAGAACCTGTCTACCTTCAGGCCAGTGACCTCGGCAGCCAAAGAGACAGGCACCAGCCACACACCCTGGCCCAAAGACTCCCGTCTTCGTCCTCACATCAACTCCTAAAAACTAATCAAATCACGATACAAAAGCCGGGATATGTGTATATTTATACGCTGCGGCGCACAAGCTATCTCCAATGAGAATGCTACTCCCGTTGAAGTGTTCTCCCGAAACGAGTCTGCTTGTAGGGGGGCAAGTTTGGGACAGGTTGTGATGATTTCAAGGTAACCCATACCAATACCCCAATAGTCCAGAAGTACCTACCGCACATCCTGGCTCAAAGACTCCCGTCTTTGCCCTCCATTTGGGATGACGTTTAATTCATACTCGGCACCGAGTGGGGTTGGGCAAAAATTCAAGTTTAACGGAAAAGAAAGGGAAGAGCTGACAGGCTGGGATGATTTCGGGGCGAGGATGTATATGAGTGATTTGGGGAGATGGGGAGTTGTGGATCCATTGGCAGGCGATCGGGAATGGGTTTCACCATATAATTTTGTGCAGAATAATCCATTGTCAAGGATAGATCCAGATGGAAGACTAGATTGGGCGGCCAATAGGGAGGGACAAGTGTATTGGGATGAAAATGCAACTTCTCAGGCAACCACAAAGGCTGATGAAACTTATCTGGGTAAATCCGGGACAGGGATAGACGAACAGACTGGAAATATGTTGGTGTACAATTCTGATGGGTTAATAGATCAGGGAATGATGAGTTTGAGAGAAGTGACAGCGACTCAATCCGATCATGAGAGGACAATGAGTAGCCTTGCTATACAGAACATGCAGGCAAACAGTGAGCGGATTAAAAGAGAAGCATTACCTTTTGCTCGGCACATGGTAAGAAGTTCAATTGATGCGGCAGGATATACCGGTGCAGGTATAACAGCGGTTGGAACAGTGGTAACTCCTTTCGCCCCTTATATTGGCGTAGGATTGTTGGCTGTTGGGGGTACGGTGTCTACAGCATCAGGATTTGCTAGTGCAGGTATGAATGCGTTAGAAGGGAATTTTGGTTCTGCGGCAATTGATGTCGGGATGGTTGGGGTAGGGAGTGCAGGGTCATCAGGACTTAAGGTTCTCAAAAATAGGTAGTTTATAAACACTACGGATGAGACACGATTAAGGTCTATTTATAATAGTTCGATGGATATTCTTGGGATTGGGATAGTTCCTGCAGTTAAAAAGCGATGATGATTTTTATAGGATTATTAATTTTCATTTTGGGTGTATATCTATACTTTCGGATCATCAGGAGAGATAAGGTGGGTATTCATAAGTTTAATTCTGAATATAAGATTGGAAGAAACCTGTTTATCTATTCGTTAATGACCGTTGGATTTATAATGTTCATAAGGGAGCTGATTATATGGTTGACATCCTAAAAGTTAGAGCTAGTTATTAAAAGAAAAGCCCGGTTTTGCCGGGCTTTTGCATTTACAGCGCCGCTACATTTTTCTGGAAGAAGTATTTGAATTTTTTGTTGGTGAGCATCTTGTCGATAAGCTTGAAGATGGTCTGTTTGTCCTTGCCCTCTGGCTGCTGGATAAGCCTGAGCTGTTCTACGGCACTCTTGTCCTCGATAATGAATTCCAAAGGAATATCCCCGTCATGTGCGAGTATCTGGTCGGGTCATGTTGAAGAACTGTATCGCCCTGTAGAATTTATCCACGGTGATTGCCTTGGTTCTTTTAAGAAAAGGAGAGTCATCCTGTTATCCTTCAAACTTCCTGCACCAATAATAAAAGGATACTCTTGAAATACCTGTTTCTGATGCAAATGCAGCTTTGCTTAATCCTGATCCCTGCCACTTGGTGAACAGCTTGTAATATTCGTCATTACTAATCTTTTTCATGACACAAGATTACAACCCAAACAGTAATCAGAAAATATGGGGTTCATCGGACGGATACATTGTTAAGACTCTTCCAAAACCTTTTTTAATGCCTGCATATCTTGGCTGATTTTCAAATCTACAATTTTCGCATAATGTTGGGTTTGTTTTAGAGATTTGTGTCCTAGCATTTTTGAAACAGTTTCTAATGGCACTCCATTGCTTAAGGTTACTGTTGTGGCAAATGTATGCCT
Source organism: Belliella marina (assembly GCF_042682445.1). Taxonomy (NCBI): domain Bacteria; kingdom Pseudomonadati; phylum Bacteroidota; class Cytophagia; order Cytophagales; family Cyclobacteriaceae; genus Belliella; species Belliella marina. The sequence goes on from NZ_JBHUHR010000006.1 coordinate 19,356, forward strand.
TGCAATATGAAAAGTCAAAGGCTTTTCGATACCGCAGATATCGGCAATCTCTTTTAAGTATGCATTCATCTTTTGGTTACTCAATACAGGAAGAACATTCCCACTAGCTGAACATTCCGGATGATCCTTATATTTATCTACAATCTCCAGCGCTTTTGGTAACAGTGGTAGCCGAGTCGGTGATTGAGTTTTTTGTCTTTGCGTAAATATCCATTTCTCACCGTCAATACCATTAATGATCTGTTGTCTTTTCAGGTTTTTCACATCTATGTAGGCTAGACCTGTATAGCAAGAAAAAAGAAATATATCTCTAACATTATCTAGCCTGAATATTGAAAACTCTTTCGATTTTATTAAATCCAATTCCTCTTTAGTGAGAATTTCTCTTATCACTTCCTTGCTTGCTAAATTAAAATCAATAAAGGGATCCCGAAGTATCCAACCCTTTTTTACACAGAGTAAAACTATTTTTTTGAAATAGATTAAATATTTAACAGTGGTATTATGGCTACAGTTTTTCACACTTTTAAACCAATAAGAAAAGTCAGCCAAAAATTCATAATCTAACTTTCTGATTTCAATATCTGGTTTTCCAAATTTCCATTGGATAAATGAACGTGTGTGCCTAAATGCTGTCATGTATCTTTTGAAAGTTCCGTGTGCGAATTCTTTACCAACAAGGCTTTCCATCCTTTCATTGTGTTCCTGAAACAATTCCAAAATCATCTTTCGATCGTCTGTAATACCGAGCAATACATTCTTTAAATTTATTGCAGAGATGTCCTTTTCTGTATCCATAAGGTGTTTTTTTGCTTGCAATACTTTAAATTGATATGAATCTAGAAATGTATTTAGGACCCTATCATCTTCGGTTTTTCCAGTTGCACGACCCAATCGGCTATTCCATTTACTAGGGACCCATGTTCTTTTAGTCGATAACTCTACTGAACTTTTATCCACTGTTATCCTGATATAGATATAATGACTTTTAGCTTTTTTTGACTTGGAGATTTTCAAAAAGAAGAACATCCCGAAACTTGACTCTAACATGGCTTTTGCAATTAAGAATTAAACATACTAAAACAGGGTTCAAAACACAAGATGTTCGATCTTAGAACATGCTTATAATCAGGTTTTTATCTATGTTTCGTTGCGTCTTTTTTTCAAAATAAAATGACTCCACGGATGACGCTTTTTAAATAGAGGGATTTTTGAAAAATTTGGTTGTTTTAGCACCAAAAATCAAAAAGCCCACCTCGTCAACCAAGGGGGCTTTTGAAAGACCAAATATTAAATAATTGATAAAAAAAGTGCCTCTATTGCTTAATTTGACACTTTTTAGATTTTTCTTACTTTCTTAAATCTCAGGAAATCGAATTGGGAAAATCAATTTTTAAAGATTTAATGGCAACTTTAGTGCGCTCGGAAGGATTCGAACCCTCAACCCTCAGAGCCGAAATCTGATATTCTATCCAGTTGAACTACGAGCGCGGAGATAAGGACTGGAGATTGCTCCAGTCCTCAATATTATGATTATTAAGAGATAGCCTCTTTTACTTTTTCAGCAGCTTCTTTCAAAGTGATGGCAGAAGAAACTTTCAATCCTGATTCATCGATGATTTTCGCACCTTCTTCAGCATTCGTTCCCTGCAGCCTTACGATGATAGGAACTTGGATATCACCGATAGACTTGTAAGCTTCTACCACACCATTTGCTATTCTGTCACATCTTACGATACCACCAAAGACATTGATAAGGATAGCTTTTACGTTTGGATCTTTCAAGATGATTCTGAAGCCAGCTTCCACTGTAGTAGCATTGGCCCCGCCTCCAACGTCTAGGAAGTTGGCAGGTTCACCACCAGAAAGCTTGATCATATCCATAGTCGCCATCGCAAGACCTGCGCCATTGACCATGCAGCCTACGTTTCCATCAAGTTTTACATAGTTCAAGCCTGACTCGGCAGCTTCTACTTCCAAAGGATCTTCTTCGGCGATGTCTCTTAGACTTGCCAAATCCTTTTGCCTGTAAAGTGCATTGTCGTCCAAATTGACTTTGGCATCTACAGCCAGAATTTGATCATCTGAAGTCTTCAATACTGGGTTGATTTCAAGTTGAGAAGAGTCAGTTCCTTCATAAGCTGCATAAAGAGCTGTGATAAATTTCACCATTTCTTTGAATGCATTTCCCTCAAGACCCAATTTGAAAGCTACCTTTCTTGCTTGGAAACCTTGCAAACCAACTTTGGGATCAATCCATTCTTTGATGATTTTTTCCGGGGTTTTTTCAGCTACTTCCTCGATGTCCATTCCACCTTCTGTAGAGGCCATGATGACATTGCAACCTTTAGCCCTGTCCAAAAGGATGGATAGATAGTATTCTTTTGGTTCTGAAGCACCTGGATAATAAACATCCTGAGCAACTAGTACCTTGTTTACTTTTTTGCCTTCAGGACCTGTTTGGATTGTTACCAAGGTACCCCCAAGGATGTTTTTGGCTTTTTCAGCTACATCTTCTAATTTTTTGGCAAGAACCACACCGTTAGAATCTGTTTCTTGAACTTTGCCTTTTCCACGTCCACCGGCATGGATTTGTGCTTTGATCACATACCATGAAGTGCCTGTCTCTGCATTGAGTTTTTTGGCCGCTTCAAGTGCTCCTTCAGGGGTATCGGCTACGATGCCTTCCTGAATTTTTACACCATAACTTTTTAAAACTTCTTTTGCTTGATATTCGTGTATATTCATCCTTGTGAAATTTTTGCACGAAGTTAAGTCCTTCGTGTCGATTTTTCAAGTTAAAAACGGTCTCATTTGGTAAATAATTAGCAATTTTGAAGGATTACTTCTTATTGGTTATAATTTTGGATGCAATAAATCTTTACAATGCTGGTAGCAAAAGGAATTGAAAAATACTATGGCGATCTACATGTCCTTAAGGGCGTGGATGTTACGATTGGTCATGGGGAGGTAGTCTCAATAGTAGGCCCTTCAGGTGCTGGAAAAAGCACCCTGTTACATATTTTGGGAACTTTAGACGAATCTGACAAAGGTGAGGTCAAAGTTGGCGAAACCAATATCACAAAACTCAAAGGTGATAAACTTGCCACCTATAGAAACAATGAAATTGGGTTTATTTTTCAGTTTCACAATCTGCTGCCTGAATTTACAGGTGAAGAAAATATCATCATTCCCGGTTTGATAGCAGGAAGGTCTGAGAAGGAACTTAAAATCCGCGCCAAGGAACTGGCAGGTATATTGGGAGTGGCTGGCAGACTTCAACACAAACCCTCCGAACTTTCAGGTGGCGAGCAACAGAGGATTGCTGTGGCCAGGGCTTTGATCAATGATCCAAAGATCATCTTTGCCGACGAACCCAGTGGAAACTTAGACTCCAAAAGTGCCCAGGACTTACATGAACTGTTTTTTAGGTTGCGAGATGAATTTGGTCAATCATTCGTCATTGTAACCCATAACCAGGAATTGGCGGAAATGGCGGACAGAATGTTGACCATGCAAGATGGAAAGATCGTTTCCTTATAAAGACTCGTCTTACCCAACGTGCAACATTGCGGATACTCATTTTGTATAGATGCTATTTTACCAATATACGCATTGAATCTAAATTCAGGCTTACAATAAGCTTGTATCCCAATATCTAGTCTCAATCAATATCCGTTTGTTATAAAAATAGTTTTGTTTGGCTCGGATTACTGTCAACGTTCCCTAGATGGATTCAATGTCATTTACTATTCAATGCAGCCAACATCTCATCTACGTGCTTTTTTGACTCAAACATGTCAGAAAAAACACCTTGCACAATATGATTGCTGTCAAGTAAATAGGTGATTCTTTTTGGCATCCTTACCAAAGGGATCAGTGCATCATATGCTTTGCAAACTTGACCAGTGCCATCACTCAAGAGTTCAAAGGGTAGGTTGAATTCCTTTTGGAACTTCAAGTGTGTTTCGATGGAATCCCGACTGATTCCATATACAGGGATATCCAAATCCCTAAATGCCGCAAACTGATCCCTAAAATCACACGCCTCTGCCGTGCATACCCTGGTGAAGTCTTTGGGATAAAAATAGATGATGCACGATTTTCCTGCTGCATCTTTATTCAAAGTGAAATGATTTCCAGAAGTGGAAGGTAGCGTGAAATTGGGTGCTTGTTGACCTTTTTTGAGTGACATGGTATCAGGTTGGATTTCTAGTGTACTAACCATTAATTCCAAAAAAAGTTTCACTACGCCAAATATGGAACTAATCTGCAAAGTTTGGGATTGATAAGGAAATCCAAATTTTAACACCCCCGAAGTTTTGAGTAAGAAAAGTGTCCAACACATGCTTTTGGCAGGGTTTCTTTTTTCGCTGATGAATGTAGCAGTGAAATTGATACCGCACATCCCTGCGATAGAGATTATACTTTTTCGATCAGTCATGAGCTTTTTTATGACCTATTTTGCGTTGAAAAGAAGCAACATACCTTTGTTTGGAAACAACAGATCGCTTTTGGTCATCAGGGGGATTGCGGGTTCTATAGGTCTGATGACATTCTTCTACAACCTTCAGACTATTCCGTTGGCAAGTGCAGTGACGATCAATTATCTGGCACCGATTTTCACGACTATTTTGGGTATTTTTATTGTAAAGGAAAAAGTAGCAAAGAGAAAATATCTCTATTTCGGCATTTCATTTTTGGGGGTAATCATCATTGAAGGCTTTGATCCAAGGATTTCCACTTTTGACTTGGGAGTTGGTTTGGTAGCCTCTTTGGCAATGGGAGTGGCATACAATGTGATCAGAAAGCTGAAGAATTCCGAGCATCCTTTGGTGATCATGTTTTATTTCCCGTTGATCACTACACCGGTGGCTGCGGTTGTATCATACTTTTTCTGGGTCATGCCTACTGGTTGGGATTGGTTGGTTTTGGCGATTGTGGGAGTCTTGACACAAGCCGCACAATATTTTATGACTTTGGCCTATCAAAACGCCAATCTTTCGAAGGTGGCGAGTTTAAGTTATGTAGGGATTATTTATGCTCTGAGTTTTGGCTTTTTGATTTTTGATGAAACATATAGCCTGATCACCTACATGGGTATGGTATTGGTTTTGGCAGGGGTCTTGTTGAACGTGACTTCAAAAAAATGATCCCCAAGTAATAGGGGATCGTTTTTTTGAAATGGGCAAACAAAATCTGCTTTTCGGTTTTATCATGGTTCTATGTGGGGAGTATTTTTATTTTTTTGGATTCCCATGCCCATTCTCATGGATTCTCACTTTGATTTTGATATCAGTCAGTTCTACAATCCTGGCTTTGATTTTCTCATAAATAGTAGCATTTGAATCTGGGTTGATCAACATGATGCCATCCGTGATTTCGGCATTTTCAAACTCTTCTGCTGTGATGTCATTGAACCATTTCATCGCATAAAGTTCCACTAGGATGGTCGCTTTTTCCAATTGGTCAAACTCCAATGCTTCATTTTTGTCTTTGGCTTCAAACTTCCCATCGAAATTGAACAATTCACCATATAGTTCGTACTTGATGGGAACAACTTCGCCTAGGGAAGTCTCAAATTCCCCTGTCAATGAAGCTGCAACATCATCAGTCGCTTCTACTATATCCAGATCAAACATCAGCTGCCTATAGGAAGCTCGTGGCATTCTAATATTGACATCATGCCCATTTTCATCATTGGTGTATATGATTTTCTTAGGCTCATCTGGATAGTCAAACACAAAATTCCGGTCAAGGCTTGAGCCAATCGGCATTTTCCCAAGTACTCTCACTTCTAATCTTTTTACATTCATGACAGCTTCCTGGATAGTAAGCCTATTGAGTGTTCGGGCATTGCTGTGGTTTTCATCTTCTTCCGTCAAGGCGAAAGCAACATCCACTTCCACGGTGCTGGGCACCACATCTTGCATGTCAACCTCGCAGGAGGCCATCAGCAAGAATGCGCCTCCGAGGATTAAATCATAAACTACTGAATTCTTTTTCATAACTGTGTTGGTTTAATTGTAAGAAAAGATTTTGATTTGTTTGCTTACCTCGGCGTTTTACAAAAAACCTACCTAAAAAATCAAAAAAGTAGGTTTTGGGACGGCATAACAGATTTCTGTTTACATAGTCTTGTATTTCGGTAGTTCTTACTTGGGTAAGGATAAGAAATTTTGATTTTCAGCTATTTTTCAGGGAATGGTATTGTTAAGATTAAAATTTCAGTTTATAATTTCAATTGTGCTGGTTTTCCATTGTATGTTTTAGGAGCAGGATTGTGCTATTTGCAGGCAAAATCCAAATATAGAATCCAAGTCCGTTCTGTTTTTTACATGCTGCTTTTAAAAATCCAATAAATGGGCATTTAATTTCATTTTCCACTAAATTTGAGATCAAATAGATAACTTATGAAGATCACCAAAGACCTGTACCAAGGTTCACTTGCGCTTTTGACGGATTTTTATCAATTGACTATGGCCTATGCTTATTGGAAGTCGGGAAAGGCTGAACAAGAAGCAGTATTCAATCTTTTTTTTAGGAAAAATCCTTTTCAAAGTGGTTTTACAATTGCCGCAGGCCTGGAATATGTCATAGACTTTTGCAGGAATTTCAACTTCAACGAAAGTGATTTGGCCTATTTGGCTGATATGAAAAATACTGACGGTACCGTCGTCTTCGAGTCCAACTTCATAGAGTATCTGAAAGAGATGCGTTTTACCTGTGATTTGGAAGCGGTGGAAGAAGGAACAGTGATTTTCCCCCATACTCCAATCATCAAAGTCAAAGGACCATTGATCCAATGTCAGTTGTTGGAGACAGCTTTGTTGAATATCATCAATTTCCAAACCTTGATTGCTACAAAGGCAGCGAGGGTAGTTTTGGCAGCCAAAGGGGATTCAGTGTTGGAATTCGGGTTGCGAAGGGCACAGGGGATTGATGGGGCATTGGCGGCGAGTAGGGCTTCTTTTATAGGAGGCTGCTCTGCCACGAGCAATGTGATGGCAGGGAAGTTATTTGGAATACCGGTATCGGGCACACATGCACATAGTTGGATCATGTCTTTTGATTCGGAGTTGGAGGCATTTTATGCCTATGCAGATGCGTTTCCTGAGAAATGTGTTTTTTTGGTAGATACCTATGATACTGTCAATGGTATCAAGAATGCCATCGAAGTGGGCAAAGCATTGCGTGAAAAAGGCAAAGAGATGATAGGGGTTAGGATCGATTCGGGTGACTTGGCATACTTTAGCAATGTAGCCAGACAAATGCTGGATGAAGCAGGGTTTCCGGATGCAAAAGTAGTAGCAAGCAATGATCTTGACGAGCATATCATTACATCCCTTAAAAGCCAGGAAGCTTCTATTGATGTGTGGGGGGTAGGGACCAAATTGGTGACTGCCTATGACCAGCCTGCATTGGGGGCAGTTTACAAATTGGCTGCAATCAGGGATGAGAATGGTAACTGGGATCCCAAAGTCAAAGTGTCCCAACAATCTATCAAAATCAATATTCCCGGTAACCATGATATCATCCGCTTCTTGAAAAATGGAAAGGCAGTGGCAGATATGATTTATCTGAAAGAAGATACTTCTGGAAAAAATATTTTCACCATTATTGACCCCATAGATCCTACCAAGAGGAAAAAGGTAAATTCGGATAGTATGGAACAACTGAACCTATTGAAACCGATTTTCAATAAAGGGAAGAAAATATACGATTCTCCGTCAATTGACCTGATCAAGGAAAATACCCAAAAGAATCTCCAGTATTTTGATAAAACCCACAAAAGATTGATTAATCCACATATATACCCAGTTGGCTTGGAGGAAAAACTGTATCAACTACGTACCGATTTGGTATTCAAAATGAAAAATTACGAGCATGAATAAAAAGATAATCTTTTCCATCCAATCATATTGTTATTTGAGAGATCGGGTCCTCAGCATTGGAGATTTTGACAAAGGTGAAATTGAAGTAAAGCAGTTCCCCGACGGTGAGAGGTATCAGAGGATATTGACAGATGTCTATGAGAGGGACGTCGTTTTGATCGGGGGGACTATTTCAGATGCCGATACACTGGAGATATATGATTTGGCTTATGCCTTGATCAAGTATGGAGCAAAATCGATCTATATGGTTTTCCCATATTTTGGGTATTCGACGATGGAAAGAGCCGTCAAAAAAGGGGAGGTGGTCACGGCGAAATCCAGGGCAGTGATGTTTTCTTCCTTGCCAAGAACCAGTCAAGGCAATCATTTTATGTTTTTTGACTTACATTCGGAAGGGATACCACATTATTTTGAGGGGCAAGTTTTGATCAACCATGTGTATTGCAAATCCATCATCACCAGCGTAGCCAGGGAATTGGCTTCGGAAGATTTTGTAATGGCCTGTACAGATGCAGGAAGGGCCAAATGGGTTGAGTCATTGGCCAATGATATGGGTGTAAATGCTGCTTTCGTATTCAAAAGACGCTTGTCTGGCGACCAAACGGAGGTGACAAGCATCTCCGCTGATGTAGAAGGGAAGGATGTGGTGATCTATGATGACATGATCCGAACTGGAGGCTCGCTGATCAGTGCCGCAAAAGCTTATAAATCAGCCGGGGCAAATAGGATTTTCACCATTACCACCCATGGGCTTTTTACCAACGATGCCTTGCAAAAGATCCAAGAATCGGGTGTGATAGAAAAAGTGATTGCAACAGATACACATGTCAATTGCAATACATTGGATTCAGGTATTTTGAGGGTGGAGACGGTGGCGGATTTGATTGTGGAAGAGTTGAAGTAAAAAGCAAGAGAGACAAGAAACGAGATTTAAGAAGCGAGAAGCAAGAGGCGATGTAATCAACCACGAAGTGCCTGTTCTACCTAATGCATAACAAAGACGAATAAAAACCACGAAGTGGTTAAATCTTGATTAACCCTCGGTGAAACCGGGGGCTAAGGAAAAAACAAAATATCTACCTAACGACCCTGAAGGGTGTCGAATATGATTGATAAAAGAAATAAAGTGAGAAGCGAGAGATAGGGCAAGAGCCAAGAAAACAACAAAGATAAAACCACAAAAAGCCTGTCCCGATACCGATAGCTATTGGTAACGGGAGTTAAACCTTAATCAACCACGTATGTAATTCGGGGGATAAAGATGATGATAGAGTAGACAACCCGAAGTGGGTTGAACATTTTCAATTTTTAGTAGAAAGTGTCAACTTATTTCGCGACTTGATAAAGAAGTGTTTTCAACAAATTAAGTACAAAATCAGGATCCGCCGAAGCGGGCAAGATTTATAAAGAAACCAAATTATGAAAGCGTTAATAATTGTAGACGTCCAGAATGATTTTATGCCGGGTGGGGCTTTGGCAGTGAAGGAAGGTGATCAAATCGTTCCGATTATCAACCAAGTTCAAGATAAGTTTGACTTTGTAGTTGCTACCCAAGATTGGCATCCTGCTGACCATGGGAGTTTTGCAGCTAACCATGAAGGAAAGGAAATCGGTGAATTTATTGTACTGAATGGGGTGGAACAAATTTTATGGCCAATCCACTGTGTTCAAGGGTCGTCAGGAGCAGCGTTTCACAAAGATTTGATTAGAGACAAATGGAAGGCTGTTTTCCAAAAAGGAATGAATCCATTGGTTGATTCATATTCCGGATTTTTTGACAATAACAAACTAGGGGATACAGGGATGAGCAAGTTTCTGAAAGACAACGGGGTAGATGAGATTTATATCTGTGGATTGACTGCGGATTATTGTGTCAAGTTCACAATTTTGGATGGAGTTTTGGAAGGTTTCAAGGCCCATTTGATATTGGATGCGACCCGTGCTGTAAATATTAACGAAGGTGATTTTGCCAAGGCAGTCATAGAAATGGAGAATGCAGGGGCGATAATTGGACATTCAAGTGATATTGAATGACAATGGAAATTTAAAATAAAGGAGGTTTAGGTTTGAAGATGTTTTTCTTGGGGTAATGATAGTACTTTTTAACTCGAAATTTTCTGTTCAACTATTTGGAAGACTTACCGTATATCAAACCTAAACCCACATAACATGAAGCAATTTCTTGTAATATTTCCATTACTTTTAACATTGGTTTTTTCCCAGGCAGAAGCACAAGGTCCCCGAAGCCATGATTATAATTCAATTGGGTGGCTTGCGACATTCCTCACATATAATTTGGATGAAAAATGGAGTGTACATGGGGAGTTTCAATGGAGAAGATCAGAATTGGTGAAAGAAGCCCAGCAAAATCTCTATCGGGCAGGAATCAATTTCAAACCCCATAAACAGGCATTGTTGAGGGTTGGGTTAGCCTATGCCGATACTTACCCATATGGAAAGGTGCCTATCCAGAGTACAGCCAGGCTATTTCCGGAATACAGAACATACCAAATGGCACAAATCAACAATCCGATTGGGAATGTTGGCTTGACCCACAGGTTTATCTTGGAACAAAGGTGGGTAGGGAGATATACCAACACTACCTTGGCCAAAGTTGATGACTATGTGTTTATGAACAGAGTCCGGTACATGGTTAGGATGCAAATACCACTCAGCTCTTTGTTTTTGGAAAACAACGCACCTTATATTGCTGCCTATGATGAAGTGATGATAGGTTTTGGGAAAAATATCAATCAGAATGTGTTCGATCAAAACAGGATTGGATTGCTTGGAGGAGTGAAGTTAAGTGAGAGAGTTAGGGTAGAAGGAGGCTATCTGAATCAGATATTGCAATTTGGCAGAATGGTTGAGGATAAAGAGCTTTTTCAACATAACAATGGATTGATTATCAATACTTATATCAATTTATAATCAAACTCAGGTTTAAATGGGGGAATCTTCCTCATCTGTTTCCCTACGTCTTTATAGACTAAAATAGTCAATCCGAAATGGAGGTTATTGTTTTTTTAATAACCAACAACCTAATATTGGGATAATCAATAAGCCAAAGATGGAACCCATCCCATTGGGGCGTAGCCCTGATTTCTTTATATTTAGATATACCTTCCGTTAAAGCCAGACTGGAGAGCTGGGTTTCTAAAAATCACAATGGTAATCAATTTTATACGGAGATATAAGGGCTACGCCCCTGATCAATTTGTCAGGTGTTTGGCTAAATGGTCTTCGGTTGGGCTGATATAACCGCAAGACGGCAAAAAGAACTTATATGTGACTAAAGTATTTGAGAAATTTTTATTTTGTTGCCTCTGAATTCAGATATTTCACCTTCTTTCAAACCCCAAAGTGCCGTGATCAAAGGAGATTCTTTTGAAACCAACTGATAGTCTATTCCATCAAGGTTTACTTTTCCCATAGCGACAGAAACCCATATTTTACCCATCGGTACTTCGATCAAAGCCCCTTCTTCGACAGTATTTATTTGTTTTACAGGCACGGCATTGATTTGGTTCAGCATGACTTTGGTGGAAGACAGCCTCTTTTGCAAAATGTCCCGATTCTGGTTTAGCATTTCCTGATGGGTTTCATATTTGTCACCTGCAGAACTCTTCTCCTCTATCTCAGAAGACTGCTGTAGATTGGTCAATTGTTGTTGGATGTCTTGAATCTGATCCCTCAAGATTTCTTGAGAGCGTGCAAGAAGTGCTGGTTTAATTTGATCAGTAGCGTTTATCATGGCGCAAAAGTAGTCAAATTTCTTGTTCATTGGATTAACCAAATAAAATAGTAATCCAAGCAGGATTATTCTTTGCTCCATTGCTGCAAAATACGCTTGATGGATGTTGCTGGAAGTGCCAGTTCAGTGGAAAGCATGTCGATGTTTGTCTCTTTTCCAGATTTCAGATGATCGCTCACGGCAACTTTCACCCAACTGGTCTGGGTGCTTTCATCATGGATTTTTTTGATGAAATCTTTACTCAGTACTTTTTTGAGGTCAGTTTGGAAATTGTCGATCAAAGATTGGTCAATGGCGTTGTCTGGGATATCTCCACTTCCCATGATCATATTTTTTATATAACTTGGAGTAGGGGTTGATTCCATAGAAAAGGAGTCATTTCCAAAATCTGAAATTTTTATACTTTGCTCTGTGGTTTTTTTTACGGGTGTAAAAGAAGTAAAAGGGGAATCGTACAACAGATTTTCTGAAATCAGGTCATTGATGCTATTGGCTTGTATCAACTTCCCATCGCTTAGTGATTCTTTGATTAGGATTTCGTAGCCAATCCTGAATAGAGGCGGATCGATGATCGGAGCCTTTTTTAGGTAAAGATTATCAATGTTTTTGCTGTATAGGATTTCGAGAATCCGGAAATCTGAACTTTCTACATTGAAATTGAAGTAAGCATTCAAATTCAACAACAGTAAATAGACGATCTCGTTTGCATCCTTTTGTTTGCCTAAGAAATAGAGGTATAGGCTAAGGATTGTCAAAATTGGGGAATCATATACTTTGTTGTTGATGTCATTGAGAATGTTTAGATCGATCGAATATTCCCTGTTTTGGAGTTTATCCAGGAGTGTATCGACCAGAATATTTGCACTGTCATCAGGTTCGAATCTCCTGTTTTTGGCTAAGAATATGCGCATACTTCCAAATAGAGGAGTTTTACCCAAGGTTAGAAAAACCTGTGTATGCAAATTTTCATAAACTGAAAGTACACATTGCCTTACTTCTGTCCCTTCATAAAGCAGGTAATAAGTGCCTGCCGGTAGCGTTACATTTATAGCAAAAGAACCATAGTTGTCATTGTAGGTTCCATCGATGCCAAACCCCTTCAAGAAATTGGATTTATCATCCTTGTTCCCATAGATATTCGGATCACTAAATTCTGCAATCACCTTATTTTCTGAATTTAAAAGCTTAAAATTCTCAATAAATAGATTGGGCCAATGCTTCTTGAGCATGTGATACTGATCTACTGAAGGAAATCTCAGAAAGATAAATAATGAACCAGTTGTATGGTATTCATTAGGCTCTACGTGCAATTCGGTAGTGTCGCCCGTGCTGAGGGTATACGCATCACCGGTATAATATTCATGGGAAGTCTTATATTCTATTGTATTGTTATACCCCAAGAGGGCAGAAGAATAGTGTAGGGGAAGAGGGATGACGTTTGGGTTGCTATAATTATCTCTGCTGATATTATAGTACTTGTTTCCGTCCAATTGAATATAAGTGTCATTGAATACATGGTTGATTTCAACCCTTAGAATGTAAATACCTTCAGGACAATCATAAACCCAGCTGTAGTCTGATGTTTGGCTGGTAGGCATGATTCTTTTGTTTGAGTTGAATAGGGTAATAGTCAACGTATCCCCAATCCTCAAATCCGAATGAATGCTCAAAGCATACCTTAGTTGACTTTCAAATCCTAACATCTACTTCCTCGTTTTTGGGTTGAATATCTAGAAATTTAGCATCCCCAGTACTTGGGTTTTTGACGATATACATCCCTTTTGTGAGGTTTAGGGAAAAGGTAGTCTCGTTCTGGGTATCAAATTCATGCACTTGCCGTAGTTTTCCATCCAAAAGTGTATAAAAGAAATTCATCTTGTTGGAGAAGATGAAGTTTACCTTGACCGTTTTCTCCTTACATGAAAACAAAGTATGGGCGGAATGGATATTACTATTGATTTCTGGGATTTGTTTGTATCCATGTTCCAATGCGATTTTTGGAGTCTCTATCCATAAGTAATCTTCCAACATCCCAACACTGATTTTACCATTTTCGGCTGCACCACCATTGAGTGCATTCAATAAGGCGGTGGTAAAAGCCCCTCTCATTTCTGATTCATCTTGATTTTTCGTTTCTATTTCGTATGACTCATCTTGATATTGTGTAGCATATGCAATGAATATTTTGGTCTTCTTTGCTTTATCGGAAGGCATCAAGGGAGAGAAAGTGGGTGATTTGGGCTTGATATTTATTTTGGTGTTTCTACAGCAATCTGCAAAGAATAGAATCTCTTCAAAATAGCCGTATTTACTGATGTCCTCTTTGTAGTTCTCTGATGAAATAGCGGAATGACGTCTCATTTCAGACCAATTGGCCAGGCAAAGCGCAATGTCTTTGATACTGTCCAATGTCCCCAGCCCATGTCCTGCAAAGTAAAAATAGAATCTCCTTGCCGAACCGTTTTTGTTCTTTATTGCAGCTTCTATTTCCAAAAATGCGTCGTCTATTTGATCCTGTAAAGGTAAGAGTGGTTGTTCCGAAGAGAGGATTTTCTTGATGTTCTCTTGGGGCATATCACCCCCTTCTTTGTCAAGAAGCCATTTCTCCATCATGTTTGTGTCATTTATGGCACCTCTGAGTTTTCTCAGTCCGGCGTTTTGGGGAGGGGTATAGTCATTGATCCCTATGAGCAAGGCATAATCTCCTTCATTCATGGCTGATTGAGTATAAATTTGAGGCTTTCCAAGGTATTTTCATCTTCATCAAATCCACCGTGCGTGGTAGAACTGCTCCGCTGTCCTTCAAGTTCATGCTCACCAGTGATGGAGTAGACCAGCCTCCTGTTGCTTTGGCCATAGAGAAAGCGGTTGGTCGCAACAGCTTCGGCGATCGTATCATAGGGTCTGATTCCTGAAATATGGCGTTCCATTCCCAGTACAAGTGCATCACTGTCATTCCCTTCATTCTCCAACACACCTGATATCAGATACAATAGCGAACGGGTGTAGACATAGGGGAGGAGCAAGTCCTTTTTCTCAATCGAATCATACATGGTGTAGATCAACAGTTTTGAGAAGAAGTTTGGCTTTTGGACAATTTCACTGTGGAACAATTCCACCCTGCAAGCTGGGGCAAGAAAAACGATGCTTTTAAACTTCAAATCAGGAAATGATTGTGTGGAGGTTTTGAGAAGGTTGCAGGTAACTATAGAGCCTGCACTATGTCCAACAAGGTTGATTGATAAATCTGGCTGGGCATTTTTTAATTTCACCAGTTTTTCCAAAACATACCTTCCAACATGCTGGTCAGTTCCATGTAAACCTTCATTGGGGTACCACATTTGGTCAGACTTGATTTTCATACTGTTCCAAATGGATGATCCGATCTCGGCAAGATAAATTTCCCTCATCAGCTCCTCTATGATAGTTGGATAAAAACCATGATCTCTCCGTGCCACAAATCTTTTGATTACCCTAAAGGCAATTTTTGCGAGGTATCGCACCAATATGGCTGTACTGATAAAGCCTCTTGAGTTTTTATCTTCCTCAAGGGCTATTTGGTTTTCCTGCAATAATCCGGGGATTTCATAATCTGATTCCACCTCAAACCGGAGTTCCAACTCAAGTTCTTCCGGAGTTTGTGGGATTTTGAATTCAGCATCGGCACCTCGGCTGTTTGTGCCAAAATCAAAAACCTCAAAATCCTCAAATGGGGTTTCTGAAGTCAGTTCTTTTTCAAGCATTTCTTCACTGAGACTTTTGCCCGAACCACGGCTATCTGAAAGGCTGATACCAAGTTTCTTTGTGAGGTTTTTGGTAAGGATTTTTATCAGTTTTTTGAATAACCGTGTCTTGGAGACTGTCTGGATATTATCCCTCAAGGTTTCGAAAAGACCTGTTTCCCAAACCAGACAAAGCACTCCATGATTGGCTGAATTTAAGTTTGCATGGATGTTTTCAGCGGTTTTTATTCCACTTTTTTCATTTACCAATCCTCCGTGAAAGTATAGGGTTAAATTTTTCAATTTCCTGGATTCATAGTCCTCAAAAACTTTGTCGACTTCAATCTGTGTTGAGTGATGTTTTCCTCTAGGTTTGAATGTCCCGTTTGGCCCTACATGGATAATGTATTTTCTATCTTCCATATAAATTGTTTTTGTAAAAACTAAAGTGTATATAGATATGACAAATAAGATCACATCGCAGATTGAAACTGCGCTGTGTGTATCACTAAACCCTTACCTGTTCTAATTGATAATCAAAAAAATATAAACTGTAACCAGCTGAAAAATACCTGAAACGCACATACTAAGATTGCAATTTTTCAAATGTGGTCTTGAATCCAATATTGAAATTCATGTATATAGGCTTCTTTGCCAGGAGCCTTGATAAATATCTTCAGCAAAGGACTTGTCCAGTCTTCTGACTGAATTCCGATGACTTTTGACCATTATCCGCAACATTTAGGCGTATAATCTCCCTATTGGCAAAGTAACGGATAGCTATATTGAATACCTATTTGGTAGATATGCTCTATAAACCACGTAAAAGTTACCTGTAAATATCTGGTAATCAAAATTTAAATTGAAAAATTTAATTGGATGAGTACTTTGGTTTTAGAACCTGCTTTTTAGCAAAAAAAACAGAAGATTCAAAGAACCTTCTGTTTCACATAAATAACCCAAATAAATTACTATTTCTTAGTTGGCTGCGATTTTTTCCTCAATTGAAGAAATGATTGCATCGGCAAGTCCGGCTTGTCCGTTCAGATCTTCACCCCAAAAATCAACTCTTGACAAGGTGTTTTTTACAATTGTTTCAATTTCGGATTTACTCCATTGCTCTGTAAAGAAAGCCATGATTGCCGGATCGTCTTGGACAGGTATTTTTTCTCCATTTGATTCACCTTGGTAGAATTGGATCAATGATGCAAATGATTTGATTAAGTTCTTAGGCCATGTTCCTTTTCTAGATTTGTATTCCAGGATACTTGGCAATACTCTGACTTTGAATTTTGAAATGGAATTCAAGGCAATTGAGCTCAATTCATGTTTGATAAATGGATTTCTAAATCTATCCAAAACATCAGAGGCAAATTGGGCCAACTCATCCTCAGAAAGATCCAAAGTCGGAATGATTTCATTGTATATGGTATCCTTGATAAATTGGCCAATCACAGGATCTTCCACAGACTCCCTGACAGTCCTTAATCCAGCCAGATAGGCTACCGGTACCAAAGCGGTATGTGCACCGTTGAGGATTCTTACTTTTCTTGTCCTATAAGGTGATTGGTCTTTGACGAATTTGACTTGCAATCCCGCTTTTGGTCCCGGGAATATCTCTTCCAAATCCTCAGGGCCTTCGATCACCCACAAGTGGAACGGCTCGGCCATAACCACGAGGTTATCTTCAAAACCAAGGTCTTGTTGAATTTCTTTGATGGTGTCTTTTGGAAAGCCTGGTACGATACGGTCAACCAATGTATTGCAGAAAGTACAGTTTTTCTCAATCCACGCTACAAACTCAGCCGAAAGGCTCCAAAGCTTGGCATAATTCAGTATTGCTGCCTTCAACTGCTCCCCATTCTTATCAATCAGCTCACATGGGATCAGGACAAGGCCTTTGTCTGCTGCGCCATCAAAATGACTGAATCTTGTGTATAGCAATGCAGTAAGTTTTCCCGGAAAAGTATTCGAGATCTTTTCAAGTCCATGATCATTTCCGTCAAAAGCAATCCCAGCTTCTGTAGTGTTGGAAATGATAAATTTCAAATCAGGATTTTTTCCCAAATCCAAGTATCCCTGATAATCTTCAAATGGATTGTTGACACCTTGCACACAGGTGATCAGTTTGGTTTGGTCTATTGATTTCCCATTTTGTATGCCCTGAAGCTTGACATGGAATAGGCCGTCCTGGTCATTGAGCATTTTCCCAAGTCCTTGGGCCAAAGGTTGAATGATCTGCACATCTCCATTGAAATTGGCTTTTTCATTCATTTCCTCCACCATCCAGTTTACGAAACCTCTCAAGAAATTCCCCTCACCAAACTGAAGGATTTTGACAGGTCTTTTTTGGATAGCTATATTAGTTCTATTTATTGATTTCATCTTATTGGGTATTGTTTTAGAAATTGAAATATTCCTTGGCATTGTGGTAAGATATGTCAGAGACAATTTTGCCCAGCCAAGCTGTATCGGCAGGCAATTCCCCATTTTCCACATCCTGGCCAATGAGGTTACACAAAATCCTTCTGAAATACTCATGTCTTGGGAATGACAGGAAGCTTCTGGAATCTGTCAACATACCTACAAAACAGCTCAACAATCCCATATTTGACAAGGCATTGATTTGTTTTTCCATTCCGTCTTTTTGATCCAAAAACCACCATCCAGACCCGAACTGTACTTTGCCTTTTACAGAGCCGTCATTGAAGTTGCCAATCATTGTTGCCATCACTTCATTGTCGGAAGGGTTCAAGTTATAAAGTATCGTCTTTGACAATTGGTCAGTACTGTCCAAGAGATTGAGGAAGCTGGCCAAAGCTCTTGCTTGGGAGAAATCCCCGATGGAATCAAATCCTGTATCAGGTCCCAGGTTCGCAAGCATCCTCTTGTTGGTATTTCGCAAAGCACCCAAGTGGAACTGCTGAGTCCAGCCATTGGCATGGTACATTTTACACAATTCATACAAGGTATGGAACTTGAAATATTGGATTTCTTCCAGTGATAGCTCAGAACCATCCACCACTTTCAGGTATATAGCATGGATGTCTAAAGTCCCCAGTTCAAAGTAATACAATTGCTCCAAACCGTGGTCAGAGAGACTGCCACCGTTTGCAGCAAAATATTTTATCCTATTTTCCAAGGCAGCAAGTAGGTCATCATAGTTTTTGATTTCCAGTTTTGATGCAGCGGCAAGGTCTTCAATATAGCCTTTGTATTGTGCTGGATTTTCTACAGCATATACTTTGTCAGGTCTGAAAGCAGGGAAAAGTTTGGTGTCAGGACTACTTGATGCAGCTATTTTGTGAAATTCCAAACTGTCAATAGGATCATCGGTAGAGCATACCAATTCTACAT
This sequence comes from Belliella marina, assembly GCF_042682445.1. Classification (NCBI taxonomy): domain Bacteria; kingdom Pseudomonadati; phylum Bacteroidota; class Cytophagia; order Cytophagales; family Cyclobacteriaceae; genus Belliella; species Belliella marina. The sequence goes on from NZ_JBHUHR010000006.1 coordinate 38,084, forward strand.
TCATTTTTTTCAACAAACCTTGTGTATGGAAGTCTGGGCTTTGGAGAAGGCCTGTGGTTTCTTTGTATATGGAAACACCTGTGTCAGCAGAAAGTAGCTCATTGATCCCGAAATAGCGCTGAAGTTCCAAATGAGTCCAATGATACAGTGGGTTTCTAAGCGTATATGGAACAGTCTCTGCCCATTTTTGGAATTTCTCTTGATCTGTGGCATTACCTGTAATGAACTTCTCGTCCACTCCAAGTGTCCTCATCGCCCTCCACTTATAGTGATCACCTGCAAGCCACACTTCTGAAATAGTGTTGAATTTCCTATTGGTCGCAATATCATGGGGAGATAGGTGACAGTGATAGTCTATTATCGGTAGCTTGGCGGCATAATCATGATATAGGATTTTAGCAAAATCGCTTTTTAGAAGAAAGTCTTCGGAAAGAAACTTGCTTTGTTTTTCAGTTGCTGAAATCATTTTGATTGATTGGTTATGTATAGGTTTTTATTTATTTTTTTTGGTTGATTCCCGAATGATGAGTTCAGGTTTAAGGACTGTCTTTTGGTTGTTGCCTTTTTTTCCATCCAATTTCAACAAGTCAAAGAAAGTCTCTGCCGTCACACGGCCCATAGGTATACTTTTTTGGTCAACGGTGGTGATTGGTGGTGCTGTGAAGGAAGTGAAAGGTTCGTTTCCAAAACCTGCAAGCTTTACCTGCTCAGGCACGGATATTTTATGCTCCCGAAGGACTTGCATTGCACCCATGACTGCGTAATCGGAGGATGAAAATACAGCATCGAATTTGATTCCCTTTTTCAACAGGTTCTCCATGGATATCCGTCCATCTTCCAATTGCATATTGCTCTCTTCGATCAATTCAGGATCAAAAGGAATGTCGAAATCTTTCAAGGCGTCTTCATAGCCCCGAAGTCTCTCCTTGTAGATATTGATTTTTTTTGGTGATGTGAAATGTGCTATTCTTTTACATCCTTCTTCTATTAGATGTTTGGTCATATCATAGGCACCCTGATAATCATCGATGACTACTTGGCTTACATCCAGTTGGTTTGTGATCCTATCAAACAGTACCAAGGGGATACCCTTGTCCAAAACCTTCTGGAAATGGTCGAAATTCTCTGTGTTTTTCCCAATGGACGCAATGATTCCATCCACTCGGGCATTCAAGAGCGCTTCGATATTCTGTATTTCCTTTTCGGAATCTTCATAAGATTGGGAGATGATTACTTTATAATCCAGTTCGTTGGCGATATCTTCTATCCCCCTGACTACTGAAGAGAAAAAGTTTCTGTTGGCTGTGGGGACCAATACCCCGATCAATTTGCTTTTTCCGCTTCTTAGGGCAGAGGCGATATGGTTGGGCTGATAGTTCAGCTGCTTCGCCATTTTCAATACTAGCTTTTTGGTGTTTTCCGAAATCCTTGGATTATCATTCAGAGCCCTCGATACCGTAGAAGCAGTGATATTCAGTTTTTCAGCAATATCATGTATTGTTGCCTTGCCTTTTTTCATATGTGTTACTCTTTTGGCTTGCCGATGGTCGCAAGGATACCTCCATCTACATAAAGAATTTGACCATTGACGAAGTCGCTGGCTTTGCTGGAAAGGAAAACAATCGCTCCAGCCAAATCATCTGGATCTCCCCATTTTCCCGCAGGGGTCCTGCCTACTATCCAATCATTGAAAGGATGTCCGTCAACACGGATCGGGGCAGTTTGTTCGGTTGCGAAATATCCCGGACCGATTCCATTGACTTGGATATTGTATTTTGCCCACTCTGTTGCCAGGTTTTTTGTGAGCATTTTCAATCCACCTTTTGCGGCAGCATAGGCACTTACTGTGTCCCTGCCCAATTCACTCATCATAGAGCAGATGTTGATGATTTTGCCCGCACCCCGTTTTACCATGGATCTCCCGACTGCTTGGGAGAGTATAAAAGGGGATACAAGATCCAAATCTATCACTTTTCTGAAATCAGCAGGATCCATCTCCAAAGCTGGTACCCGCATGATCATTCCGGCATTATTGACCAAAATGTCAATGGGACCGACTTCAGCTTCTATCTTTTGTATATTTTCCTCAACTTTTTTGGCATCAGTCACATCAAAAAGATAGCCATGGGCAGTGATTCCTTCTTTCTTGTATTCAGCAATTGCCACGTCCATTTTGGAAGGGGTATGGCCATTGATTACCAAGGCAGCGCCATGATGCGCCAGTGCCTTGGCCATAGCCATTCCCAATCCATGAGTTGCTCCGGTGACTAATGCAACTTTCCCGTCCAAGTTGAATAGGTTTTTCATTTTAATGCTGTAGGTGCAACGATGTCCATATCGCCGTAATCCAAATTCTCACCAGCCATACCCCAAATAAATGTATAGTTGGAAGTCCCCGCACCACTATGGATAGACCATGGGGGAGATATCACCGCCTCGTGGTTTTTCATCCAAATATGTCTCGTCTCATCCGGCTGTCCCATATAATGGCAAACGGCCTGATCTGCTTCTAGATCGAAATAAAAATAAGCTTCCATTCTCCTGTCATGTGTATGGGAAGGCATCGTGTTCCATACGGATCCGGGCTTCAGTTCTGTCATTCCCATCTGCAATTGACAAGTAGGGACAACTGAATTCACCAACAACTTATATATCGTCCTGTGGTTGGAGTTCTCTAGTGATCCGAGTGTTACTACCTCTGCATCATCTTTTCCGACTTTTTTGGTTGGATAGGCATGATGTGCTGGTGCTGAATTGAAATACAGGAAAGTATCCCCTGATTTGGAAGGGTGGAAAACCACCTCCTTGACACCTTGACCTATATATAGCGCTTCTTTATTTGCCAACTCATAGGTTGTTCCATCTACATCTATGGATGTCGAAGGGCCTACATTGATGATCCCGATTTCTCTTCTCTCCAAAAAATATTCAGATTTCAACTGATCGATTGTTTCCAGTCCTATTGGTTTGGTAACAGGGTGGATTCCACCTATTATCAGTCTGTCATTTAATGTGTAAACTCCGTTGATTTGGTCTTTGACGAATAGACTTTCTATCAAGAAATGGTCTCTCAATTTGGAAGTGTCATATTGTTTGACGTCGCCTGGATGGTTTGAGTATCTTGTTTCTATAAAAGTATGCATAATATTATTTAGTGTAATCGTTTGCGCAATATACTATATATAAATTCAAAATATCAAATTTTTCAAACAAAATTTTTGGAAGTTCTGTTTTCCCTTATTTCCAAATAATATTTTATTAATACATTAAAAATCACACTGTAAGGTGTATTTTAAAAAATAACTGGTGTATTTTTTTTTATTTTGGATAAACCTTTATAAATATGCAATCGATTGCTCAAATTACAATTTATTGCATGGCTATTGTGCAAATACTGTGCAATAAAAGTTTTCTATAGAAAGAATTCATAAACTTTAAAATACGTATCAGTGAAAAACAAATACCTCTTTACGTGCCTTTTGGGAGTCTTCGCTTTTTCTTTTTTTTCTTGTAGTGGAAACAAAGAGGAAGTGGTTTTAAAGAATTTTGACATCTCCATCAACAACCCTTTGGATGTGGATAGAATGGATGCTTTTGTTTTGCTGACCGAAGAAGAGCTATTTGAAAAACATCCGGATTTCAATCCAGAGGGGTTTATTGTATACCAGAAGAATGTAGAAATCCCATCCCAGTATAATTCGGAAGGATTGGACAGAGGGCTTGCTTTTGTTCTTCCTTTTATTGCTGCGAAAGAAACTTTGACATTGACGATTTCCTATGACAAAGACGCTCCAATAGATAGGGAATACCCAAAGAGGACACAGGCAGAACTTTCCCATAAATTCGACGGGAAATTTGAAGATAGAAAATATATAGGAGGGGAATTCAGAAATGTGGATGAACTCCATGTGCCGGCAGAACATACCGACCATTCGTGGTACATCAGGTATGAAGGTCCGGGTTGGGAGTCTGATAAAGTAGGGTATAGGTTCTATTTGGATTGGAGAAACGGCGTGGATGTTTTTGGTAAAAAAGTAACCGAAAATGTACTCCAAAATGTAGGTCAGGATGGTTTTGATTCATACCACGAGATGAGTGGTTGGGGAATGGATGTGCTGAAAGTAGCCAAATCCTTAGGGGTTGGTTCCATTGCTACCTTTGAGAATGGCTTGGCTAGGAGGGTGGACGTGACCGATAGTCTTTATGCAGGAATTACAAACAATGGGGTGGTTTACTCATCGATATTGACCAAGTATCATGGTTGGGATATTGAAAGTGGAAAGACAGACCTGAGCTCAAACTTGAGCATCCATGCCGGGACAAGGTTGACCAAACAGGTTTTGAACAGTTCTGCTCCAATAGAAAATTTCGCAACAGGATTGATCAAGGATAAAAAAGCAGAGTTGATTACTGGTGGGGAAGATCAGGTATATGGTTACTTGGCGACTTATGGAAAACAAAGCCTGAATGATGATAATTTGGGTATTGTGGTTTTCTTCAAGAATGATCAAAAAATAGAAATTACAGAAGATCCCTTTTCGCATGTTGTTGTTTTGAAACCGGAAGGCAATGCCCTTACTTATTACTTTGCTGCTGCTTGGGAACTGGAACCGGATGGGATTACAGAAATAGATGATTTCAAAGCTTACTTGGATAAAACAGTAAAAGAACTTTCGAATCCATTGAAAGTATCGATGAAATAAAAAAATGCAATTAATAAAGACAATTAGTGCTCATAGATAATGGGGTTTGGAAGAGGGGATTCCCTCTTCTGAACTTCTGAAAAACAAACAACACAACCCAAAATGAAAACCATTAGCAAATTTTTTCTCCCTCTGGCAATTCTGATAAGTGTAGGATGCAAGGAGAAATCAAGTGATGTCGTAGAGGCAACCTCTAAAGATGTCGTTTATTCCACATGGATGGCTGATTCCGAAATCAAAAGAAACCCGGAAGGATGGACACTTGATTTCAACCCAAAACCCAAATGGGAATACACCCATGGATTGGTGATGATGTCCATGGATAGACTGTGGAAGCAGACCGGGGATGATAAATACTATGATTACATCCGCACATTTGTCGATTTTATGATCGATGAAAATGGCGTGATCAAAACCTATAAAAAGAGTGATTACAACATTGATAGGGTCAATGGGGGGAAGTTTTTGATTGATCTTTATGAAGCGACCGGAGAAGGGAAATTCAAGATTGCCATTGAGGAATTGAGGGATCAGATGCGGGAGCATCCGAGAAACTCTGAAAATGGATTTTGGCACAAAAAAGTCTACCCCCACCAAATGTGGCTGGATGGGATCTACATGGGATCCCCATTTTTGGCGCAATATGCAGCTGTTTTTGATGAACCGGAATTGTTTGATGATGTCGTCAACCAACTTTTGGTGATAGACAAATATGCCTACAGCCAAGAGACTGGCTTGTTCCATCATGCTTATGATGAAAGCAAATCTGAAAAATGGGCCAATCCCGAAACAGGTCTTTCCACAAATTATTGGGGGAGAAGTATAGGTTGGTTTGCAATGGCATTGGTAGATGTACTGGATTATCTGCCCCAAAACCATCCCCAAAGAGCTGAGGTTATCTCCATTGCACAGAAGCTGGCCAAGGGAATCATTAAGTATCAGCATGAATCAGGCACTTGGTATCAGGTGGTAGACCAAGGAGATCGTGAGGGCAATTATCTAGAGGCATCAGCATCGAGTATGTTTGCATATTTTCTGCTCAAAGGGGCTGAGAAAGGCTATTTGAGTCAGGAATCCAAAGAAGCAGGGATCAAAGCATACCAAGGGATTTTGGATGAATTTATCCGGGAAGATGAAGATGGGGGGATATCGATTACACAAGTATGCGGTGTGGCTGGTCTTGGAGGCAACCCGTATAGAGATGGTTCCTATGAATATTATGTCAATGAAATCATAAGAGACAATGACCCAAAGGGTGTTGGCCCTTTTATATTGGCATCTTTGGTTTATGAAAACATGGACAAATGAGAAATCTATTGATCATCTTGTGGATTGGTATCAGTTGTCAATTTTCATTTGCCCAAAAGGTAGATTTTGTAGTCTCCCATGATGGTTCAGGAGATTTTGCAACTGTTCAGGAAGCGATCATGGCTGTACCTGATTTCAGGAATGTCCCAACCTATATTTTCATCAAAAAAGGCACATACAAGGAGAAAATCATCCTCCCGACTTCTAAACGGAAGGTCGTTTTGATTGGGGAAGATGTGGATCAGACCATATTGACTTTTGATGATTTTGCTTCCAAACAGAATCAGTTTGGAGAGGAAATGGGCACTACAGGGTCAAGCAGTTTCTTTGTTTTTGGGGACGATTTTGCTGCCAAAAATCTAACATTTGAAAATTCCTCTGGACCAGTTGGTCAAGCTGTAGCCATTAGGGTGACAGGCGACCGCGCCTATTTTGAAAACTGTAAATTCTTGGGATATCAAGACACCCTTTATACCCAAGGAGAACATAGCAGGCAATACTACAAAGATTGCTACATCGAAGGAACAACGGATTTTATATTCGGATGGTCGACAGCAGTATTCGAAGACTGTGAAATCTATTCCAAATCAGGTGGCCAATACATTACCGCTGCTTCGACCTTAGCATCTTCTGCATATGGCTTGGTATTTATCAATTGTAAGCTGACTGGTGATGCCCCCGATGGAAAAGTATATCTGGGAAGGCCATGGAGAAACGATGCAAAGACGGTGTTTGTCAATACCGAAATGGGGAAACACATCCATCCCGAAGGTTGGCACAATTGGAGTAAGCCCGAAGCCGAAGAGACTGCATTTTATGCTGAATACGCTTCTTTCGGACCTGGTGCCAATCAGAAAGCACGAGTAGCTTGGTCAAAACAACTCAGCAAAGAAGATCTTGGGGATTTTACTGTTGACAAAGTCCTTTCAGGGACTGATGGTTGGATTCCGGGAAATAATTTAGACAATGAAGCTTGGCTATCCAATAGCCAATCACCCAAAATAAACTGATATAAAAATGATCAATAAAAACTTAATAAAAGTCGTGTCTATATTCCTTTTGGAAATTTGCTTTGCCCATGGAGCAATAAGTCAAGTTTCTGAAGTATGGCAAGCAGACCAGGGAGATGGGACTTATCTCAACCCGATTTTGCATGCGGATTATTCTGATCCAGATGTAGTGAGGGTAGGTGGGGATTTTTATATGACAGCATCAAGTTTCAATGCAGTTCCGGGACTTCCGATCCTACATTCCAAAGATTTGGCCAATTGGAAATTGATCGGCCATGCATTGCAGAGCTTACCGCCAGAAGATCATTTCTCCAAGCCACAGCATGGAAATGGTGTGTGGGCTCCTGCGATTCGGTATCATGAAGGTGAATATTACATTTATTGGGGTGATCCTGATTTTGGGATATTTGTGGTAAAGACAAAGGATCCTTCAGGACCTTGGGAAGCCCCGATTTTGGTGGAAGCTGGAAAAGGCCTGATTGACCCTTGCCCACTTTGGGACGAGGATGGCAAAGCATACCTTTCCCATGCTTATGCAGGTAGCAGGGCAGGAATCAAAAGTATCTTGGTCGTAAAACCGATGAATTGGGAAGGTACAAAAACGCTGGGGAGTGGAAAACTGGTATTTGATGGCCATGAATCACACCCAACTGTTGAGGGGACGAAATTTTATAAGAGAAACGGATTCTATTACATTTTTGCCCCGGCAGGAGGAGTTTCTACAGGTTGGCAATTGATTTTAAAATCAAAAAGTCCTTATGGTCCTTACGAAGAACATATCGCCTTGGCACAGGGGAATACTGAAATCAATGGTCCACACCAAGGAGCTTGGGTGGATCTTGAAAATGGCGATGACTGGTTTATCCATTTCCAAGACAAAGATGCCTATGGACGGATAGCCCATTTGCAGCCGATGGTCTGGAATGGTGATTGGCCAACAATCGGCGAGGACATAGAAGGTCAGGGTACAGGCCAGCCGGTAATGCGTCATAAAAAACCAAATATTGGAAAAGAATATGCAGTAGCTACACCATTGGATTCAGATGAATTTGATGGAGACGATATTGGCTTGCAGTGGCAATGGCATGCCAATCCCAAAGCGACTTGGGCATTTCCAAATCCTTCCAAAAGCCAATTGAGATTGTTTACAGATAGGATTCCCGATGATGCAAAGAACCTCTGGGGAGTTCCAAATCTGCTTCTGCAGAAATTCCCTGCCGAGGAATTTGTGACCACTACTTCCCTCACATTTACCCCAAACGAAAAGCTTATCGAAGAAAAGGTGGGCTTGGTTGTCATGGGGATGAGTTATGGCTACATAGGACTTGAAAGCCAAAAAGACGGGATCTATCTTCATTATGTGAAATGCATCGATGCAGAAAATGGAAAGCCTGAAGAAAAGAAAGTCATCAAAAAGCTGGATGGTAATCAGGTTCAACTGAGGGTTATTGTTGGTAAGGATGCTGTATGTGAGTTTAGCTATAGTGAGGATGGTTCTAAATTCACAAAGATCAATGATACATTCAAAGCAACCCCAGGAAAATGGATCGGTGCAAAAGTTGGACTATTTGCCCTAAGAAATTCCCAAATCAATGACTCAGGCTATGTCGATATCGATTGGTTTAGGTTTGGGAAAAGAGTCGATTAGATGAATAGTTGATTAAGTTATTGGTTGATTTGGTTATCGGGAATGCCCAATCTAAAATCACAAATCTAAAATTATTCCCCACTAACCTTAAAATCCGCCGCAGCGGACAAGCTCTTGCAACTTTCAAACCTTCAAACCTTGTCGATTGGTTTAGGTTTGGGAAATGATACGGTCAACTGGCGACGGTCAACAGAGGCTCTATCGAGAGCTAAAGTGGTTAATAGTCGAATAGATGATTAGTTATTCAGTAATTGGTTAACTGGATATTGTCAAAACAAAATGACCTAGCTAACCAACAACCTTAAAACCTTAAAACCTTGCAACCTTCTAACCTTCAAACTTTCAAACCTTACAATCTCTTACCCCAAGCTGAAATTTTCAATTTAAAATCTTCAATCTAAAATACAAAACCCATGAATAAATTAACCCTCTATCTCTTTATCGCTGCAATAGCCACTTTTGGTTGCAATGGTACTGCCCAGAATGATGCCAGGGAATTATCTGTTTCCCAAAATGACGAGAGTACAATCTATGATGGTGTTGAATTTGATATGCCGAAAGTCAAATCGACTTCGTTTCCAGCACTTACAGTGAGCATCCTTGACCATGGAGCTGTTTCGGATGGCGTTACCAAAAACACAGAAGCCTTTGCAAAAGCAATTACAGAAGTATCTGAAAAAGGAGGGGGGAAAGTCTTGGTGCCGAGAGGTATTTGGTTGACTGGACCTATCCAATTCAAAAGTAATGTAAACCTTCATTTGGAGGCAGGGGCATTGATCCAGTTCAGCAAGGATTTTGACGATTATCCATTGTTGGAGACAAGTTTCGAGGGGTTGAACACTGTAAGATGTATTTCACCGATCTATGCAGATGGAGTTGAAAATATAGCAATTACTGGTTCTGGGACTTTGGATGGAAATGGGGATGCATGGAGACCTGTGAAAAAGAGTAAAATGACAGGGGCACAATGGAAAAGCCTCTTGGCTACCGGTGGATTGCTGAATGATAAAGGAGACATGTGGTTTCCATCAGAATCTTCGATCAAAGGATATCAGGCAAGTAGCAATTTCAATGTTCCTGACATGATCGACCCAAATGAGTTGGAGTCTGTCAAGGATTTTTTGAGGCCTGTGATGGTCAGTATCAAAAACAGCAAGAGGATTTTATTGGATGGACCTACTTTCCAGAATTCTCCGGCATGGAATATTCACCCATTGATGAGTGAGGATCTTATCATCAGAAATTTGAGTGTTAGAAACCCATGGTATTCCCAAAATGGTGATGGATTGGATCTGGAGTCTTGTAAAAATGTGTTGATTTACAACAACGTATTTGATGTTGGGGATGATGCCATCTGTTTCAAGTCAGGAAAAGACCAAGACGGTAGAGATCGAGGGATGGCTACTGAAAATGTTGTGGTCAAAAACAATATTGTGTACCATGGACATGGAGGTTTTGTGATCGGAAGTGAAATGTCAGGTGGTGTGAAAAATGTCCACATCTCAAACTGCACGTTTATGGGGACAGATGTTGGGTTGAGGTTCAAAAGTACCAGAGGTAGAGGTGGAGTCGTTGAGAATATTTATATCTCAAACATAGACATGATCAATATCCCCACAGATGTGATCAACTTCAACCTTTTCTATGGAGGAAACTCCCCGGTATTGGAAGCTGATCAAAGTGCTGCTGATGAGGCAAGGGATGAAGCTGCTGTGCCTGTTTCTGAAACCACCCCGTCTTTCAGGAATATTTTCATGAAAAACATCAAAGCTACCAATAGTGGCACTGCTGCCAATTTCCAAGGTTTGCCTGAGATGAATCTTCAGAATGTAAGCTTGGAAAATTCCTTGTTGGAGGCCAAAAACGGGATCATTGCCGTAGATACAGACGGATTGGTTTTGAAAAATGTCAAGGTGATTCCTACATCGGGAGCAGCATTGACTTTGTATAATAGCAAAAATGTGGATGTATCGGAATTTTCATTTGGTGAAAACGGTGAAAAACCAGTTAGGGTGTTGGGTTCGCTATCAGAAAATATCAAGCTAAGCAAAAAGGATTTTTCTGATCCTGAAAAATCCATCGAAATTGCGACCAAACCTGAAGTAGTTACCATAAAATAAGAACTTATGTTGTATTACAAATCCTTGATTTCTATTGTTTTTGCCTTGTTTTTTACATTTGGAGGAGAAGAGTTGAGGCAAGATGATATCACCATCTTTCTCATTGGGGATTCCACGGTAGCCGACAAACCATATGCCGGTAGCAACCCGGAAAAAGGCTGGGGGCAGGTATTTCCACTATACCTCAAAGAAGGGGTTAAAGTTGAGAACCATGCCGTAAATGGTCGGAGTACCAAGAGTTTTCGTGACGAAGGGAGGTGGGATGTTGTATTTGATAGAATCAAAACTGGGGATTATGTATTGATTGAGTTTGGGCACAATGACCAAAAAATCAAATCGCCTGATAGGTATGCAGAGGCAGATACCGATTATAGGAATAATTTGATCAGGTATGTGAAAGAGACAAGAGAGAAGGGGGCATTTCCCATTCTTGCCACACCTATTTCAAGAAGAAGTTTTGATGAAGCAGGTGTGTTGGAAGACACCCATGGAAGGTATTCAGAAGTGGTCAGGGAGGTTTCAGAGGAATTGGATGTTCCCCTTTTTGATTTGCACAGCAAGTCGATTGCCCTTTTGGAGCAGTTTGGGGTAGAAAAGTCAAAAGAACTTTTCCTTCATTACCGTCCCGGAGATTATGAGAGGTTTCCCAAGGGAGTAGCAGACGACACCCATCTTTCCCCAACAGGTGCCTTCAAAATCTGTGATTTGGTGGTGGAAGAGGTAAAAGAAAAATTGCCTGAATTGGCAGTATTCCTAAAAGATTGATTGCCATAAAACCCATTTTCTATGACAAATAAATCAATATATTTCATTTGTGGTATCACCATTCTTGTTCTTTCCATTTTGTCATTCCGACAGAAAGAAGAAAAGGTAAAAATCTATTTGATAGGTGATTCCACCATGGCTGATTATGCCAACTACGGAGATGATTATATCAAAACCCGCTACCCTGTGACTGGATGGGGGCAGGTTTTTCAGGGCTTTTTCGACCAAGCTGGACAAACCATCCTACCTGGAAGTACAGTTGCAACCACTGTTGAAATAGATGACAGAGCAAGGGGAGGGAGAAGTACAAGGACGTTTTTTGAAGAAGGTAGGTGGCGTTCTGTTTATGAAAATATTCAGGAAGGGGACTGGGTGATGATGCAGTTTGGACATAATGATGCTGCAACTGAAAAAACAGAAAGATATGTTACAATCGAGGGGTACAAAGAATTCTTGCGTTTGTTTATTTCCCAAACCAGAGAAAAAGGAGGGAACCCCGTGGTTCTTACTCCGGTCAATCGAAATTACCCTTGGAAGGATGGACAATTGCAAAACTGTCATGGTGAATATTATCAAGCTGCATTAGAAGTAGCCAAGGAAACAGAAACTTACCTGATAGACTTGACAATGCTTTCCATTGAGGAATTTACTGGGAAAGGTCAAGAATATGTTACTTCCAATTACTTCATGAATTTTGGGCCAGGTTTGTATGAGGCCTATCCAGAAGGCAGCAAAGACAATACACATTTCCAGCCTGAAGGTGCCAAGGCAGTTGCGGCATTGGTTTTTGAGGCATTTCGTAAAATCGATAAAAAATGATCCTCAAAATAGAGTCCTCTTTGAGATTTTTGGTTGTTGTGATGCTGTTGCTTTCAACAGCCGAATTGAATGCCCAAATTGTCAATTTCTATCCTCAGGATGGCAAAGTCAGGGATTTGAAAGGCAAGGTTCAGGAGGATATCGTAGTTGCCAAAGATGGAACCGGAGACTTTATATTCATTCAGGATGCTTTGGATGCCATCAGGGTATACTTGCCAAAACCAATCACAGTCCATATCAAGGAAGGGGTTTACAAAGAGAAGTTGTTGATTCCGGGAACCATTACCAATGTGACTTTCAAAGGTGATGGTCCTGACAAAACCATCATTACTTTTGATGACCATACTGGGAAAAACAAATTGCAGACCTTTGATACCTACACTTTGATGGTGTTGGGTAATAGCCTAACCTTCAAAAACCTTTCGATTGAAAATTCGGCAGGAAATGTTGGTCAAGCGGTAGCACTCCATGCAGAAGGGGATAGGCTGGTTTTTGAAAACTGCCATTTCAGGGGCAATCAAGATACCATGTTTGCCTCTGGGGAAAATTCAAGGCAGTATTTCAGGGGTTGTTATATCGAAGGGACTACTGATTTTATATTCGGTTCTGCTACAGCATATTTTGAAGGATGTCAAATACACTCCAAATCCAATTCTTATATCACAGCTGCCTCAACTCCCGAATGGGTAAAGTACGGTTATGTTTTCAATGGTTGCCAACTGACAGCTGATGAAGGCGTAAGCAAGGTTTATTTGGGAAGGCCTTGGAGGGATCATGCCAAGACGGTTTTTATCAACTGTGAAATGGGAAGCCACACCAGGGGAGAAGGCTGGAGTAATTGGGGAAGGGAAATTGAGAAAACCGTATTTTATGCAGAATACAATAATTCTGGTCCCGGATCTAATACTGCAGATAGGGTTTCCTGGTCAAAAAAATTGGATGCCCATGCTGCCCAAAAGTATTCCTTGGATGAAGTTTTTAAAGGGTACAATAGTCAAAACGATTTGTTTGGAAAACCCTGGTTTGGTGTCGTGAAAGACAGTTCATATACCTTGGGAAGTGCCACATTGAAAATGAAGAAGATGGTACCTGAAGCCAAACCAGTCCTGAAACAACAATCAAGCAATGTCAAAGAATCCCAAGTGTATTATAAATCATTGCCCTACAGGGATCTGGAAGCAAGTGTGTTGTGGGTAGAAAAGGGGTGGGAAAAGCAAGCAGGAATAGTCATGGTGCATGGAGGTGGTTGGCAATCCGGTTCATTGGAGCTGATGTTGCCTATGGCGCAGGAACTTGCCAAAATGGGATATGTTACAATGCCCATAGAATACAGGCTTTCTAGGGAGGCTATATTCCCGGCAGCTATTTTGGATATCAAAGATGCAATCGCTTGGTTAAGAAGCAATGCGGAATCATACAATCTGAACCCAGCGGAAATATACGTCTTGGGATGTTCCGCTGGAGCGCAATTGGCTACCTTGGTTGGAGTAACGGATGGGAAAGAAGAATTTTTTTCAGGACTTGGAAAAATTGCGGAAAGTGATGTCAATGGGATCATCAATATTGATGGGATTGTAGCCTTCGACCATCCCGAATCAGAGGAAGGTGCTGTTGCTGCAAAATGGTTGGGAGGGAGTCTTGAAGAAAATAATGCCAATTGGCAAAATGCTTCAGCTCTAACACATGCGGGAGCTGACAGTCCCCCGATCTTATTTGTCAATGGAAACCAAGATAGATTCCATGCGGGAAGAGATGATTTGAGGTCGGTTTTGGAAAAACACAATATATATTCTGAAATTGTCAAAATTGAAGATGCTCCACATACTTTTTGGCTTTTTGATCCCTGGTTTGACCAAGTTGTCAACAGTATCGACAAGTTTATCTTGAAGATTAAGCTGCCTTAAAAAGGGAAGTCATATCGAATGCGAGGAGTGTGTTCTGTAGAATTGCGGAAAGATATCTCACTTTGTTCGATATGACTTCCCTAATAAAATAAGCTAGTAAGTATAAATAAAGCGTCAACCATTTTCAAGACGTGACCATTGGGAAACTTTTTTTAACATGAAATTATCGGAAACACCAAGGTCTGTGTCTTCGAAACACTAAGGTTTGTGTTTTCGAAACCCAAGGTTTGTGTTTTCGAAACCCAAGGTTTGTGTCCTCACAGACCTTGGGACCTCCCCAGACCAAAGGAAACCCTCCCAATAAATCGAAGCCCCCTCATTTCGATACTATTTAAGTGTAAACGATTGCGCAATCTGTTCGATATGTAGACATCCCAAATAAGAACTAGTGAGATGAAATTACAGAATAAAAGTATTTAATAAGCTCAATATCTACAATTTAACGTTGTTTTGAAATTTTTTATTTAAAAATTCTTGTGGGTAAAATAAATAATTCTTAATATGCAATCGATTGCGCAAATGACTGCTATTTCTGGTCGTTTAAAGCTTTCGATAGTCAAACAATTTAACCCTAAATACATATGAAATTCTGCCATTGCCAGCCCTACTCCATACTAAGTGGATAGGCTACCTCCCAGCACATATTTTTTGACGGAGGAAAATCAACTTTACAGTCAAAATAAATTAAGTATAACAATAACCCTTTATCTTATTGAAATGAACATTACTTGTAAAACACCGGGTATTATCCGGTCACTGTTCTTAGCTATTTGCATTTCGCTTTTTGCGATGGGTGCTGTATTGGCTCAAGGATCTGTAGTAAGGGGAACGGTTACTGCCGAAAATGGAGAACCAATCCCAGGTGCTTCTGTACTTATAAAAGGTACAGGAGTAGGAGTCGCCGCTGATATTGATGGGAATTTCACTTTGGAAGTTCCATCAAATGCAACTTTGCTTGTGTCATTTATCGGCATGGTTACAAAAGAAATCCTAGTAGGAAACCAAAGTGTAATCAACGTAACCCTAAGTGAGGATATTTCTACCCTTGATGAATATGTCGTGGTAGGTTATGCATCCATCGAAAGAAGGGATCTGACCAGTTCGGTTTCCTCAGTGAATGCAAAGCAATTGGCAGATATCCCTATCAATTCCGCTGCCGAAGCATTGGCAGGTCGTCTTGCAGGTGTGCAAGTGACAGGCAGTGAGGGTTCACCAAATGCTGAAGTCCAAATCAGGGTAAGAGGTGGTGGTTCTATCACCCAAGACAACTCTCCCCTGTATGTGGTGGATGGAGTACAGGTTGAAAATGCACTTTCTATCCTTTCTCCACAGGATATCGAATCCATTGATGTTTTGAAAGATGCCTCCGCTACCGCAATCTATGGCGCTAGGGGAGCCAACGGTGTTGTAATCATCACAACCAAAGGAGGAACGGAAATGAAAACTACCGTTAGCTATAACGGCTTGGGTGGTGTGAAGCAATTGGCAAACAAACTGGATGTAATGAACCCTTATGACTTTGTCAGTTACCAATACGAAAGATCTAGGGGCTCAGAGCAAGAAAGAAACAATTTCCTGAATACCTATGGAAACTATGGCGATATCGAAAATTACAGACGCGTGCCATTCGTAGATTGGCAAGAGGAGATTTTTGGTAGAAATGCCATCATGCAGACCCACAATGTCAGTATTTCTGGTGGTACAGCAGCGACCAAGTTCAACATCAGTGTGACTTCGAACACAGAGGAAGGCGTGATGCTGGTATCTGATTTTGACAGAAAGTTGCTCAATTTCAAATTTGACCACAAAGTAAACGAAAGGTTATCCGTAGGCTTCAATGTAAGGCACAACAGCACGACTGTAAACGGCGCAGGTACGGCATCGGAAGGTTCTTCTTCTACCAATAGGTTGAGACATGCTGTGAAATACAGACCTGTTTTGATGGACGGTGCTGATGTGACAGCTTACGATCCCGATTATGCTGATCAGACGAATGCCAATTCTTTGGCTTTGATCAATCCGATTTTGCTCACTGATGCTGAATATAGACAGAGAAAGCAAAGTGTCACCAACTTCAATGGAAGTGTGAATTATAAGTTTAATAACCACCTTTCATTCAGATCGACCCTAGGGATTGATTACAATGATGTGACTGATTATGCATTCAATGATACAATCACCGGTCCGGCAAGGCAGGTTGGTGCTGGTCAGCCGATAGCATCCATCAGAACCAATGCCAGAAGAATACTGAACAATTCAAACGTATTCACTTTCAGTACTGCAAAAATGAAAACTGCATTTACGGAAAAGAATAAAATTGATGTGTTGCTTGGCCATGAGATTTTCGAAGAGCAATTTAGGATTGACTACAACGAAACAAGATTTTTCCCGATTGGTATCACAGCAGAAAGGGCATTGGGTAATCTTTCCTTAGGGCAGCCTCAGATCCCTACTTCAAATTTTCAAGAATCCAGGTTGTTGTCATTCTTCGGTAGGGTGAATTATGCCTATGGAGATAGGTTCCTTTTTGCTGCCACAATGAGGGCTGATGGTTCCTCAAAGTTCGCCAAAGGAAATAAATGGGGTTATTTTCCATCCGTTTCCGGAGCTTGGAGAATCTCGGATGAAGGATTTATGGATGGGGTCAGAAATACAGTTTCTGACTTGAAGTTAAGGGCTTCCTATGGTGAATCAGGTAACAACAGAATTGATAACTACCTTTATTTAACCCAATTTGGTCCAAATGCATTCTATGGTTTCAACAACGCTTTGGAAGTAGGTTTCTCTCCGGTTGCTTTGGCGAATGAAAACTTGATTTGGGAAACTACCATTGCGAAAAACATCGGTTTGGATGCAGGTTTTTGGGGAGGCAGAGTGCAGTTCTCAATTGATGCTTACATCAATACCACCAGAGATCTTTTGGTAGAAGTACCTGTTCCATCTACTTCTGGATATACTGTTCAGCTACAGAATGTGGGAGAGACATCAAACAGAGGGGTTGAAGTACAATTGTCTGGAGCGATCATCAACAAGAAGGATTTCAACTGGACGGCGAGTTTCAATATTTCACATAATATAAATAGGGTAGAAAGTTTGGGAGACCAGACCCAATTCCTAGTACCATCAGGTTGGGCAGGTGGAAATGTGCCATTTGACTATGCAATCCAAGTAGGTAAGCCAGTAGGTACTATGTGGGGCTTGGAGACGGATGGTTTCTACCAAATCAGTGATTTTGACTACAATGATGGGGTATACACCTTGAGGGATGGTGTGCCAAACAACCAAGGCATCACTTCGGTAGTCCCAAGACCAGGGACTTTGAAATTCAAGGATCTGAATGGCGATGGGATCGTTGATGACAATGATAGGACTGCCATCGGTAATGCAACGCCGAAGTTCTTTGGAGGTTTGAACCAGCAATTTTCATGGAAAAACTTCGACGCAAGTATCTTCATGAACTTTGTATTGGGCAATGACATCCTGAATGCAAACAAACTGGAATTCTCTTCAGGGTATACACCGAATTCGAACCTCTTGGCGATCATGAATGACAGGTTTACAAATGTAAACGGTGCTGGCCAAGTAGTGACAGACCCTACTGAGTTGGCAGCTTTGAATGCCAATGCGACGATTTGGTCTCCATTGACTTCGGCAAGTTCATTCTACATGCATTCATGGGCGATAGAAGATGGTTCTTTTTTGAGAATCAACAACATTACTTTAGGCTATACTTTGCCGACAAGTATGCTTCAGGCATTCAAAATCCAAAGGTTTAGAGTATATGCTACCGGAAACAATTTGGGGATATTCACCAAATACACTGGATATGATCCAGAGGTGAATACCAGAAGAAGGACACCAATGACTCCAGGGGTTGATTACTCAGCCTATCCTAGAGCCAGAACATTCATCGCAGGTGTAAACATTACTTTCTAATAGCCAAAAGAAAATTATCATGAAAAGAATATATCAAATAACATTGGCTTTGGTTTTCTCAATGGGAGTGTTGACCTCATGTGAAGATTATTTGGAAATACCTCCGGTATCTTCCTTTGGGCCAGATTACGTATTTAGCAATGTAACCAATGCTACCAAGGCTGTAGCTGGAGTATATGCCGCATTGGGCGGAGATCATGGGTATGGTATCAGGTTGAGCATGTACTATCCTTTGGATGATGATATCATGATGGGACAAGGTGGAAACCCATTCCCTGATAATGAAAGAAGGGATATCGCCCACTACAATGTACAGCCTAGCAATACCCAAATCAGGATACCTTTCAATCAATTGTATACAGGTGTGGAAAGAGCCAATATCTGTATCGTGGAGATCCCAAGGATGGCCATGTACGAAAATGGTACGGAGTTCGAAAAAAGAGAATTAAGAAGATTGCATGGAGAGGTTTTGACCTTGAGGGCACAGTTTTATACTGAATTGATCAGGAATTGGGGGGATATCCCTGCCCAGTTTGAGCCATCCAGCACACAAGCGGACCTTTTCAAAGAAAGAACGGATAGAGATGTGATCTATGATCGGCTTCTTGCAGATTTGGCACAAGCGGCTGAATTGCTTCCTTGGGCTACAGCAAGTTCATCCAGTGAAAGAATTACCCAAGGTGTTGCCAGAGGCTTAAGGGCTAGGATAGCACTTTACAGAGGTGGATACTCTTTGCGTCTTGATAGGACTATGAAAAGAGGAGCCAACCATATGACCTTTTACCAAATTGCAAGGGATGAAACGGCAGCTATTATTGCCAGTGGATCCCATGGCTTGAACCCTTCCTTTGAAGATTTGTTCAGAGGATCGATTTTGGCAAAAAGAAGAGAACCCAATGGAGAAATCATGTGGGATATCGCAATGACAGGTGGAGGCAGCTCCTTCGGAGATAGTAAGCTTGGGTATTACAATGGTCCAAGATGGAACAATTTGGGTAATGGGGCATTGACTGTCTTGCCTACTTTCTTTTATTCATTCAATGAAAATGACCAAAGAAGGGATGTAACTGCAGCACCATACAATATCAATCAGGATTTTACCATTGTTGCCAGGACATTGCAGACTATGGTAGATGGGAAGTTTAGGAGAGATTGGATTACCAATCCAGTATCAATAAATTCTACTGCACAATATTTTGGATTGAATTGGCCGGTAATCAGGTATGCAGATGTTTTGTTGATGTTTGCAGAAGCTGAGAATGAAATCAACAATGGACCGACTCCTGCTGCTATTGAAGCATTCGAGCAAGTGAGATTGCGGGCTTTTGGAGGGAATGCAGCATTGATCGGGTCTACACCTACAAGCTATCAGGGATTCTTTGATGCGCTTGTCCAGGAAAGGGCCTTTGAATTTGCTGGTGAAGGAATCAGGAAATATGATCTGATCAGATGGAATCTTTTGGAGACAAAGCTAAATGAAACCAAAGCAAATCTTGCGGCTATGGCTACCAGAACAGGGGAGTACGCAAATTTGCCTACCACGATGTATTATGAGGCTGGCTCAACAGAGTTGAATTGGTTGAATTCGTTCTACCAGCCACAGCCTACACCTGCACCAGCAGGTTCGGCGAGTGTGTCGTGGGTTGGTCCAAACATCAACACCACAATCCTGACCTTTTATGCTGTTGGTTTTACACCGGGTAAGAGTGAGCTGCTACCGCTTCATACATCAATTTTGGATGCCAATCCAAAATTGAAGCAAGAATATGGCTATTAATGTTGACCCCAAAAACCTAAATGATATGAAAATCTTAAATAATAATGCATTCAGATTTGTAGCATTGCTGATGGTATTGGGCTTGGCATTCTCAGCCTGTACCGATATGGACAATGATTATGAAGTGCCTGACGATATGAAGCGATTCAGGCCTGTAAGGATTACAGGTGCCAACGGGGAAACTGCGGTGACTTTGACTTGGCCGGTAGCCTTGTTTACTGACCCGGGGCAAGTGAATTACAAAGTACAGATCTCCCAAGATAGCTTGTTTTCTTCCGTTACATTGGAAAAAGAAACTGTGGCTACTACCCTTGAAATCACTGATGAGGAGTTGGAAATACAGGTTGAATATTTTGCAAGGGTTAGGGCGCTTGGACTTTCATCAGCCCAAGATTCCGAGTGGCAAAGAACAATGGAGCCTTTCCAAATTACCGGGGAGCAGATTTTCTTGCCTACTTTCGATAATGAAATCGGCTCTTCAACGATTCTTTTGAGATGGAGACCAACATCAAACCCAACTAGCATCGTGGTAACTGATGCCATGGAAAACGTTACAACTTTCACTTTGACAGATTCCGATAGGGAAGCTGCACATAGAGTTTTGGAAGGCTTGACTCCGTTAATGGCTTACACAGCTGAGATATTTGAAGGTACCCGTACAAAAGGCAGTACTTCTTTTGTGATGAAAGAAGAGAGCATCTTTGATATTGTAATTGGTCCTGGGGATAATTTCAGGTCGATTATAGAGGATGCCGAGGATGGTTCCATCATTGGCCTTCAAGCTGGAACCTACGATGTAGTTGATTCGGAGGGAGCGTTTGCCAATCTGAGAATCATGGGTAAGACGATCACATTACAATCAGTTTCGGGTGATCCATTGGATACCAAAGTGAATTTCAGGGAATTGACTTTCACGGAAACAGGTGCTGGAATTACTGTGAATGGAATCACATTTGATGGTGGTCCTGGGGGAGGATCCTACTTCTTGAATTTTGCAGGTGGTGCGGCGCAGTTTACGGATATCATCGTCGAAAACTGTATTGTTGAAAATGTTGGGACTTCATTTTTCAGGGCCAATAGGGCAGGAAACAATGAACATAAAGTAGGATTGATCAAGGTATCAAGCACAATACTGAGAAACCATGCTGTTGACAATTACCATGTATTCCATTTGGACAAATTGGAGTTTCAGGAAATAGAAATAACCAACTCCACTTTTTCAGCTTTGGGAAGCAGGGGCTTTATCGGATGGGCGACCAATCTGACGATGTCATTTACACCAAAGATCACTGTGAACAATGTTTCCATCAATGGACTTGGTTCCAGAAATAGAAATGATGTCTTATTGGATTGCAACAACAATCTGGTTGAGTTTTCAATGAGGAATTCCATTTTGACCAATATGCCATTTGAAGACCAAACAGTTGGCTCTAGATTGGTAAGGGCAAATCCTGATTCCCAGATTTTGTTGAGCCATATGAATATGTTCAACCTCACTACTGGTGGTGCAGAACCTGAGCAATTGACATTGCAGACTTATGTCCAAATTTCCAATATCCTGAATGTTGATTTGGGATGGAATTCAAAAACCACAACACTGACATTACCGGCTGCTTCTCCATTGAGGACTGCAAGTACTACAGGTGGTCCGATAGGTGACCCTAGGTGGGCGTTCTAAAACAAAAATGTTGAATTGATTTATAAACCCTAGGCTATGGGATGACAGCTAGCCTGTTGTTCCATAGCCTTTTTGTTTGGCCCTGAGACATTAGATAAAAGAAGCAAGAGACGAGAAGCAAGAGACGAGTGTGACCATGACCACTAAGTCACCTCGACGGCAGGAGAGGTCTCGTCCCGTCTATGGACAAGTAAGTGAAAAATGAAAAGGATGTCTTGATTTCAGTTCGAGATTTCTCTCTACTGTCTCCCTATCGTGAGATAAATTCGAAATGACCACCAGGTGACTTCGACGGGAGAGAGGGTTCTTTACTTGGACTAAGAGGTATTTAAGAGAATTGAAAACAAAAGAAAAACAATAAAAAAATTGTCAACTAATTTCAGGACGTGACACTTGTCTTGATGAAAATCAAGGATACAAGAAATTTAGGTTCTGAAAAACCCCGAAAGGGGTTAAACCTTGATTAACCCCGGGTTGCAACCCGGGGTTCAAAGGAAATGATGGTACCAACAACCACGAAGTGCCTGCCTGGCGTCAGACAGGGTTGAATCTCTTCATTTGAAAGGAAAAAAGTGTCAAGCTTTAGGGGTAGATGCTAGATGTGAGACAAAAGATACAAGACCATTGAAATAAAGTAGAAATACGATAGAAATAAATTGAAATACACTGTCTCGAATATTTTTGATCCATTATTCGGAGTTCAAAATTCTAAATTAAAAAATGTCAAACACTGAATGTCAAATTTCGAATCACGAAGTATAGGATAGAGAAATGATGTGTTTTTCTGTCGTGCGTCAGCCAATCCCTATAAATCGGAACAAGTTCCTTCAACCTTCCAACTTTAAAACCTTATAACCTTCAACGAATCTCTATAATGAAAAACTTAAATTTATTTTCTCTTTTGCTTATTTTCTCTCTTTTTTGCTTCGCTTGTTCAGACAAAGCCGACATAGATCCAGTAATTGAAGATGAAGAACTACCTTCTGGATTCAATCCCGTTGAGGAGGAAGCGTTTGCTTTTCCTGGAGCAGAGGGATTTGGAAAAGTGGCAACAGGTGGGCGTGGCGGTAATGTGATCAAGGTGACCAACTTGAATGATTCCGGGGCCGGAAGTTTTCGGCAGGCAATCATCACTCCAGGTGCAAGGATTATTGTCTTTGAAGTTTCCGGAAATATTGAATTGGCAAGTAATATTGTAATAGGGACAGGAAATGTAACTGTAGCTGGTCAAACAGCACCTGGAGACGGGATCACCCTAAAAAACCATTCACTCATAGTCAATGCAGATAATGTGATCATCAGGTATATGAGGTTTAGAATGGGCGATGAAGGAGCTGCGGAAGCTGATGCCCTCGAAGGAAGATACAAAAAGAACATCATCATAGACCATTGCTCTATGTCTTGGTCGACAGATGAAACAGCCTCGTTTTATGGAAATGAAAATTTCACCATGCAATGGTGTATTTTGTCCGAAAGCTTGACACTATCTGTGCATGAAAAAGGGAAGCATGGCTATGGAGGGATTTGGGGCGGCAAGAATGCTTCTTTCCACCACAACTTATTGGCACATCATGACAACAGAAACCCAAGGTTTGACCACCCAGGAGTATACAATGCTACAAATTCAGTAGAGAACCTAAGAGGTGTGGTAGATTTCAGAAACAATGTAATCTACAACTGGGGTACGGATGCCGCATATGGCGGGGAAGCTGGAACTTTCAATTTGGTCAATAACTTCTTCAAGCCCGGGCCTGCAAGCAAAAATAAAAGCATGTTTTTGAATGCCTACAAGCAGGCATCCAACAGTGCGCCGGTTTATGGATATGGGAAGTTTTTTGTGGAAGGAAATAAACTGGATGGAAGAGATGATATTAGTGCCGACAATTGGCTTGGAGTCGTTGCCAAACAGGGAAGTGCGACAGATAAAGCGAATATGAAATTGGATTCTCCACTCGATTTTGGCACGTATGGTTTTGTACACAATGCAGTCCAAGCTTACGAAAAAGTCCTGGAATTCGGAGGTGCGAGTTACAAAAGGGATCTTGTTGACCTTCGGGTTTTGGCTGATGTGAAAAACGGTAGCTTTACAGCTGAAGGATCCAGGGGAAGTACCAATGGCCTGATAGATTCACAGCAGGATGTAGGGGGGTGGCCTATGTTGAATTCACTGCCCGCACATTTGGATACAGACAATGATGGCATGCCTGACGATTGGGAAAAAGCCAATGGCTTGGATCCAAATAAAAACGATGCCAAAGAAAGAAACCTGAGTACAGCCTATGACAATATTGAAGTATACATCAATAGCTTGGTCAAAGATATCACGCAAGGGCAGTATGGGAATTAGTTCGTTGGTTATTGGCTGATTATGCAATTGGTGATATTGAATGATATCTTCTTTATGAAGTATAGTTATTTGTTGCGATAGGTTGTTCCAATAGCAATGCTGATGGCTAACTTTAGCAACAGAAAACCTGTATCCATTATAAAACTATAAATATGAAATTTGAACACTTCGCAATAAATGTTACCCAGCCATTGGAAATGGCGGAATGGTATGTTGACAATCTGGGATTGAAAATCGTCAAACAAATGGAAGAGTCTCCCTACATGACATTCCTTGCCGATGACAGTGGAATGATCATGCTGGAAATCTATAGCAATCCTAAGGGTGCAATTTTGGATTTTGAAAAACAGCATCCATTGGTTGTCCATTTGGCATTTGTATCTGAAAACCCAACGGAGGACAAAGAAAAATTGTTGGCTCAGGGGGCAACAGAAGTTTCTGATGATGTCTTGGAGGATGGATCACACTTGGTCATGCTGAGAGACCCTTGGGGATTTTCGATCCAATTCTGCAAAAGAGCGTTTCCGATGTTGAAAAGCGCCAACTGAGCACCTCTAGCAATTGAAGTTCGATTTCAAATTATTGAAAGCCAAGGTTTTCAAGCAAACTAGCATTTCCATGAAAAATATACTTATCACCTTTAGTTTATTATCCTTTACCATCGCTTGTAAAGCACAGGTTGTCGTACAAAATACGGATAGTGAAGTTAGTCAGCAAGATCAAACCTTGGCATTTCCGGGAGCTGATGGTTTTGGGAAATTCACTACAGGAGGAAGGGGAGGTGAGGTGTATATCGTGACTTCCCTTGCTGATGATGGCCCAGGAAGTCTGCGGGAAGCGATCAGAAAAAAAGGACCGAGAACTATCGTATTCGCCGTTTCGGGAAATATTGAGCTAAAATCAGCCTTGGATATCAACAATGGGGATTTGACAATCGTCGGTCAGACTGCTCCCGGAGATGGGATCACCATCCAAAACTACCCGATCAAAATCAAGGGAGACAATGTCATTATAAGGTTTATCAGAAGTAGGCTGGGAGACTTGTATGATGTTCAGGATGATGCTATGAGTGCCATCCGTAATAAGGACATCATCATAGATCATTGTTCTTTGAGCTGGGCAACGGACGAATGTGGATCGTTTTATGACAATGAAAATTTCACATTGCAGTGGTCGATTATTTCCGAAAGCCTAAACGAATCAGTCCATGCCAAGGGAGATCATGGTTACGGTGGTATTTGGGGAGGCAAAAAAGCTACTTTCCACCATAATTTACTATCGAACCATAACAGTAGGCTTCCTAGGTTTAATGGCTCTAGGTACCACAAGGAACCCGAGTTGGAAATTGTGGATTTCAGGAACAATGTTCTTTACAATTGGAAGAGCAATAGCTCTTATGCCGGCGAGGAAGGCAAGCATAACATAGTGGGCAATTACTACAAATTTGGACCAGCAACACGATCCAATAAATTTAGGATTATAGAGCCATACAAGCCATACGGCACCTTTTTTTTGGAAGGTAATTATGTTTACGGATCTGAGAAGACCAGCGAAAACAACTTAAATGGTATTGATGGGGTAGCCGCTGAGATTGTTGCAGTTATTACTCCCTACGAATCCCTTTTGGCATTTGAAGAGTCGGCGCAATCTGCATTTGAATCTGTTTTGGGTTTTGCGGGAGCGAGTTATAGAAGAGATGCCGTTGATCTGAGGTTGGTGGAAGAAGCCAAGCAAGGTGAAAGCAACAGGGGCAAAAATTCAGATGGGATCATTGACTCCCAGAAGGATGTCGGCTCTTGGCCCGTCTTGCAAAAAGGGGAGGCGATGGTGGATACCGACCAAGATGGCATGCCTGATCTGTGGGAAGTAGAAAATGGACTTGATCCAAACGATCCATCCAATGCAAATTCCTATGACTTAGATTCCAAGTATACGAACCTGGAGGTGTACTTCAATGGTTTGGTAAACCACCTATATCCCAAAGGAGTGATAAAGTGATGGCATAAAAATCCAAAATACATAAACAACCTGTCCAATCGACATGGAAATATTACTTTTAGCACAAAATCTCGCATTCCCTTGGCATCTGTCCCCACAGACCAAAAGCATTACCTTGGTATGTGTCCTCATAGACTAAAAGAGATCGGCC
This sequence comes from Belliella marina, assembly GCF_042682445.1. NCBI lineage: Bacteria > Pseudomonadati > Bacteroidota > Cytophagia > Cytophagales > Cyclobacteriaceae > Belliella > Belliella marina. The sequence continues at coordinate 64,248 of NZ_JBHUHR010000006.1, forward strand.
TAAAATGGGAATCCAATTCCGAGATTGCTAAAAGCGATTTTCCTGTTATTTACAGAGTTTTGGGGCTGATTATTGCTTATGTGATAGTATTGTGATACATTTAGTCTCATATTACAGATTGATTACCAAATAGCAGAGCAATTTTACATGTATTCATTTTTTCTATATTTAATGAGTGGATTATATGTTTTTGCTGGAGTGATGCATTTTGTGAAACCAAAAATGTATCTCCGAATAATACCCCCATACATACCCTTTCCGAAACTGATGAATAAATTGGCAGGAGCCTTTGAAATTCTTTTTGGAATAGGTTTGTTGTCAGAATTGACAAGGCATTATGCTGCGTTTGGGATAATTATTTTATTGATTGCGGTATTTCCTGCCAATCTTTATATGTATCAGAAAGGGGCAAAGGGAATTCCCAAATGGGTACTGTTGCTTCGGCTTCCCCTGCAATTTGGTTTGATTGCATGGGCTTATTTATATACTTAAAATCACAAAAGTTTTGAATTTCAATAGTTTTAATTTTGAGGCGTCACTACAAGAAGGACTTGACGCCATGGGTTTTGAAAAGCCAACCCCAGTTCAAGAAATGGCAATCCCTATCATTTTGGAGGGAAAGGATATCATCGCCTGTGCCCAGACAGGAACAGGAAAGACGGCAGCATTTATTTTGCCGGTATTGAATAAGATTGCAAAATCAGGGGAAAGCAAGCTGAATACTTTGGTATTGGCCCCTACCAGGGAATTGGCTATACAAATAGATCAGCAAATCCAAGGGTTTGCATATTTCCTGGGGATCAGTTCTATCTCAATCTATGGTGGTGGTGATGGTTTGGTATGGGAACAGCAGAAAAGGGCACTCGAACAAGGTGCGGAAATTGTAGTCGCTACCCCAGGTAGGTTGATTGCACTGCTTGCAGGCGGGAAAATCGACTTGGCAAGTTTGCAGCATTTGATTTTGGATGAGGCTGATAGGATGCTCGACATGGGATTTTCCGAAGACTTGTTGACCATTGTCAATTATTTGCCTAAGAATAGACAGACAATATTATTCTCTGCCACAATGCCTCCAAAGATCAGGCAGTTTTCCAAAAAACTCTTGAACAATCCGGAAGAGGTAAGTTTGTCATTGGGGAAAACAGCGGAAGGTGTAACCCAATCTGCATATTTGGCTTACGATTCCCAGAAAGAGGATTTGGTAAAACATATCCTGAGACAAAAAGAATATGAGGCTGTCATCATTTTTGCATCAACAAAAGACAAGGTAAAAAGCCTCTTCAAGGTTTTGAAAAAAGAATTTGAAGTGGAAGCTTTCCATTCGGATCTAGAGCAGGTTGAGCGTGAACAGATCATGTCAAGGTTCAAGAATAGGGCTTTGAGGATTTTGGTCGGGACGGATATCATCTCAAGGGGAATTGACGTCGTGGGTATTGAGTTGGTGATCAACTTTGATACTCCAAATGATCCAGAGGATTATGTCCATAGGGTAGGCCGTACAGCAAGGGCTGATAGCAAAGGTGAAGCCATTACTTTTGTCAATGACAAGGACAAATTCAAGTTCAACAGAATAGAAAGTCTAATAGGAATGGAAATCGAAAAGATACCATTGCCCGAAGGGTTTGAATCTGGCCCTTCTTATTCCGGTTCCAAAGGAAGCGATTCTAAGCCAAAGAAAAATTTCGGAAACGAAAGCAATAGGAATTCAGGTTCGGGGAAGAAATTCTCTAACAAACCAAAAACCAATGATTCGGCCAACAGACCGAGAAGGCAGCGGGAAAATAGTGAGATATCAAAGGAGGTACAAAAAGAAACACCACGTCCCGCATCAGAAAACAAATCGATCAAACCGAGAGTCAATCCTGTCATAGAACAGAGTCCGGAATTTGACAAAAAACCAAAGGAATCTAAGTTTGGCTCGAGAAAAAATGTGATCGACTAAGCCATTTATTTAGATTGCCAATAAGAAAAAACCCTTCGAAGGTTTTCAATCCTCGAAGGGTTCTGTGGTTTGCTTTTATGATTTTTTACAGTTTTGCCAGACGACAGAAAACTGTCGATTGATTGGCTAAAACAGCATCAAGAATACATTTCGGCTCTCAAAGCTTTGATTTCAGCACTTTCCAAGTAGTCATCAAATGGCATCCTTCTGTCGATAGTACCTTTTGGGGTAAATTCAATAATCCTGTTGGCAGAAGATTGAACGAAGGCATGATCATAGGAAGTCATCAGAACAGTTCCGTTAAAATCTATGATTGCGTTGTTGAATGCGGTGATGGATTCCAAATCCAAGTGGTTGGTTGGCTCATCCATAACCAGTAAGTTCGGGTTTTGAAGCATCATCTTGGAGACCATACAACGAACTTTTTCTCCTCCGGATAGAACCGAACATTTCTTCAAAGACTCTTCACCTGTGAAAAGCATCCTTCCCAAAAATGTGCGGACATGTGCCTCTTCTTGGTTGGATGAATATTGTCTCAGCCAATCGATCAAACTCAAATCGGATTTGAAAAACTTGGAGTTGTCATTTGGCAAATATGCTTTGTTGATTGTTACTCCCCATTTGAAAGTTCCTTTTTGGGTAGGGATTTCTTCCATGATCGTCTGGAAGAATTTGGTGACAGCCTGTTTGGTTTTTGAGATAAAGGCAATTTTATCCCCTTTGTCCACCATCAGGTTGACATCTGTAAAATAAACTGCGTTTTCATCTTTCAACTCCAAGCTTTCAGACATAAAAACCTGGTCTCCAGCTTCCCTTTCAGGTTTGAAGATGATACCCGGATATTTTCTGGTAGACGGTTGGATATCGTCCACGTTGAGTTTTTCCAACATCTTCTTTCTCGCAGTTGCCTGCTTAGATTTGGCAACGTTGGCAGAGAATCGCATGATAAATTCCTGCAATTCTTTTCTTTTTTCTTCGGTTTTCTTGTTCTGATCAGATTTTTGCTTGGCGGCAAGTTGTGAAGATTCGTACCAGAAGGTATAGTTACCTGAATATATTTTGATCTTGCTGAAATCTATATCTACAATGTGCGTAGATACCGCATCCAGGAAATGCCTATCATGGGAAACTACGATTACCAAGTTTTTGAAATTCACCAAGAAATCTTCCAACCAATTGATGGTTTCAGCATCCAGGTCATTGGTAGGTTCATCGAGAATCAGAATGTCTGGATTTCCGAATAATGCCTGGGCCAATAATACCCTTACTTTTTGGTTACCGGCCAATTCTTTCATCTGCATGTAATGCATGTCTTCAGAAATACCAAGACCGGAGAGCATGGATGCAGCATCTGACTCCGCATTCCATCCATCCATTTCAGCAAATTCAGCTTCCAATTCAGAAGCCCTGATTCCATCCGCTTCGGTGAAATCTTCCTTCATGTATATCGCATCTTTTTCAGACATGATTTCATAAAGCTTCTTATGGCCCATGATGACTGCTTTCAACACTTCCACTTCGTCAAATTCAAAGTGGTTTTGATTTAGCACCGCCATTCTTTGTCCCGGCGTTACATTGACTATACCCGAGGTACTGTCTATTTCACCTGATAGAATTTTAAGGAAGGTTGATTTTCCCGCTCCATTTGCCCCAATTACACCATAGCAGTTGCCTGGGGTGAATTTAAGGTTAACATCTTCGAAAAGTGTTCTTTTACCAAATTTGAGCGAAAGGTTGTCTACTGAAATCATGAATTGCTATTTTTTGAAGGTGCAAAGATAAGCATTAATGTGATTGATCACAGGATTTCATCAATATTGATCTGTTCCGCTTTGTTGGTGATGTTTCTGATGATATTATCCAATTCATTGGTTGAGGTGACGATTTGCTTCAGAATCTCTGATTTAGGGAAATCTGCATCTTCATTTTCCATGGAGAGAAGGTTGACCAGTCCCATCAACCTCGCCAACGGAGCCCTTACGACATGGGATTGAATCCATGCAATTTCCTTCAATTTAGCATTTTGGGTTTCTATGGCGTCTATATATTGATATTTCAACGTGACATCATTAGCCAATACCAGAAAGGCCTTCTGTCCTTTGAAATCTATTTGGTTATAGCTGATCTCCACATGGATCATTTCACCATTCTTTTTGAAATGTTGGAAGGTGCCCGGCGTGTTGATCTCTTTGCCTTCTACATTTTTTGAGATAATGTCAAGGGCTCTCTGTTTTTCGTGGTCTGGCCTGATATCCAAGACGGTCATGTTGAGAAATTCCTCTTTCGTATAACCATAGTGGGATATGGCAGTCCTATTGACATCCAAAAACCGGTACGTGTTTTTGTCAAAAACGTACATGGGCAGTGGGCTTAGGTGGAAGAGTTCCCTGTATCGCTTTTCTGAGTCTTCCAATTGGTTGAAAACCTTTTTTCTTTCAATGGCATAGATGATGCTTTTTTGGAGTATGTCTGGTTGCATCTCATCTTTCAACAAATAATCAGCTGTCCCCAAGCTGATAGATTTGATGGCGAAATTCTTGTCCGAATACCCAGTAAGGACAATTACAGGGATGTTTTCTGCTTTTTTGAGAATGTCATTGACCAAATTCTCACCGTCCTTGTCCGGTAAGCTCAAATCCAGCAAGATCACATCGTAATGGGATGGTTTTTTGTCCAGAAAATCCCGATAGGTTTTGGCCCGATCAATCCTCAGGTTTTTGAATACCTCCTCCAAATATTCAGAAATGAGAATAAAATCCCCCAAATTGTCTTCTATGATGAGTATGTTTTTTGAACTCTGGGCTTCAGTCATAAACAATCTAATTGTGGGTGGGAAGTTTGACGAGTGACAACCAAAAATCTTCAATCTGAGAGATGACTTTAAGAAATTCAATGCCTCCTACTGGTTTGGTTATATAACAATTTGCATGTTCCCTGTAGGATTTTTGGATATCTTTTGGTGTGGAAGAAGTAGTCAGCATGATGACGGGTATCTGCTTTATTTCCTCAGACTGTTTGATATGCTTCAATACCTCATGGCCATTTTTCTTTGGCAGATTGATGTCTAGTATGATGATGTCCGGTTTCTGGCCAATGTCTTTGTCCAGAAAAAGTATTGCATCATGGCCATTTTTGATTACCTGGAGCTCATAGGGGATTCTGCCTTCTTCCAAAGCCTCTTTGATCAACAAAATATCTCCATCGTTGTCTTCGACTAATAAGATCTGTATTTTTTTCATACTTGAATAATAGATTAGAGATATGTGTTGGTGTAATAAGAGGGTAGAATTATCGGAAATCTCATTCAATGATGTTTGCGTTTTTGTTGTTTTCCGGTTTCCATTTCGAATTCAATCAGAACCAGAATTTTTTGGTTTTGACCAAATGTGCTTTATCCAAATTGGAAAACGGTTTTGTAAAAGAGCGAATTGTTCCTTTGGATTATTCGTTAAGACTAAATATACTAAAAATGTTTTTCTAACCACTTATCCGAATATGATTTTCAGCGAAATTGGACAATTGGAAATCATTTTTTGATGGTAAAAACAAACTTGCTTCCCAATCCTTCTTCTGACTCTATATGTATGGAACCACCAGATTTTTCTATTATTTTTTTACAGATTGCCAATCCTATACCAGTGCCTGAGTATTCATCTTTTTGGTGCAGTCGCTTGAATATTTCAAACACTTTGGTTTGATACTCCTTGGGAATACCTATTCCGTTATCTTCGATTGCAATTTCCCAAAAACCTTCCAGATCTCTGCCTGTAACGAGTATTTTGGGAATTGAACCTGGAAATTGATATTTCAATGCATTGGTGATAAGGTTCTGCAACACCTGCATCAAAGGCCCTTTTTCAAAATAGACTTTGGGAAGATTTTCCCAACTGAGTATCGCCCCCAAATCATCCAAAGTGTCCTGGTTAATCAATTTGATCTCCAACATCAATTCGTTTAGATCTATTTTTTCCATTGGATTATCATTTTTCCCAATGCGTGAAAACTCCAGTAAATCCAAAATGATCTGTCTCATCCTGACTGCCCCATCAGTGGCATAATGGAGGTATTGCAATCCCTTTGTATCCAAGGTGTTTGAATATTTTCTTTCAAGCTGACTGAGGAAACTGGTCACCATTCTCAGGGGTTCTTGCATGTCGTGGGAGGCTATGAATGCAAACTGTTCCAATTCGGCATTGGATTCAGCCAATTCTTTGGCTTTTTTCGCCAATGTGTCATTGAGTTCGAGCATTTGTTCCTCGGCAGCTTTTCTGTCGGTAATGTCCCTGAAATAAACTGACAAACCTTCATCGGATGGGAAAGCACTGATCTCGTACCAAGATTTCAATGGAGGGAAAAATTCTTCAAACCTGACTGGTTTGTTTTTCTTTTTTGCTTCGGCAAAGTAAGGGTGGAATTTGAGTGTTATGGCTTCTGGAAACATCTCCCATATATTTTTGCCCAAAAGTTCCTCCCTCTTTTTGCCAAGTAGGACTTCCGCTTCATGGTTCCAATAAGTGATGGTTGCCTCATTGTCTATTGCATAAAACCCATCTTGTATGCTTTCCAAGGTATCGGAAACTTTCTTGTTTGATATTCTGATGGCTTCTTCCTGTTGCTTTTTCTCTGTGATGTCTTTGGCGATTCCAAACATCAGCTTTTCTTCCAATATCGGTGTGGATGTCCAAGCCAGCCAGACATATTCTCCAGATTTGCTTAAATATCTATTCTCAAAATAGGAAATAGATTTGCCCGAGTCTAAGGTGTCTACAGAGTTTTTGGTTTTCACCTTGTCATCAGGATGTGTGAATTCATAATAATTTTTTTTCAGCAATTCTTCTTCAGTATAGCCCAAAGTCTTGTAAAAAGATTTGTTGACTTTCTTGAAATACCCATCGAATCCTGCGATACAAAGCAGGTCTGGAGACAATTCAAAGAACATATTGAGTTCATATTCTGCTCTTTTTCTTTTGATCATGGATCCCAGCTGTACAAGAAAATCGCTGTCGAGTACGGGGATGTCTTGAAAATCAACATTTCGATCTATACTCGAAAGGATGATTCCAGCAATAAATTTACCATTGAAAGTTATGGGGTAAGCCATAGCTGATCTGATGTTGTTATCATGGATAAAGGGACTGCTGGCGATATTTTGGTAATTCCTGAGGTCTTTTATAAAGATGGGCTCATTGCTTTTGAATAATTCGGTTATCAGACCAACTTTTTCGTCATTTGATCTGATTTCTTTTTTTGGTTGGATATAATCCGGTCCTTCGTGGGCAGCAAGGACTATGTTGTTGGAGTCCAAACTTTGGAGCCAAGCTTCGGCATAGTCAAGGCCAGAATATTTCAAAAACAATCCCAATGATTTTTTGATGGAGCTTTCGAGATTCAGCTCTTCGGAAAACACTTTGTTGATGGCAACTCTTAAACTATTGTTGCGTTCCTCTTTTTTCTTATGGGTGATATCTGTCATGATGCCCCTCAGCAGGCTCGGCTTTCCTTTTTCTAAAATGACACTCACTACATCATTCAGCCAGACCACAGTACCGTCTTTGGCAATAAACCTGTACTCAAAATTGTGGTTTGAGCCTTGCTGGACCTGGCTTGAACAAAAGTTGATTGTATTTTCCCGGTCGTAGGGATGGATTCTGGATTCCCAAAACCCCTCTGCTTTCCACTCTTCCGGATGGTAGCCGAGAAGCTTGTAAGATTGGGGACTGACATAAGTGAATATGAGTGGATTGACCTCAGCTTCCCAAAATATCCCATCAATAGACGTGATCAGGTCATGGAGTTTTTTGCTTGTGCTGAAAAGGGCTTTTTCGGCTTCCATTGCCATGGAGATATTTTCGGTTGTGTGCAAAATGTGCGTCAACTCATTTTGTTCATTGAAAATTGGCGTGAAAAGTGGATCCCAATACCTGACTTCAAATTGGTCTGTCCCTCTTATTGGGATATCATATTTTTGGATGGGTGCACGATAGGGAGCTTTTGTTTCCAGTACGGTTTTGATGGCCTTGAGTATTTTGTCCAAGGCTTCGGAACTCTCATTTGGGTTTTGTGGAAAAGCCTCGAAAAGACCCTTGCCGATCAAGTCACTAGGTGCCCCATTTATAATTTTGTAGTATGCATCGTTGGCTTCCAGCAATGTGAAGATAGGATCATTCGCCAATATCAATAGCGAGGGTAGGGGTGAAGCATCAAATAGCTTTTTAATCAGCAGGTTATCGGTCATTTGAAGATTGGTTTAGTTCTTTTTAGGCAAGGAAAAGAAGAAAGTGCTCCCTTCCCCGTACTTGGATTCTACCCAGATTTTACCGTCATATTTCTCAAGGATTTTTTTGCAGATGGAGAGTCCCATACCTGATCCATCGTATTGGTCTTTGGGATGTAGTTTTTGAAAAAGGATAAATATTTTGTCCAAATAATCAGGCTCTATGCCTATCCCATTATCCGAGATGGAGAATATCCAATTATCCCGGTCCTCGATATAACCAATGTTTACTTCAGGACTTTCTTCGGTTTTGTGGTACTTGAGTGCATTGCTGATTAAGTTTTGGAATATTTGATGTGCTGGCGTTTTTTCTATCCTTATTGTAGGCATTTCAGACCAGTGGATTTTTGCATTTTTTTCTTTTATGATCCTCCTGTACAAGATGACTATGTTCTTCAGCACTTGGTCTATCTGAATATCTTCAACTTTTTCGTCATAATTCCCAATTCTTGAATATTCCAGGAGATTTAAGATAATCTGGCGCATCCTTTTTGCCCCATCGGTGGCGTAGAAAATGTACTTTTGTCCTTTTTCATCGAGGACATGGTTGTATTTCACCTCCAATTGATTCAGAAAACCAGTGATCATTCGCAGGGGCTCCTGCAGGTCATGGGAAGCGCAATAGGCAAACTGTTCGAGTTCGGTATTGGAGATTTCCAATTCTCGTGCCCTTTCAGCCAGTTGCATGCTTACCTGAATCAACTCGTTTTCAGATATTTTTCTTTTGGTGATATCTTTAGTAGCCCCAATCATTCTGGTAGGATTCCCAATTTGGTCACGGATGATTAAGCCTTTGTCCAAGACGTATGCGTAGTCACCATTTTTCTTTTTGAAGCGAAATTCACACTCCCAGTATTCTTCCATACTCTTTCGGACCTCAGCGAACTCATTTTCAACCCGAACCCTATCGTCTGGATGGACGTGGTTTATCCAGAACTCAATTGTTGAATTATTTTTGTCAACTGTATACCCAAACAATTTTTCGAAATTGTCAGATCTGTATACATTTCCTGTTTTGACTTCCAGATCCCAAATCGCCTCCGAAGTTGCCTTGGCTGCAAGTTCAAATCGGGTATTGCTTTCCTTCAGTTCACTTGTTTTCAAATCCAACTGCTTTTGTAATATGGAGGGCATTTTGGTCAAATAATAGGCCAGAACCCCAAGAAAAGCTGACAGAACGATCCTTAGGATTAGAAATGGCATGACCTCCTTCAAAGCAGTAGACTCCTTTAGTTGTACAGAGAGCTTCCAATCCCCTTCTTTCAAGATCGTCTCGTTTTTGTATCCAGTGAGTGGTTTGGCAGGAAGTGGGAGGAAAAAAACTTCTTTTTTGTCTGTCAGGTTGATTTTGGAGATTTGTATGTGAAATGGGTTTTGTTCTGACAGTTTGATATCTGCAATTTCCAAGATTGCATCGAATTTGATAATGACAGCGGAAAAACCCCAGAATTCCCCGTTTTTAAAAATAGGATTTCTACCTACAACACCTATACCACCTTGTTTTAAGGTCATTGGGCCGGCAAAATAGAGCTGTTTTCTTTCAATTGCCAGCAGTGCTTCTTCCCTAGTCTCAGGGTTGTCCAAGATATTGTATCCGATTACCGATTGGTTGCCCTCCAGGGGATAGGTGAATTTGATCGTACCTCCTTCGACTAATTGGATGGCATCGATGAAGGTGTTTTCATTGATCAGTTCAGCTGCGATAATGTCAAAATCATTGTCGATACCATATGTATTTTCAATGTATTCTATGACCCTGGTAGTTGAGATGCTATTGCTTAGTGCATCGGAGATTTGTTTTTGTATTAGGTTCAATTGATCGTTCACCCGCTGGCTTTCTTTGTTGAGTTTGAGGTCATAGTCCTTCACTGTAAAGTACTGTAATCCTGTAATCAAGATGAATACAAGTGTTCCCGATATAACAGGGTATTTTAAGAATAAACTCTCTTTTTTTTGGGGCATTTACTTTCGGTTATAAAGGTTCTGAAAGGGTTTGACCAAGATTTGTAGTTTGGGGATGGGCATATGTGACAGTGGTTTGGTGATCAAATCAATTCTGTCCCAAACACGGATTGTCCTGACTCCTCTTAAAGGGCATAATTGCTTTTGAATCACATTAGAGATTTTTTTGGGGAATGGTAAAATAGAATATACTCCCTTTGTCAATCTCCGATTCAACCCAGATATTTCCCCCAAGATATTCGATGATTTTCCTGCAGATTGCCAACCCTATCCCAGACCCAGAGTATTCGCTTCTATCATGCAATCTCTGGAAGATGACAAATATTTTTTCAAAGTATTCAGGCGCTATTCCCAATCCGTTGTCTTCAACCGAAAAAAGCCAGTCATCACCTTGTGTTTTGCAACTTATCCTGATTTCTGGTTTGTTGTTTGGTTTTTGGTATTTCACTGCATTGGAAATCAAGTTTTGCAAAAGTTGGGAGAAGGCAGTTTTCTTGGTGGTAATCATGGGTAGATCTTGAGACCGAATTACAGCCTTACTGAATTGTATTTGGGTTTTGAGCAAATCTATGACTTCAATGAGGACGGCTTTGGAATCAAAGGTTTGGTTTTCAACTTCGCCCATTCTTCCTACCCTGGAATACTCCAGTAGATCTAGAATGATATTGCGCATTCTTTTGGCACCATCACTGGCAAAATGGATGTAGGATTTTCCCTTTTCGTCCAATATGGCATCGTATTTTTTTTCTATCAATGCGAGAAAACTTGTGATCATCCGGAGTGGCTCCTGCAAATCATGCGAAGCAGCATAGGCAAACTGTTCCAATTCTGAATTGGAGGCTGCCAGGTTTTTGTTGCTTATTTTCAGTTCATGGTTCAATTCTTTGAGGGAATTTTCAAAATCTGCTTTTTCGATGGCAACTCCCAAATTGGAAGCAATTGTCTGAAGAAAAGAAATATCATCTTCCAACCAGACCCTTTCAGTAGTGCAGTCATCAAAGCCAATAGTTCCGAAGAAAGTGTTCTTGAAATATATGGGGATCAATAGTATTGACTTGATATCCTGATCTTCCAGAATTTTACGTGATGCACCTGTGAGTTGGGATCTTGTAGCAGTGAATGGGGATTTTTCCATTGCAGCTTTCAGGAATTCGGGATGGAGCTCCAATGGGATTTCTTGATAATCAGGATTGTCGATTTGTGGAATAATTCCCTCCTTACACCATTCGCAGATATGTCTGACAAATAATCTTCCTGAATTGGGATATTGGTGGTTTTTCAAAAAATAGGCTCTATCCACGTCCATCACACTGCCCAATTCACTGAGGCTTTCCTGCAGGACGAAGCCCCAATCCTCATAGACCAACAAGGATTCCACAATTTTTGAAATGGATTCCAGGTATTTTGATTTCTTCAAGATAGCAGCCTGATACCTTTTGTTTTCTGTATCGTCAATCACCGTGGAAATCACAAGGTTTTGATCTGGAACAAGGATGCTTTTGGCGGTAACGGTTCTTTTTTCACCCGCCTTGGTTGTGATTTCCACATTGTTCCACATCATCCTGCTTGGATCTAGGCTCAGGATATCAGAATAGAATTGGCTGGTGATGTGTTTTTTGTATTCAGGATCGGGGAAAACCTTTTCGTAAAATTTCTCCAAATCCTTGATCTCATCCTCGGGCCAACCATATATTTCCGAAAAGGTTTTGTTTACCAAGGTGGCTTCTCCGGTGATGATGTTATTTACGGTAATTCCTATTGGGATATTTTCCAGTGTAGTCTCTATAAACTGGTTTCTTGTCAACAATTCGTTTTCAGCATTGCGTCTAGATGAAATATCCTGCATGGCACCCACTATGTGCAATGGCTTATTGTCTTGATCACGGATTATCAACCCCCTGTCCGAAACCAAAGCATACTCTCCATTTGCTTTTTTGAGTCTATATTCTTCTTGCCAACTATCAAAATTACTTTTGATTACGTTTGACAAACTTTCGGAGATCTTTTTTTGCTCATCAGGATGGATAAGGCTGATCCATTTTTCTCTGGTACTATCCAATTCTTTAAGATCATATCCAAATATATAATGGTATCCTTCACCCCATGTGACCGTGTTGTTGCTTATATCCAAATCCCAAACTGCATCAAATGTGGCTTTTGTGACATAATGGTATTTTTTGATCAGATATTTCAGGGATTCATCTTCAGAGATGTCAACCGTATTGATGATTACCCTGTCAAGTTTGTTTTCATAGCCGGGCACTACCGACCATTTGAATTGGCTCTCTTTTGCCTTGCCTTTTAGTGTCCGTATTTTGCTTGTGATTTCAAAATATTTTTTATCGGCGCAAATTTCAGTGATCAGTTCCAGATGGGCGTCAAAAGGTTCTCCAAAAAATGCAGGGGAAAGTTTTTCAATCAGTTCTTCTTTTGAATCTGTTCCATACAAATCCAAACAGGCTTTGTTGAAATTGAGGATTTTCGCCTTTTTGATGCATTCAAACAGGTTGTTTGGGTTTTTTGAAAAGTATTCCTTTACAAGGTCGTCATTACACCCAAAAATCCGGATGTCGACCAAATAGGATTTTAAATCAGAAAAATCCATTTCCCAGGTTGGGATAGGTAAAATCTCAAAAATAGATTCATATCGAGAATCTTTTTCTTTCATATTCGATCAGCTTAATAATGAAATTGCCATGCCCTTTGAACATGTTATTTTTATAGAGTACAGTCTAGAAATATCTATTCTGAAATCCTAATCAATATCACAATTTATAACTGATATGTGAAATATAATAGTGTAAATATTCTGTATTCCAATACTTTTTGATGAAATTCAAAGGTGAAAGGAATTGTTCCTTTCACCTTTGAATTTCAAACCATTTACCTTGTCTAGGAAGCTTCGTGAAATAATCTGTGGGGAGATAATCTTGATAGTAGTTTTTGAAACAGGCTCATTCCTATCTACAAATAGACCATTTTCCCTGATTTCACTGATTCATCACAGGCAAAGGCTATTTTCAGACTATTGAGAGCATCTTCAAGATGTTCCGTCAAATCAAGGTTTTCCTTGATGGCTTTGAAGAAGAATGCCTGCTCTCTGTCGCAGAGTTCCTGGTGGTTAGGCTCATCTTTCATCTCTATCCACTCATCTTCAAATACGAATTGATTGTCCTGATTTAAGTCAGATTTATGTATTTTGATTTTTTCTGTTTGGGTGTGGGAATCGATATTGTCTGATTTTCCTTTTCCTGAAGCACTGTCTGCCACTATGGAAACCGATCCTTTGGGACCAAATACGTCCTTGATAAAGAATGCATTGTCAGATACCATAGGCCCCCATCCAGCTTCATACCAACCTACCGAACCATCTTCAAAGCGAATTTGCAACTGGCCATAGTTGTAATTGTCATTTGGGACTTCTTCTGAAAGTCTCGCCCCGATGGCAGATACCGCCAAGGGCTTGCTTCTGGTCATCTGACACATGACATCGATATAATGCACGCCACAATCTACGATGGGACTGAGGCTTTGCATCAGGTTTTTGTGTACATCCCACATATATCCCTGTGATTGTTGGTTGAGGTTCATGCGCATGACCAATGGTTTGCCGAGGTTTTGGGCTTCTTTGATGAACCGTTCCCATGAAGGGTGGTGTCTCAGGATATAGCCCACCACTACTTTTTTGTCAGCTCGCTTTGCTGCTTCCAAGATTCTTTCAGAACCTGTGATGGTAGCCGCTAGTGGTTTTTCAATGAATACATGACAGCCGTTTTCAAGTGCTTGGACAGCCATGTATTCATGTGAGTCCGGATAGGTAGAGATACATACTGCATCGGGTTTTGTCTCTTCCATGGCATTTTCAAAATCGTCAAACAAGGGATATGAATTGCCTAGTTCCTTGTTCAATGTTACTTTGCTATCACCCCTTGCAACCAGTCCACAAATTTGAAATTCTTCCATTTGGTGATAGGCTTTTGCGTGCGAAGCACCCATATTTCCACAACCAACAATGAGTATTTTTATCTTTTCCATGCTTAACTATTTATTATCTTGCCTTTTGATTTAAGTTTTTAATTTATTTAATTCATTTTAAAATTTCAACCTAATATGACACTTATCAGAAATGTAGTCTTTGCTACGCATTTTTCCATTTTGATGATAGTTTTGTTTTCTTGTGAAAATTACAAATCGGATGGATTCTCTTATTCAATCGGAGATTCAGGTGAATATGAAGAAATGCTTGACATACCAATCACAGAACAAGCTCCTCCACGGATAAATGGGCAAGAAGAGCAAGTTGATGAAATGGGCTTAAAGAAATTTATCAAAACAGGTGGAGTTGAGTTTGAATCCAAGAATGTTGTTGATGATTTTGTTAGAATCCGTCAAATTTTACCCAAATATAAAGCATACATCGAATCAGAAAACCAAGTAAACAATAGATATCAAATAACCTATACTTTAATAATCAAAGTGCCTTATTTAGTGTATGATTCTGTTTTTCATCAATTGTCAAACATTGGAAAGCGAGTGGATCATAAGTATTCAAATATTGAGGATGTTACTTCAAGGTATAGTGATCTCGAAGCTAAAATCGAAACCAAAAAACTTTTGGAAAAGAGGTATAGGGAGTTGCTGGCTAAAGCTATCAGTATAAAGGATATGTTGGAAATTGAAAAGAGTCTCAATGATCTACGGGCTGAAATAGATTTATATGAATCAAGGTTTAAAGTCCTGAAACAACAAATCAAGTATAGTACTTTGCATGTCAGGTTTTATGAAAATTTGGAAAGCAATTCGCTCCAAAATGAGAAGGGTTTCTTTGTGAAAATCGGAAATGCTGTTAAAGAGGGTTTTATTCTTTTACAGAGTTTTATCGTTTTCATGTTCAAACTCTGGCCCTTTATTCTAATTCTGGTTGTTGGGATTTTTGTTTGGTTGAGGATAAGAAAAGTTTAGATTTAGCAGAAACCTTATGAAAATAGGATATTGAAGCTGTTTAATATCCTATTTTTTTGTTTTTGCATGTTTTTTTTTCGGATTTTTGTAACCCCAAATGAATAGAAATCCGTTATTCATTGAAAATTCATCACCCTATGCGCTTTTTATTGAAGTTTATACTTTCATCTTTTCTTTTCTGTCTAGTAAAATCAAGTCTAGTTTTGGCACAGACAAATGAACATGTTGAAGGAGTAATATATGAAGTTTCCAACAACAATCCACTGCCCGGTGCAAATGTCTATTGGGAAAATCACGCCCAAAAGGGTGTGGTGACAGATTTGGATGGCAGTTTTCGTTTGCAGAAGATTGATTTGCCGGCAAAGTTGATCGTTTCGTTTATTGGATTTGAAGAGACCATTCGCATCATCAATGAAAAAGATCTAGGCAAAATACAGAAATTCTACCTGAAAGAATCCCAATTGGCACTGGAAGAGGTCATCATCAGGGATAGAAGGCCTGACGAAAATGTCAAGAGCTTGGACATGGGGAAGTCCGTTGTACCCATCGAAACGATTAAGAATATCCCGGCTCTTTTTGGGGAAGTTGACCTACTGAGAAGCTTACAGCTTTTGCCTGGAGTACAGACAGCAGGAGAGGGGACTACGGGGCTATTTGTCAGGGGAGGCTCGGCAGACCAGAATTTGATTCAGATAGATGGAGCACCTGTGTACAACCCTTCCCATTTTTTTGGTTTTTTCTCGGTTTTCAATCCGGATGCCCTGAATGGGGTGGAGTTTTACAAAGGCAATATACCGGCAAATTTTGGAGGGAGAATTTCCAGTGTGATTGATATATCATTGAAGGAAGGGAATTATGAGAAGATCAGGGGAGAAGGAGGGATTGGATCTATCAGTTCGAGGTTGACGGTGGATGGTCCCTTGTTTTCGGAGAACTCAAGCTTTGTGATATCCGGTAGAAGAACCTATGCCGACATGTTTTTGAGGTTGTCATCCGATCCCGAAATCAAAAACAATGACCTTTATTTCTATGATTTAAGTGGAAAGTTTACATTCAAACTTGGGGAAAAGGATAAATTGGCGGTATCCTCCTACATGGGATCCGATTATCTGGGTTTCGCGATGCAGTTTGGATTGGGATGGACTAACTGGGTTTCCTCCGTTACTTGGAACAGGAATATTTCAGATAGGATGTTTTTTGATCTGAATGCCTACCATAGTGCCTATCAATACAGTATAAAGCTGACCGACCCTGATACTGGGTTTGATTGGGGCAATCGCTTGTCAGAGTCGGGAATCAAAGCTACTTGGAATTTCAGTCCGAATGAAAAGACCATGGTCAATTGGGGAGTCCATTCCCAATTGTATAATTTTGCTCCTATCAACCTTGATCCAACCCCGGGAAGTGCGATAGAGCCCATCGCTACCAATCCAAGAAACGGCATGCAAAACAACGTGTTTATTGGTGCTGCCACTGATGTGTCCGATAGATTAAGGGTAGATGCTGGGCTAAGGTTGGGCATCTACCAACTCCATGGCAAGGGGGTAGATTATGTCTATGAAGGGGGTATTCCTTCTCCAGATGTAGCGATTACTGATTCGCTTGTTTATGGTTCGTTTCAAAGGATCAAAGGCTTTGAAGGTTTGGAACCCAGACTTTCCCTGAGGTACATGTTGGATGATGAATTGTCCATCAAAGCATCCTACAACCGAAACTTCCAGTACCTGCAAGTGGCATCCAGCAGTTCTGCAGGATTGCCAATAGACCGGTGGATTTTGGCTGGGACATATGTGCCACCGATTCGGGGAGACCAAGTTTCGCTTGGACTTTTCAGGAATTTCAACAAAGATCGTTGGGAGGTATCTGTGGAAGGTTACTATAAAGACATCAAGAATGTCATTGACTTGAGGCAAGGTGCAAACATTTTGTTTGAAGACAATGTCGAAGCCGAGATCCTGACAGGCAATGGATACGCTTATGGTTTGGAATTTTTGTTGAGAAAAAATTCTGGGAAGACGACTGGTTGGCTTAGCTATACGTATTCGAGAACTTGGAGGCAAATTGACGGGATAAGTTTCGATCAGAGATATAATCCAAGGTTTGACAGGCCACATGATTTGACGATGGTGTTGAACCACGAGTTCAACAAACGGTGGTCAGCGGGCTTGACCTTCGTATACACTACTGGACAGGCTGTGACTTTTCCGGTAGGTTCTTACGAAGTGGACAATCAAAGACTGCCTTTGTATAGCGGAATTAGAAATGATGACAGATTTCCTGACTACCACAGGATGGATGCTTCCGTTACCTGGAAAAACGTAGATAGGGGAAGAAAATGGAAGGGAAGTTGGAATTTCAGTATTTATAACCTATACGGTAGGAAGAACCCATTCTCCTATCAGTTTACAGAAATATACAATGACCAAGTTAACTTCACCCCTACAATGGATAATGTAGTGGAGTCCAGACGGCCTGGGGTAGTCATGACCTATCTTTTTACTTTTTTGCCATCAGTCACTTATAACTTCAATTTCTGATATGAAAAATTTCATTTATATATTGATTGCAATAATCTTGGTTTCATGCCAAGAGGAAGTTTTTTTGGAACTGAAGGATTCGGAAAACATTCCGGTGATCGAAGGTATATGGACAAATGTTAGTGGGTTGAATCAGGTGAAAGTCAGCTATTCCAAAGATTATTATTCAGAGGAATCCGGCCAGATCGAAAAAGATGCAGAGGTCTTTATCATCAATCAAACTGACAACGAAATGATTTCATTCAAATTCAACGAGCAGCTTTCGAGCTATCTGCCTGTCAACAATAAGACGGGGGAATTGGGGAAATCATACGAACTGCATGTCATCATGGATGAAAAAGAATACATTTCTAAAGGCACTTTGCTCGAACCACCGACCTTGGATTCCCTGACTTACAAATTCCATGAAGTAAGAGGTTTCAAAGAGGAGGGCTACTATGTGACCTTATATGGGAAAATCCCATTTGTAGAGGAAAACAATTATCGGGTAAGGGTAATCAGAAATGATACCTTACTCAACAGAAATTCAGATTATTTGTTGTTTGATGATACATTTGGGACCAGTATTTTGGACAGGGGATTTGAACTTGGGGGCTTTACGTTTAGGGAAGGTGATCGGGTAAGGTTGGAGCTTTTCAGGCTTAATAATGATGTCTACAATTATTTGTTCCAATTGGTAAACCTTCTTTTCAATGATGGTGGGCTTTTCAGTCCGCCCCCACAAAATCCAGTGTCAAACATCAAGGTGGCTGATGGAAAGGGAGATGTCTTGGGGTATTTTATGGTCAGTCCATATGTGAGTGCCAATATAAATATCGAAGATGGCGATTCTGATGAATGAAAAAAGTTAGGGTGTCAGACAGATTCCTTACTTTTGCATTATGTTAGATTTTACGCAAAAAGGAAAAGTAGTCATTACTTTTAAAGATAGGTTTTCCCCGTTCGTTGAGCAAGAGCTTATCGATCTTGGTTTTAAACCCAAAAATGTTTTCAGGACCTATATAGAATTATACGCATCGTTGAATGAATGCATGTTCCTCAACATGCATTTGAGAGTGGCCAGTCATGTTCTTTTTGAGATCAAATCATTTTATCTTCATCATGCAGATGATATCTACAGAAGGGTAAAGTCACTTCCATGGGAGGAGTATATTACAAATGACACTTATTTCTCCGTGAATTCACATGTGGAAAATGACAGTGTTGACAATCCGCTCTTTGTGAATGTCAGGATAAAGGATGCAATTGTAGATAGGTTTAGGGAAAATACAGGGGTAAGGCCTGACACCGGGTCGGCTTATGAAGGAGCTGTTTTTCAATTGTTTTGGAAGGAAACACAGGCTACACTATATATCAATACCTCCGGTGAGACGATCGCCAAACATGGTTACAGGAAAATCCCGGGGAAAGCCCCGATGCTTGAAGCTTTGGCAGCAGCGACAATCTATGCGAGTGGTTGGGATAGAAAAAGTCCTTTTGTAAACCCCATGTGTGGTTCTGGTACATTGGCCATAGAAGCGGCATTGATTGCTACCAATAGGTTTCCCGGTTTGTACCGTGATCATTATTCTTTTATGCATATCATCGGCTATGATGAATCAGTGTATCAAAAGCTGAAGACAGAACTGGAAGAGAAAATATCATCCATGGGGGATATCCAGATCATCGCCAGCGATATAGCCGAACAAGCTGTATTGTTCACCAAAGAAAATGCGGCAACGGCAGGGGTTGAGGATTTGCTATCTTATGAGGTATGTGATTTTGAGGATACCACCATTCCCGAAAGTGAGGCAGGCATCATGATGGTCAATCCAGAATATGGGGAGCGATTGGGGGAAGAAGATGAATTGGAAGCTACCTACAAGCGTTTGGGAGACTTTATGAAACAAAAATGTGCCGGCTATACAGGCTTCGTATTTACGGGAAATTTGGACCTAGCCAAAAGGGTGGGCTTGAGGCCATCCCGTAAGATGGAGTTCTATAATGGGACGATAGATTGTAGGCTTCTCAAATATGAATTGTATAAAGGCAAGAAAGATCAATAAAACTTTTCATGATTTTTATCAGGAAGCGGGTTGATTTATGTTAGGATTTTGATGGTTGTATAGCGGTAATTTTGGTACTTATACTAAAATCTACCGCTTATGACTTTCACAGATATCAAGCCACATACTTTCCATATCCCGGTAATGGGACTTGGTTATACCTTAGAAACACCCCTCAAAGTAGGCAAATTCGGGATTTCTTCCGTGGTTTCGATTATGGATGACATGCTTTTGGAGAATATGAGACGCTTGAAAAGCCGGCAACTTGGTGTCCCTTATCTACCGATTGGGGATCTGGTAGAGGATGGAAGGGCCAAACGGATCACCGCATACCTTGATTTTTTGGACAAACAGGTAAAGACTCAAACAGAAAATTTGAAGAGCCAAGAATTTGGTAAAGGCAACGAAATAGATATGTACTTTGAGTTGCTTCCAGAAACGCATCCTGCAAAAAATATATATAGGAAATTATATTATTTGAATGGGGATGTACGTGCTTTGGTGGAAGGTCTATTGAGAAAGTATATATCTGCTGGGAAAATTGATGTCAATATCATGACCAAGGTAGACAAGCTGAATTATGATCCTGATGGGGAGACATTGCCAAGGGAGTTTTCGGATGCGTTGTCTGCACTGAGAGGGTTTGCAAACAGCACCCTGGATTCTTCGGTGGTATTTTCGGCAGGGCTTAATCCGGCATTGTTCAGCTATTTGGAGCAGTTCAAAGACTTTTTTCCAGATAGGGAAGGAAGCATCAAAAAACGGGTTATCTTAAAAGTGAGCGATTACAGATCTGCACTGATTCAGGGTAAATATCTTGCCAAAAAAGGAATTTGGGTATCTGAATTCAGGATAGAATCTGGATTGAATTGTGGAGGTCATGCCTTTGCTACCGATGGGGTTTTGCTGGGACCAATTCTTGAAGAATTCAAGGAAAATCGTGCTACGCTCAACCAAACACTACTGGAAGCCTGCAATCAAGCATTGCTGTCCAAAGGCAATTCTCTTTTGCTTTCGGATGAAAAAATCAGGGTCACTGTTCAGGGTGGGATAGGAACGGCGGTTGAAGATGCTTTTTTGATCAAGCACTACCAGCTGGACGGAACTGGTTGGGGAAGCCCATTTTTGATGGTGCCAGAAGCGACCAATGTAGATGAAGAGACCTTGTCCAAGTTGGTGAACGCCAAAAAATCAGATTATTACCTGAGCCATGCTTCACCTTTGGGAGTACGGTTCAACAATCTCAGGACAAGCAGTTCGGAAGAGCAAAGAAAACAAAGGATAGAGAAAAACAGACCGGGCAGTCCCTGTTACAAGAAGTATCTTAGTTTCAATACGGAGTTTACCGAAAAACCAATCTGTACAGCATCAAGACAATACCTAAACCTAAAGCTGAAGGAAGTGAAGTCCAAGCTCAAAGATACTGTAGATTTTGAAAAATATTCCGCCAAGATATTGGAGAAAGATTGTATTTGCGAAGGATTAGGCGCTCCAGTCCTATTGACAAATGGGGAGATTCCTGCAAGGAAACTCAAAGCTGTTACGATTTGTCCTGGCCCAAATTTGGCTTATTTTTCAGGTGTTTTCAGTCTCAAAGAGATGGTTGGCCATATTTATGGAAGGTTTTCTGTTATGCGTGATTTGGAGCGGCCTCATATGTTTGTGAAGGAACTGCAGTTGTATATGAAATACCTCAAAGAGGAAATGGAAAATTACCTGGAAGAACAACCAGCCAAATTTGAAGCATATGTCGAAAAGTTCAAGACAAACTTGGGAAAAGGTATAGCTTATTATCAAAAAATGTTAGAAGAGGTTCCGGTCGATACCGGAGAGGTGGTTGAGCAAATGAGAAATCAATTCCAGAAGACAATCTCAGAATTGGAAGAGATGGAGGTCCCTGCATACAGTTGATTCTATATCTTTCAAGATAAAAGGGCTTTCAGGTTTCTGAAAGCCTTTTTATTTGGCTTATATCATTAATTTTTTTAGTTGCTCTTTTTCTATTTTTTGGTATTTCCAGATAGCGATGATAGAAATAATCAACAACATCGCCACTGCCCAATATACCCATGAAGGGATGGGTACAGGATCACCAGCTGCATAGGAATGGAGACCTGAAAGGTAATAATTCACTCCAAAGGAAGTCATGATAATGGAACTAAATGCCCAGAGACTTGCCAAGTTATAGATGAGACTGTTTTTCAAAGAGGGGATCAATCTCAGATGCAATACGATGGCATAGACGATCACTGAGATCAATGCCCAAGTCTCTTTGGGATCCCAAGCCCAGTATCTCCCCCAGCTTTCATTGGCCCATACACCCCCTAGGAAAGTCCCCACAGTGAGCAAAAACAAACCGATGGTAATTGACATCTCATTCACAATATTAAGCTCCTGCAAACTCAGCCACCATTTTGCTTGTGGTTTTGTAGGCTTGAAAATCACCAATATCAAGCTCAATAATGCGATGATTGCAGAAAGTGCCAAGGGGGCATATCCACTGACGATGATGGCCACATGGATTTTGAGCCAATAGGAGTGGAGTACAGGCATGAGGTTGGTGATTTCAGGATTGAGCCAATCCAGAAAACCTACAAAGAGCAAAGTGCCTGAAAACAAGAGGGAAAGAGGAATGGTAAATTGGGATTTATTGGAAAAAACCAATCCGAAAAATAGGATTCCCCAAGCAACAAATACCATCATTTCAAATCCATCTGACCAAGGTGGATGTTTGGCAATATACCAGCGCAATGCAAGGTGGAAGGTGAATAAAATGAACCCAAGCCAAGTAAGAATCATTCCTATTGTCCAGGCTCTGTTGATTGTAGGGGAGTTTTTGAATAGCTTTGAAATTCCCAACACCAACATCAGAACTCCCAAAAGCCAAAATGGACCAAACAAACGGGCACTAAGCCTAAGCTTGTTGTAGAGCAGTTCTGCTTTGATTTCAGTCTCCCTTGGATAGACTTCTTCGCCTGCTTTTTGTTGATATAGGTCGATGTATGAGAGTGTTTCGTCTGACTCTTCCCAATCACCAGTTCTTATACCCTTATCCAAAGCCGCCAAATAGATGTTTGTGATGTTTTTGACAAATAAGGCATCATCTTCATCAAAACCTTGTGTCCATTGTTGGCTGGTAAACCAGGTGTTGTTTCCATCCAATTTGTTTGGGAATAATCTCAGGAAATCACCTGTCAGAAGGGCGTAGAAAATATTGAATCGTTCATCTGTTTTGAGGATTTCCTTATCAGACTCATTTCTTTCAGAAGGTTTAAGTTTATTGCTCGTCTCTACCAGTTCCTGCAATAGATAATTGCCGTCTTCATCCAAAAAGACCCTAAAACTCAACTGGTCAACAGGTTCGACCCCCAAAGCCTGAAATGCCAAGTGGGATTTCTTCCGGTCTATTTTGATCAAAGGCAGATGGCTGAATGTAACGGGATCAAGTTGAATTGCCAACAGAAACTGCTCTGGACTGAAATGGACAAACCCTGCTTCGGTAGGCACTTCAATCTTTGTTTTACCACTAAGTTTGCGGATGATCTCATTGGCTAGGGTATTGAGTGGTTTCATTCTTCCATCCAAATCCTGAACGATCAGCTTTCCATAGTCTTTAGCATATTCATCGGGTACCAAAGATTGTCTTGGATCTTGCATTGGAACTTCTTGGGCTATGGAAAAAGGCAAAGCCAAAAGAAGCAATACCAAAGTCGAGGCTGCTTTTTTACGGAGTATTCCCAGTTTTTTGTTCATCAAACTGAATCTACTTCCTTTTGCAAAAAGTGTCAGCATCATTCCAATTGTCAGCAGTGCATAACCCAAATAGGTAATGTATGTGCCAGGCCTATCTTGGTTCACTGAGAGGATAGTCCCTTTTTCGTCATTGTCATAGGAAGATTGATAAAACCGATAGCCTTTGTGATCCAAGACATTGTTCATGAAAATCCTGTAGGGAAACTCCTCACCATCAGAAATGACCATCACTTCACTGGCATAGGATGCAGGACTTTGGCTTCCGGGGTAACGTTCCAATTCAAATGCATTCAGATAAATCTCAAAGGGTATTTTGATCGCTTTTGGTCCGTAAGTAAGCGTATAATTCACACCTTGGTAACTGAATGGATACCAACTGGGGTTGAAGCTCACTTTTCTGATGTAAGTACTGAAAATCAATTCCCCCTTGGGATCAGCCACTTCCAGCTTGACTATATCAGGCATGTTTTTGGCCAGCATTTCATCCGATTCTTGCTGATAGACGATGGAAGCATCTTCTATGATTGATTTGATCATCAGTGCTCCACCTTCCCATTGGTAAAGTGAACGAAGTTTCAGTGGACTGGTATCACCTTGATGCATCACGGCCATTTGCTGTGTGCTCATTTCCATTATCTGTAGGTGGACTTCTGTGGAGATCATCCAAACACCATCCTCTTTGAATATTTTGATCGGGCTGTTTGTATTCTTTGAAGTGCCGAAGGATATATTTCCTAGGTTTATTTCATTTCCTTTTGTCAAAATAAAATCTTCCCTTCCTACACCCATGGCCACGGCGATGTCAATGTAGGTCTCTTCCCCGTCGATATATTTCTCGACTCCGCCTTGGATAAATTCTTTTATTTGTATTTGAAACCTGTTCTCCCCAAAATTGACTCGATGGACTTCAGGCTCAAACCTGTGTGGGATAATATCGATAGGCTTTTCGAATTTCAAACCACCCTCGTCCTGTATCATTTTGATTTGAAGGTAATCAGTGGTGGTGTAGAAAGAATCCACGGAGGAACCTTCCCGAATATGCATCACCCCATCTACACTGAGATATCTGGTGATTCCAGCACCAAGCAGAATTATTACAAAAGATATGTGGAAAAGTCCTACAGGCCAACGGTTTCGGTGGAATAGTCTGTATTGTCCAATGTGTGCCATAAAATTGAAAGCCAGCCAAATCATGATGGTTTCAAACCACCATGCATTGTACACTAGTCTCCACGCTACAGGTATCCCATGATCGTTCTCAATGAAAGTAGCTACAGCCATGGAGATGGCAAAGGTTACTAATAGGATTAAACTTACTTTGGTTGAAAACAGGATTTTCAAAAACTTCATATAGTTGGGGTAAAATTCCTCTAGGTTTATTTTTCAAAGTTGATCTCAAGATCAGCCAGAAATAAGCATTTTATTGGCGTATTAAAATGCTCCTTTGTGTTGTGTATTTTAACCCTTATCTACTGCTGATTACATTAATCGGTTTCTTGGCTTCCCTTGCTTTTCCATCCTTGAGCCATTTTGGTATGACTTGCTCCAGGAAAGTTTCCTTGGCTACTTTTTCGGCAGGTATATCCAGCCCGATGTAAGCTTGAAGTGTTTCTTTGTCAAACACTGGCATTTCTACAGGTTTGTTATAGCCCATGTCAGCCAAGAGTCTAGCCAATTTGATACGGGTTTCCTGAGCAATGCTTGTGGCGGAAGTTACTATTCTGCTAGTCTCCAGTGGAGCGTGGAATGCAGCTCCGTGTGAAGCTACTGCATAATCCCATCTCCACTGGGAATGACGGATACCCAGGAGGATGTCTTTCATCTGTGCCTCACTTGCCCCGAGTTCCCAAGCCCTGGCAGCTTCAACATGTGCCATGGCAAGGATTTTTTGGAGTTTGGAAGTGCCTTCCTTTATTTTTCTTTGCCTGTCATACACATCGGTCATCAGGTCTGTTTCTTTTTCTCTATGGCATACAAAGCAGGAATTCTCTACATTGCTCAGTGGGGAACCTATATGGTGGTCTGTGAATTTTTGTCCCCCTTCTGTTTTGTAAGGCATATGGCAGTCAGCACAAGAGACCCCTCTCTTTGCATGTACTCCCTGGGTGAAAAGTTCATAATCAGGATGTTGGGCTTTCAGCATTTTGGCTTTGGATAGGGGATGTACCCAATCGGCAAAGTCAATGGCATCATAATAGGCTTCAACAGATTCTACATCCATCCCGTCTTTCCAAGGGAAGGTTAGGTATTGCGCATTTTCCTTGCCCGGTTTGGTCTTGTCAAAATAGTACTCGACATGACATTGCGCACAGACTAATGAACGCATTTCTTGGTGGGATGCCTGATTGATGTCTTTCCCCATGGCCTCGTATGCTTCGATCAAGGCAGGCCTGGTGATGGTCAGGTTCATGGTTTCCGGATTGTGACAATCTGCGCAGCCAATGGAATTGATGACTTCAGATCCTAAGTCAGAGAGTTTTTTGCTGTAATATTCAGTCACTCCAAGTTCATTCATCAATCTGGGGACATCGGGGCTTTTACAGGTCCAACAGGTGCTTGGCATCACGCCATCTCCGGCTTGCATAGGTGAACCGATCCGCAATGTGTTCTGGACATCAGTAACGGCATAAGCATGCCCACGTGGTTGGTTATAGTCCTTGCTGAAAGCATATCCTGCCCACAGAATCACCAACTCAGGCTGCTCGTCCAACACACTCCTCAATGCGGAGGTGTTATACATGCTGCTAAAGGTTGTATCTTGGGTTTTCATGTAGGACTGATACTGTCTTGGGTAATTCAGCCCCCATACTGAATCCCTGGGCTCAATGTCTTCCAAACTGACTTTCGCTTGATAGGCAAACCTAGCTTCGGTTTTCCTATCCATAATCGTGTAGGCTAGCATGGCAAGTAAAAATACCGAAAGTGCTGTAAGGCCGAAAAGAATCCAATTTTTCATAGGTGTGGTTATTTATTTGATGCTTTATTTTCTTTTTTGCTATCCATTGACTCTTTTAGCCATTTGGGGACGATGCTCAAGTCTGCTGGGGAGTGGGCCTTGATCGGTTCTATTTGATGGCCAACCGAGGAAAGGCTTCTGGTACGGCCATGGGGTACTTCCCGATGGCATTCCCAACAGATTCTGTCTGTTCGTTTGGCATGGTGATCTTCTACAAAAGAAGCAGTCTTGGCATCCGTTACTTGTGGTTCATGGCATCTGATGCAGTTGCTCTGGATTACTGCAATCGAAGGTGCGAGGGCCTTGATTACTTCAGGCTCCCCTCTGATCGTGAATATGGAAGCATGATAGAGTCCATCCTTAGCTTTGAAAAAATACTTGTTGAATACATTGTCATGTGGTACGTGGCAGTCATTGCAATGGGCGACTTCCCGATGCGAGCTATGGGTCCAAGTTATATATTGGGGAGTCATGATATGGCAGTTGACACAGGCTTGTGGATCATCAGAAAGGTAAGAGACAGCATTGCTTAGTCTTAAAACATAGATGCCTAGACCAAAAATAGTAGCTATCAAAATGGTGGCATAAGGTCTCCATCTTCTAGGAGGGACAAGACTATACCTAAAAAGAAATTTTTTGAAACCTTGAAATTTAGACATGGTACCGGGATAGTTTGTGGTTCAAAGTTAACTTAACCTATGTCAATAGAATATGACAAAAATCATGGTTTTGATTAAATTTACAAAAAATATAACATATACAAGTGGTTTTCCCTAATATGATCAGTGAAATCCCTTTTTACAATTTCAAAACGAGAAACCCTTCGAGGAGGTGTCCAATTTAGGTGGATTGGTCTGTGGGGACACAGACCAAGGTGATTAAATTTACCCCCCTCCTAAGATTTTTTGGCTAAAAGCGATTTCCCTGGAAATATCATAGAACAACTCCAATAAATTTATTCCTCATATTTGGTCTGAAGATCAACATGAGATATGCCCAGTTTTGGTTGTTTTTAAGAGTTCCTCTATTCTGTAAGCTTTCAAAGGTGTCTGAGTGAAAGAACTGACTGTATCCACCCTGGAGAGAGATTGCCGAATTGAAGATGTAGCCAAAGGACAAATCTACTTCTGTCCCCAAATTCTTTTCTAGAGTATACATTCTATTGCTTGAATAGACATCTGCTTGCGCTAAAAATTGATGGACATCCGCTTGGACAAAAAAATTGGGATTGAAATCATATCTTCCCTTTACAAAATAATCCTGCAAGCCAACATTGCTTTCATGTGATCCCCCTACATAAAAAAGATCCATGTATCCATTGAAAATATGATTGGTACCATACAACGGAGTGAAAGCGTTGTTTTCTGCATTGCCAGTATTTGGGTTTCCACTAAGGATTTCCAATCCCCCAACCAATCTGAATTTTTTTCCTGCTTCCTTGTCAATATCAAACTGTTGTGTAATCTGGGCAGAAACATCAAACGCCTTGATTTTTCTGCCAAAAAAATCTTCACCAAGTTGATGGTAATAAAATCCACTGAGGATAGTATTGCGTTTTTGATATCTCAGGGTAGGGATTCCTATGGTTTGTCTATAATTGATTCCTTCTTCATCGATTCCTCCTGTGTCATTTAGAATTGTATACTGCCTTCCGTCATTCCAGAAAAGTAGGGAAAAATCAATTGGACCAAGCTTATTTTCATAACGGACCATTTGTGCAGTTTTGTAATTGTTCCCCACATCGTAGATGTCTCCTGCTAAGAACTGTCCACTTTGATTGTACCCACCTCCGAAATGTAGCTTCATGTCATCCTTTTCATACTTGACCAAAGCAAAATCATGTGCCCTTGCCTGAAGTGCCCAGTCTAGATTGCCAAGAAACCTGAAATTATCATAATTGAGCTCTTGTCTGCCGAGTTTGATTTTCCAATTTTCCCCAAGATTCGTTTCCAGCCAAGCTTCATGTACCGAAAGGAAATTATCTGTGGCTTTGATCTGAGGTGTGTTTCCCCATGTTCTCACATCTTGGATTGCCATGTAGAAGGTGATATTCTCCATCTTGTAGCTAGCTTGGAGTCTAGCTCTGTGGGCTATGAATTTTGCCGGTATTTCATTTTCAAGGATGGCTCTGTTGAAACCATTCCTGAATTCTCCTCTTTGTATTAGTTGACCATCAAGACTGAATTGCCCATAAGTTTGGTTGAATGAAAGTGCCATCAGAATGGTGATGGTAACAAGTAGTGATTTTCTCATATTGCTGGATTTGAAGTGTAATTCAGTTTTTGAAATGTGGAAACAAAAGATTGCGTATTACTGAATAAATCGATTGTAAGTTGCTATACAATATAATAGCCTTTTAAAAGCACGTATAGGATGCATTATAATACCTTATTAGCAATCAATAATGTAATATTAAGTTTTTGAGGTTGTTGAGAAAATATTTAAGATGGTGAAAGTTAAAGAGCTAATTCGGGAATAGAGATTAATTTATAAAACAAATTTATACTACTTATATGGCAAATGATATTACATGGATTCGAAAAGTTTTGACTATTTTAGATTTTAGTTAGAGCAGTAATGATTTTGTGTATGAAAAATTCCTATTGGGTAGTTTTATTCTTTGTTTTAATAATTAATACTAATCATGTAAACGCAAAAGGTGGGTTTGATTATGAAGGTAAATGGAACCAAGTAGAGGTTTTTGAGCTTAAAGACCTCCCGAAGTCAGCTCTGCTGCTGGTAGATTCCATTTATCATCAGGCAAAAGATGAAAACAATCTTGAACAAAGAGTAAAATCTTTAATTTACCAAAGTAAATTCACTATGGTTCTGGAGGAAGATTCCGAATTGAAAATTTTCAAAAGATTTGAAGAAGAAATCGACCTTACCGAGGGTTATCATAAAAACATATTGCAAAGTGTGTTTGCCAATTTGTTGCAGGAATACTATTCTAGATATCGTTGGCAAATATTGAATAGAAGCCAAATATCAGGAGCTGTCAAGGGCGATGATTTCCGTATTTCGGATGCTGAAAGTTTCATGGATTACATCACAGGGCTTTACCTTGAATCACTGAAAAATGAGGACTTGCTAAAAGAAGTTCCCCAATCTGCTTTGAAATTCTTCATTCTAGATTCCAAGGAAGAGCTATCAGTTTCCTCATTTTTTGAACCCAGCCTTTATGATATTTTGATCCAAAATGCACTTGAATTTTTCAAGAAGTTCGAAAAACCAGGAAGCCGTCCATTCGATAGTTTCACCATAAATTCAAAAAATCACTTTTTGAATTATAAAATTCAAGGGAATCAATCTAATGAGGAACAATCATTCGAAGAGATAACATTGAATGTTTATCAAGATGTGATTGATTTTCATATCAATGCAGCCCCAGAGACAGCAAGTGCATATTGGCTAATCGATAGGTTGGATTATGTGAAAAATAATGCAGTAGGGTTAGACATTAACTCCAATTACAATCGTGCATTGTTTTTATTGATTGATAAATATGAAGGGCTGGAGATCGAATCATTCCTTCGTTATAAACTAGCATATTCGTATTATGACTTGGCTAGAAAGAATGAAGAAAAGAAAGATCTGAGCTTAGGTCAATATTATGTTAAAGCAATAGAATCATGTGACAAAGCTATTTTTGATTTTCCTGAAAGCATTGGGGCAAGGTATGCAGAAGAATTGAAGGCAAAAATTTCAGCCCCATTTTCAGAACTTGATTTTAGTGGAGTAATTCCAAGCCAAACTCCCACTAGAGTAATTGTCAACTATAAAAACTTAGATAGTTTGACATTTAAAATTTTCAGGTTGACTCCCTCAAATAAGAAGGCACTTAAATCAGCTTTCAATAGAGAGGATAAAAATCTAATCATCAATCAGCTGAATGAAGTTTTTCAATGGACTGAAGAGTTTGTTGATCCAAAAGACCATACTTTTAGAATGATGGAAACTATGGTTCCAGCCCTTGATTTCGGTTCTTACTTAATGCTTACCCAACATCCAATTGATGAAGTAATTCATGGATATTCATTTTTTGATGTTTCAGATATTTCATTTTTCAAGCAGGATCTTGAAGGTAAAAGTGTATTGAAAATTGTTGATAGAACGACAGGAAAGCCAATTTCAAATGTGGAAGTGAGCTTCAGCACTTCTAATATAAATGCCAAAGGTAACTACTTTGGAAAAAAGTTCTATTCAGACGATAAGGGGATTGTCTCAATTGACTTCTTCGAAAATGTTTATGGTCTTAGCATTGATCTAAAGCAAGGAAATGACAGTATCCACTTTGAAAATTTTAGTTTGTATAAATACAACAATGTTATTGATAATGATGAGATTAATGTCAATGCTTTCATTTTCACGGATAGACAAATCTATCGACCTGGACAAAAAATATATTTCAAAGGGATTTTGGTAAAAAACAAAGCAGGTATAAGTGAAATTGTGAAAGGAGAATCACTTGTGGTTTCTTTGATAAATCCTAATGGAATAACAAACGAAGAAATTAAAATTTCAACAAATAAATATGGGAGTTTCTCAGGTGAATTTGAAATCCCAACATCAGGATTGACAGGTGAGTATGAAATAGAAGTGGAGGAAGATGATGAAGTAGAGAGTAAGTTTTTTGACCATGAGGATGTGTATTTTGATTACTCTACCAAGCGAATCGATGTAGAAGAATATAAGCGTCCGAGATTTGAGGTGAATTTCGACGAAATCAAAGAAAGATTTGAAGTAAATGACACCGTGAAATTGCAAGTTCATGCACGTGCATATTCAGGAAATCCCATTTCTTCTTCCGAAGTCACTTACAGAGTTTTCAGAAATATAAAAATGTATCCTCGGTATTATGATAGACGAGGGGTGGGGTTTTATCCAAGTGGTTCAAGACAAGAAATGGTAAATGGAAAATCCAAGACTGATTTAGATGGCAAGTTTGAAATAATTTTTCAAGCTATTCCGGATGAAAGTTTGAACAAAAAGGATTTGCCTGTTTTTGAATACGTTGTGGAAGTAGAAGTGACTGATATAAATGGAGAAACAAGGACTTCTCAAAAATCAGTAAATGTAGGTTATCATTCGATGATTCTTGTGGCGCATGTTTCAGATAAGATATCAAAAAATAACGCTGAAGAAAAAATTGTGGTTTCGGCTATGAATTTGAATCAACAAGAAACCAAAGCAACAGGAACAATTGAGTTTTTCAAAAAAAGCTATTCAAACCGTGTTACAGCCATCCCAAACCAAATGTTGGTTCCTGATTTTCCAAGATGGTCAGCTGATGAATTTGAAGGGTTGTTTCCGTTCGAACCATATCCATTCGATGAGTCAATTGCAAATACTACCAATGCAAAGAAAGTGGCATTTATGGAATTCAATACTGCAAATTCCAAAGAAGTCATTTTCAATGATTACGCAGATTGGGAGCCTGGAGCTTACTTTATCAAAATCACCTCCTATGATAGTTTGGGGACAGAAATAACTATTGAGAGAGATTTCGAATTAATTGATTTCAATGATTCAAAAGTGTCAGATAATAAGTTGTTTCAAATTTTCACAGATAAAAAGAGCTACCAAGTAGATGATAAAGTACTGCTTAGATTGGGGTCGGCTGCAAAGGATCTTACGGTGTACCTTCAGGTGGAAAAAAGCGGAAAGATCGTAATGGATCAAGCTTTCAATCTTTCAGAAGAAATAAAAGAAGTGAAAATTCCTGTTGAACAATTAGATGAAGGAGGTTTTGTGATACATTATTTTTATGCGTATGGAAACAAATCAGTTTCTGATTACTTGCGTGTACCAGTAGAAAGTCAATTGAAACCAATCAAAATTGTCACTGAAACATTTAGAGATGTACTTGCGCCTGGAGCCAAAGAAACATGGTTATTTAAAGTGGTTGGACAAAACAAAGAGAAATTCACCTCTGAAGTTTTAGCAGGTATGTATGACCTTTCACTTGATCAATTGTCATATTTTCCAAATAGATGGGCATTTGACCCAAATAAGACTTTAGCATATTATCCTAGTTGTGATATTTCAAGTGGAAACAGTTTTTTGGGAGCATCTTTCCATAGTTTCCTCGGTTCATCTTTTTCATATTTGAACGAAAACCGACTTCCTTCCGTCAATAAATTTAACCAATTTGGTTTTAGCCTTGTGCCAAATAGTGCTATTGGAAGAAGCTACCTTTCTTCTTTGAAAGCGAAATATTTGGAATCAAAAGTTATCAGAACTTCAGATTCTAATATTCCTGTTGGTTTTGTGAAAGGCTTAGTTACTGATGTTTTTGGTCTACCACTTGAGTTTGCAGTGGTTTCTGTAATTGGTACCGATAGATCTGTCAACACAAATGCTCAGGGTGAGTTCTACATACAAGCTGAAGAAAAAAATGAGGTTTTGTTAAGATACCCATTATTTAAATCTGAAATAATTAGGATAGGGAAGGATAATAAGCTCCATGTCATGCTCGTGGAAGAAATTAATGAGCTTGAACAAATCACGGTGACAGGTTATGGTTCACAAGATAAGAGGAGTATTTCGATTAGAGGAGCTTCAAGTCTAACAGGGTCAGTGAATGAAGTTTTGGATGAGGCACCTTTGTTAGAAGGGATGGTAATGGGAGTAAATGTCGATTACAATGTACCACCTCCATCATTTATTGATTTCGATCAATCTGTTTCAGATAAAATGATGATCGATCAAGTGAAGATAAGGTCTGATTTCAAGGAAACTGCCTTTTTCTTTCCACATTTGGAGACCAATAAAAAGGGTGAATTTAGTTTTTCATTTGATGCCCCAGAGTCTCTTACATCTTGGAAATTGATGCTGCTTTCCCATAGTAAGAATCTGAGGACTGCTTACAGTAAAGCAGAAGTGGTAACACAAAAAGAATTGATGATTACGCCTAACTTTCCGAGGTTTTTGAGACAGGGTGATAAGGTGGTTTTAGCTGCCAAGATCAGCAATCTGAGTCCGAAAAATCAAAAAGGAAAGGCTCAAATTAGTTTTGCAGATGAATTGACGGGGCAGTCATTAAGTGCATTAGGTGAAATTCCTGTTTTAGAATTTGATGTAAACCCATTCGAAAGTATAACTGTAGATTGGGAAATCGACGTTCCTGATGATCTACAGCTATTGCAATATAAAGTTTTGGCGCTGACAGAGGATTTTTCAGATGGTGAGCAATCAGTTTTACCGGTTTTGGGCAACAGGATCCTAATCACTGAAACAATGCCTGTCTGGGCAAATCAAGGTGAGAAAAGAACATTTACCTTTGATAAATTGAAAAAACAAGATTCAAAAACTTTGGAGAACCATTTGTTGACCTTCGAGCTGACAACAAATCCAATCTGGTATATTTTTCAGACTATTCCATATTTCAGTGAAATCTCTCACGAAAACTCTGATAATCTATTGTCAAGAGTATATGTGAATACAATTGGATTAAACCTCCTAAAGACCATTCCTGAACTAAAGTCAGTTCTAGAAAAATGGTCCAAAACCGAGATTCCAAAATCCCAGCTGCTAAAGAATCCTGAATTGAAATCAATCCTTTTGGAGGAAACACCATGGTTGATAGATTTGGAAAGTGAGGATTCAAAAATGGGTAAATTGACGGAGTTGTTGAATGATGAAAAACTAAAGCTCCAAATTGAAGAAGATATTCAGAAGTTGAAGGAATATCAATTGCCAAATGGAGGCTTTAGTTGGCAAAAAGGATTCCCTTTTGAAAATAAGCAAATGACTATTCATCTGATTGATGCATTGCGGGAAATCAAAAATCTTGATACAAGCGAAAAATCACCTGATTTAGAAAATATGGTCAACAAAGGCTTGGTTTACCTAGAAAATGAACTGAGAAAATCTTATAAAAACCTAACCTTCAGAGCAAGCTCAAAATCTGACACTGAAGCTTCAAAATATCTTCAAGAGAATCATTTGAACTCCAGTTTAATTGATATCCTTTATGTTTTGACGGTGAGTGAAAGACCAGATTCTTCTTCTGTTTCAAAAGAAGCATTTCAATATTTTATAGCTCAGATAGAAGACCATTGGATGAGCTTAGATTTATCAGAAAGAGCCAAGGCTATTCCGATATTGAATGCTTTGGGTAAAAACAGTTTCAATCCTATCCTAATTTCAATTTGGGAGAATAGCATTAGTTCAGATGAATTGGGTTCATATTGGAAAGGAAATAGTGTTACCAACAAATGGAATAATTCTCCTATCGAAACCCATTCTTTGATGATTGATTTGTTTTCGGGATTTGGGGAAAATGTTCTTGAAAAGGAAAAGAATGAGAAGTTCGTTGAAGAGTTGTTCCGTTGGCTTTTCAAACAAAAGCAAACTAATCATTGGCCGACTTCTAGATCTACATTAAGAGCTGTCTCTACTATTTACAATTATACAAAGACATGGGAAGGTGTTGATTTCAATGGAGAAATTAAAGTAGGGAATCAAGAAATACATCCTAATTTAGTCTATGCAAATTCAGGTTATTTGAAAAAATCTTGGGTTAAGGAGAGTATTGGTTCAGATTTAGCAGAGGTTTCACTAATTAACCAAGGGCAAACGATGTTTTTTGGTTCATTGTATTGGCAATATTTTGAAGAAATTGATAATGTGTCAAAGGCTGAGTCTTCAGTAGAAATTTCAAAGAGCCTTCTTGTGAGAAAGCATACATCAACAGGAATTAAGTTTGAACAAATTTCGATAGACGAAGAGATCAAAGTAGGAGATTTACTTAAAGTTAGGATTGAAGTGAAATTGGATCGAGATATTGATTTTGTGCATATTTCTGACCAAAGGTCTTCTGGATTTGATCCCATAAATGTTATTTCTGAATTCAAATTTCAAAATGGGGTGAGGTTTTATGAAAGTCACAAAGATGCCAGTACACACTTCTTTATAGAATCCTTGAATAAAGGGATTTATGTTTTTGAATATGAAGTTAGGGCTAGTCAAGCTGGAGATTTCACCAACGGCATTACAAAATTTGAGAGTCATTTTGCACCTGAATTTACCAATCATACTTCGGGCGGAAGATTGAAGATAATTTATTGATAATGTATAACCTTGGGCTAATCTTCAGGTCGGATGTCGTCACGCACCGGAGGATAAAAAAGCCGACATCCTGATTCTTCAAGATGTCGGTGATTTTCCCTTAATCATTTTAATGATTCTTTTTCTACAATACCACAATCAGCTTATCCATTTTCTCTTTCAAATCCATAATTGCAGCACTATAGCGCTCGTCCCATTCTTGTAGCCTCTCGGTTGACTTGAGTTCAACCTCGTATTCCAAACCGGGAAGAATCCAAGAAGCATAGCCGCTAAATGGATCATTGGAAGCATATAGTGAACGGTACCAAGATCCGAAATACATCCCCTTTGGGTCTAGAAAACTCTTTTCTAAGCTGATCAATCCTGTATTGATCTCCTTCAGTCTTTTCTTGTCAAAATTGCCGGAAGTCAATGAATTGGCAATTTTATTGTCCAAGGATTCAGCACTGATCTTTAATTCCTCAATAGCTTTGGTAGCTTTTACAAATCCCCCAAAACCTTGATCATAAGCTTTTACTTTTTTCACAGCATTGCCAAAGTGCAATTCCAAATCTTTTGCATACCGGCTATTGTGGTAGGGAATGATTTCTGCATTTGCCAATCTCAAACTCATGATTCCTACCAATTGCTCCACTGCTCCGCCCATTTTGAAACTAGGATCGGCAAATTTTTCATAGAAATGAAGGTTGTCATAATTGGTGTGGTAAAGGGTAGGACCACTTGCTCCTCCGCTCATGGAGGGAATTCCTGCATGCATGTAGAATGCAATATGGTCTGATCCACCACCGAGATTTCCAATGTTTGGTTCTTCTTGGTTTTTTGACCAGACTTCGAAAACAGTTTTTGAAGAATCAGGGAATGTCACTGCTTTTGCTGATTCCATGATGAGTTTCTTCAAAGTAGGAGAGGATGATGCCCCAAAGTTCCTTCCCGATACTGCCGCATCCAAATTGATATAGGCGACAGCTTTGGCTTGCAATTCATCCCGAAACTGCTCCACCCACTCTGTAGAGCCTATTACACCATGCTCTTCTGCATCCCAATGCGCTATCAAAATCGACCTCTTTGGACTTTTTCCTTCCTTTGCCAATTTTCCCAATGTTTCGCTCAAGCTCAACAACATTGCTGTACCGCTGTTGGGATCGGTAGAGCCAAAGCTCCATGCATCATAGTGGCAGCCAAGAATTATCCATTCGTCAGGATTTTCACTTCCCCTCATCATACCGACCACATTGTTTGCCCTAACAAAACCTCTCTTTTGATCCACCTTAAGTCTTACTTTGAGGTCTTTTCCACCTTCCAGTCTGTAGGTAAACGGCAATCCTCCTTGCCAACCTGCCGGAACAGCATCCCCATTCATCAGTTCCATGATTTCTTTGATGGAACCATATGGTAATGGTGTTACCGGAATGGTATGTAAACCCACTTCACTTTCAGCCAATCTTTTCACCTTTGTTTTACCATCCAATGGCAATGCAGGTTCAAAAGGGGTCAGTGGATCACCTGTCCAGTCAGCTGTCAGTAAAGATCCTCTTTGAATGGAAGATTCACTGTAAAAAGTACCATCAGGGTAAGTCAAACCTTTCATATATCCAGAGTCTCCGGGATCGGTAAAAATCAACAGGCCAACTGCCCCGTTTTCTTCTGCAAACTTCGCCTTAAAACCCCTGAAATTGCCACCATACCGTGCCAATACTATCTTTCCTTCCACTTCTATCCCCATTGATTTCAGTTTTTCGAAATCAGCTTTTGTGCCATAATTCGCATAGACCACTTCTGCTGTCACATCACCACTTCCCGAGTATGCATTCCAACCTTTCCAAAGCTCAGGATGCGCAGAATAGGGGTCTTTGTCCAAGATGTTTTCTTGTTGGTTCAATGGTTTTCTAAAAGGCCTAACCAATTCGACGACTGATTCCCCCGGTTCTTTGGAAAGATAGACATCGTAAGGATGTGTCTTTACATCCCAACCAGCTGCCTGCATGGTATTGACCAGATAATCTTTTACTTTCTCATTGGCTTGGGATCCAGCAGGGTGTGGTGCTGATGTGATCTCTGTCAGGTGTTTTTTGAATTTGGTAAAGTCGACTTTTTCCAAAAACTCCTTTTCTAGTGCTTTTTGCTTGCCTTGTGATGTTTCATAAAACCCATCCAGTTGTTGTCCTTGGAGAGGTGCCAAATGGAAGATACATAGACACAGATTGAATAAAAGTAATTTTTTCTTCATCATAAATTAAATTTGACCGTAAGTAAACAAATATATCTAAGCTATCTTTATATCAAAGAAATATTGTTTGATCGGAAGATTATAAATTTAAAAAAATGAAAAAATTACTTATATGTACTGGTGGAGGAGATTGTCCGGGGTTGAATGCTGTGATCAGAGGTATATTCAAATCTGCCAAAAAAACCAAAGAATGGGAAATTTATGGGAGTATCGAAGCCTTCAATGGGGTTATGGCCGAACCAACCCAGATCATCAAATTGACAAAGTCCAAAGTTGGGGGGATTCACGTGAAGGGAGGAACAATCCTAAAAACAACAAATAAGGGTAACCCATTGCAGTTTCCTGTGCAGGATGAAAATGGAAATATTGTTTTCGAAGATAGGACTGATTCCTTGGCCAAAAAGATAAAATCACTTGGCTTTGATGCGGTCATCAATATCGGTGGAGATGGCTCCCAAAAAATCTCCAAAGCATTGTTCGATCTGGGCGTTCCCATCATTGGAGTTCCAAAAACGATCGACAATGACTTGTCTGCCACAGATACTACTTTTGGCTTCCAAACAGCCGTACAGATAGCCACAGATAGTTTTGACAAACTTGTCACGACAGCCGAGAGCCACCATCGGGTGATGATCATGGAAGTAATGGGAAGGGATGCAGGTTGGATCGCTTTGCATACAGCGATTGCCGGTGGGGCTGAAGTCTGCTTGATTCCCGAAATCCCCTATGACATAGAAAAAGTAAAGGAGAAAATAGACAGCAGGTATGAAAAAGGACGTGGATTTGTCAATATCGTCATCGCAGAAGGTGCAAAAGCTAAAAATGGCCAGGTTTTCGGGACAGAGCGTGAAATGGTTTCTGAACATCTGAGATTGGGGGGAGTGGCTTTCCAACTATCTGCTGAACTCAAAGCTGCTGGCTGTAAGCCTGAAATCAGGGAAACCGTATTGGGACATATCCAAAGAGGAGGGACTCCTGTGGGGTACGACAGGGTACTGGCAACGATGTTTGGTGTCAAGGCATTCGAATTGGTCCGAGATGGTAAATTTGGACAGATGGTTTCATTCAAAAACAATGACTATTGCTCAGTATCCTTGGAAGAAGCAGTCAAGGACTATAATGTGGTTGACAAAGAGGGTTTTCTGGTCCAGGGAGCAAAAGCAATGGGGATGTCATTTGGGGATTGAGTAGGGAGATGCGAGAGGCTAGAAGCGAGATTCAAGACATAAATGAAGGTCTCGCAGAGATCACAAAGTTGCGCTGAGGATAGTAGATGCTGGATTACACTCAAGTACCTAGCGAATTCTTGATTCAATATTCGGAGTTCAAAATTCATAATTTAAAAAATGTCGATCCCCCCGATAGCTATCGGGGCCACCGGGAGAATTTTAAACATTCTGGATTGCCCTGAAATGCCTGTCCCGTAATCGGGAGGTATTTGATCCAAGCCTCGGGGATCATGACCCGAGGCTTATGCACTTTTTATTTAGCTTCCTTCTTTTCGTCCAAATTGAAAATAGATTTCAATTCAACGGCATCTTTTGGATCCATTCTTTTTGCCAAAACCAATCTTAGCTGCCTTCTTCTCAATGCTCCTTCATAAAGCTCGATTTCCTCTTCTGTCTCTGGTTCTACTTCCGGAACTTCGATTGGTCTTCCACCTTGATCTACAGCCACAAATGTAAAAAATGCCCTATGCGTCGTGATTTTTTTATTGGCAGGGATATCTTCTGCAAACACTTCAATGAAAACCTCCATCGAAGAATTAAATGCCCTCGTAACCTTGGCTTTCAATGTGACTACATTTCCCAATGCAATAGGGTGCTTGAAGGAAATGCTATCGGCAGAGGCGGTTACTACGATTCTTGTAGAATGTTTTTGCGCTGCAATGGCAGCTACCACATCCATCCAGTGCATCAACTTACCTCCCATGAGGTTGTTCAAAGTATTGGTATCGTTTGGCAAAACCATCTCGGTCATTACCACTTCCGATTGCTTTGCAAATCTCTTCTTGGTCATTTTTATTTAATTTTAGACAAAAATACAGAATATTTTATCTTTTGAAAATTAATGTAAATCATTTTCAGAATAATATTCTGTTTTTATGTTAGTTGTATTTGATAATACTTTAAAGTCTAGGAGTACAGACAAAGGGTAATTAAACTCCAAACCATTCAATCCTTTTATTCATTGAAGCCATTGATATTGGTCTTAAATGCTAAGTGTTTAGAAATAGCAATAATTAAATTTCTAATTTTAAAATCTTACAATTTTCTAATCCCCTAATCAAACCGATTGGCTTCTCCAGCCTTCTTCTCCCAATAACGGTACAAAGGCAAAATTGTCGTATTCTTCTTGGATGATTTTTTTTGCTGTTTTTTTTGTGAGCTTCATCATTTTTTGGGTTTTTCTATCACCTACTGGGATGACCAAAATCCCACCAACTTCAAGCTGTTTCAGTAGGGAATTGGGAACTACAGGTGCACCGGCCGTCACGATGATCTTATCAAATGGAGCTTGGGAAGGTATCCCCTGAGAGCCATCCCCAAAGTAAAAATGGATAGGGATCCCGAGCTTTGTCAAGAATTTTTTGGTCTTATCGAATAATTTTTTCTGAAACTCAATACTATGGACTTCTGCCCCCAAAAGGTGGAGGATTGCCGCCTGATATCCTGATCCTGTTCCGATTTCCAAGATTTTGTCACCAGGCTTTACTTCCAAAAGCTCTGACTGAAAAGCCACTGTGTAAGGCTGGGATATGGTTTGTCCTTCACCGATTGGAAAAGCCTTGTCTTCATAGGCATGGGAATCCAGAGCAGTATCGAAAAAAAAATGTCTGGGAATCGTACCGATGGCTTGGAGTACATTACCATCTTTGATCCCTTTTTTTTCCAGTAATTTCACTAAAGCATTTCTTTGACCTTTATGTCTGTATGTATCCTCAAGTTTGAGCATTGATATAAATGAATAATTTTAAGAAACTTTAATTGTAGCTGCTAAGTTAAGGTTAAAAATGGCTTAAATTTGATGCAAATTAAATTAGAAAGCTTACAATCTGAATTATTGGTATTTAATTTATCATAAATGTTTACAGGAATCATTGAGACCCTAGGGGTTATACAAAGAATAGAAAAAGAAGGTACTAATTTCCATTTTTACATTCATTCCCCAATTACCAATGAATTGAAAATCGATCAATCAGTAGCCCACAACGGGGTCTGCCTAACTGTCGTGGCAATCGATGGAGATGTATTCAAAGTCACCGCAATCGACGAAACACTGAAAAAAACCAGCCTCAAGAATTGGGAGGTAGGGAAGAAAGTGAATATTGAAAGGTGCATGCCGGCAGATGGGAGATTTGATGGACATATAGTCCAAGGCCATGTGGATCAAGTTGGACGTGTTGAAGGGATTTCGGGACAGGATGGGTCTTGGATATTTGACTTTTCCTTTGACGCCGATACCGGGAATGTGACTGTGGAGAAAGGTTCGATCACAGTAAACGGAACAAGCTTGACTTGCTTCAATTCAAAGAATGGAAGTTTTTCTGTAGCCATCATTCCGTACACCTATGAATTCACCAATTTTCATCAATTACAGGTAGGAGATGAGGTGAATTTGGAATTTGACGTAATCGGAAAATATATACAGAGGATTATCAGGGGATATTCTGTATAGGGAGGGCTTGGAGAGTGGATCTACTTGAAGATCGATTTTAGTCAATCTTCGAGGGTTTGATAAGATCAACCCTCGAAGATTCTCATGGGACTTTTGATTTGATAAAAGAACCGATATAAAATGAAATATATGCCGAAATCACCCCTACAAATGCACCAACCAACACATCTGCCGGGTAATGGACTCCAAGATAGATTCTGGTGTAAGAAAACAATGCTGCCCAAAGAAATAGCCATTTGACAGCCTTATAGCGGTCGGAAAGAGTGAGGGTCATGATAGTGGCTATCCCAAAGCTATTCGATGAATGGGAAGAAGCAAATCCATATGAACCACCGCATTTGCCAAAATTATGTATTATCCCTTCCCACATTGGGTCGTGGCATGGTCTCAAGCGTTCGAAAAATGGCTTCATAAAACCAGAAGTGAACTGATCGGCAAATAGAATGGTAAGCCCTATGCTGATCATTACCCACCAAGATTCTTTCCCGAATTTTTTGACAATGAGATAAATCAAAAATAGATATAATGGAATCCAGGGCCAAGTTTGGGTCAACTGGAAAACAATGGGATCAAGAAAGTCAATATGAAAACCATTCAAGTATATAAATAGGTTTTCATCCCATGCTCTCAAACTTTCTATCATCTTCATCTATCCTTTAAACCCAGTCAATCCCTTTTTTCAGCAATCCTAGTGTCTTGGCTTCTTCCGAGCCCTCAACTGTTTGGTGCATATACTCCCAATTGGCTTGGGGCGGCATACTCATCAAGATACTTTCCGTCCTTCCATTGGTGTCCAAGCCGAATTTTGTCCCAGCATCCCAGACCAAATTGAACTCGACATAGCGACCTCTTCTGAGTGCCTGCCAATTTTTCTCCTGATCCCCAAATGGAATCAGATGGTTCTTTTTCATGAAGTGGGTGTAAACCTTCGGGAATAAATACCCTATAGCTTTTGCAAATTCAAATATTTGGTTTTTTTCTTCCGGATTCTCTGATGTCAATCTATCAAAGAAAATCCCGCCAACTCCTCTGGTTTCATTTCTATGTTTGATGAAGAAATAGTCGTCTGCCCATTTTTTGAATTTTGGATAGTAGGTATTGTCAAACTGGTCACATGTATCTTTGACAGATTGATGGAAATATTTGGCATCAGCTTCATTTACATAATGTGGGGTCAG
The DNA here is from genome assembly GCF_042682445.1 of Belliella marina. NCBI lineage: Bacteria > Pseudomonadati > Bacteroidota > Cytophagia > Cytophagales > Cyclobacteriaceae > Belliella > Belliella marina. The sequence goes on from NZ_JBHUHR010000006.1 coordinate 106,834, forward strand.
GTCTATACCGCCACCAAACCAATTGACCCCATTGCTCATCTCAAAATAGCGGATATTCATATGGATAATCGGCACCATGGGACTTTCTGGATGAATGACAATGGAAACGCCGGTAGCAAAAAAATCAGATTTATCGAGATTTAGTTTTTGCAGGATTTTTTCTGGGGTAGGACCTTCTACAGCAGAAAAAGCAACTCCACCTTTTTCTATGATATTGCCTTTTTGGATAATGCGCGTCCGTCCACCACCACCTTCGGGTCGAGTCCAGCGGTCTTCAGTGAATTTTGCTTTTCCATCAGCCAATTCCAACTCTTTGCAGATATGATCCTGGATTTCCATGAAATCCTTGGCGATCTGATCTTTATTCATGCTTTCTGATTGCTAATTTGTTAAAAATCAATTGTCCAACTCCAATACTTCCAATATATCCGCCAAGGCGTCGAAGTCTTTCAATCCAGGCTTGATCTCATCTCCACCTTCCAACGAGATCCCCTTCACTTGGGTGGATTCCAAAACCTCTTCAATTGTAGATGCATCTATTCCAAAACCTAAGAGTACTTGGCATTTTGTAGCCAACTCCTTTATTTTTGATGTAGTCAATTCATTCAGCTCCAATGTATCACTCACCAAATGAAGCGTTACGCCGAAGTCTGCATAAGAGCTTGATTTGGCTATAAGATCTTCGATCTCCTCGACTTCCTCTACTTTACACTTTAGGATCAAACCATAACTCGAATTCACCAACATCTTAAGATGAATTTCTTCCTGGATTTCCAAGTAGCCAATGCCGGGATATGCTTTTACAATCTCTAAAATTTTGTCTGGATGGCTTGCTTCAAATTCAGCAACATATTCCAGACCGGACAGCCAATCTGTGATCTCCTTGAATTTTTCTGGTGAAATATAATTTCCGTTATTCTCTTCCAAACTGAATCCCATTAAGTTAACATACATTCCTGCGCAATATCTGGCATCGCTAAGGTTGTTGATGGTACTTATTTTTACAAAAGTTTTGAGTGACATGATAGTAATTATTGATTTTATGGTTGCTAAGGTAAAAGATTTCGTCCGAAAAATGTATTTTTAGCCCCATGTTAGTACAGTCGTATGCGTAGTTTAAATATATTTTATCTTATAGCCATTTCCATAGGGCTATTGGCATGCCGGGAGATGGATGATGTCAATTTAGATCTAGGTTATGACTACCAGCCTTTGGAAGTGGGTTTGTTCTGGGAATATGAAGTGTCGGAGACAATAGTGTTTGGGGAGAGCGATTCAGAGGAATATAGTTATTACCTTAGGGATAAGATAGACTATTCATACCTCAATGAAGCTGGAGAGCAGGTTTTTGTGGTTTTGAGAGAGCAGTCAGATGATAGGGGCGATTGGATTGGGGAAGGGAATTTTTCACTCATTGTCAGAAAGCAAGCTTTGGTCAGAATGCAGGAGAATGAAAGGGTCGTCACTTTTTCTTTTCCACCCCAGCTCAACAAAACTTGGGACGGAAGGATTTATTCCTCAAATCAGCCCGAGACATTTGTAATGGATCTATCTGGTGCATATCAACTAGGTGAGTCCAACTATACCCAAGCTGTGCGGGTACTGCAAAATCAAGAAGATGATAAAATCACCTTTCGGGACAATAGGTATGAAGTTTACGTCAAAGGAATTGGTATGATAGAGCAATATTATGAAGTCTTTACTTATTGTTCGAGGAATGATTGTTTGGGTCAGGAATTGTTGGATTCTGGTAGCCAGATACATTTGAAAATCATTAATTATGGGAAAAACTAAAATTCTGCTTACATTTTTTTTCATCGCAAGCATCCAATTGACCTATAGTCAAGGGAAATATGCAGTACATTATAAATTCAAACCCCAAGAGAATTTTTCATTGGAAAATGCAGGGGAATTTTTGACTACAAAATCAATTGATAGGAGAGATAGACAAGGAATTCTGTTGGATAGTCTAGACTTACCCATATCGAATAGGTATGTGGAAGTAGTGTTGCAAAATTGTGAAACATTGCTCTACAATAGTAAATGGATGAATGCCTCTGTGGTAGTAGCGAATCAGGTTCAGGTCGATGCGATTTCCAATTTGGATTTTGTAGAGAAGGTTGAATTTGTAGCACCCGTTGGAAACCCAGGAGGGAGGATTTTTCGCGGGATCAAAGGAGGAAATACATTGAATTTAAAATTTAGACTAAAGTCCAAAAAAGAGGCATCGGAAGTCTATGATTTTCAAAATTCCCTTTTGGGAATACAAGACATGCATGGAGAAGGGTTCACCGGTGCAGGTATACTTGTGGCAGTATTTGATGCAGGGTTTTTGGGAGTTGATCAAGTTGAGGGTTTTAGGCATTTGTTTGACAACAACCAGATATTGGCTACAAAGGATTTGGTTGACATGGCAAATCCAAATGTCTTTACCAAAAGCCAGCATGGGACGAATGTGTTGTCTCTGATAGCGGCAAATTCCCCAGAAAGGCTAGTCTCCGGAGCACCAGATGCTGACTATATATTATGTATTACAGAGGACGTGCCTACGGAATATAGGATTGAAGAATATAATTGGCTTAGGGCGGCAGAATTTGCAGATAGCTTGGGGGTAGATATTATCAATTCTTCCTTGGGCTATTTGGATTTTGATGATCCGACGATGGATTATTATGCTGAGAATCTTGATGGGAAAACAGCTTTAATTTCGCAAGCAGCAGCAATCTCAGCTCAGAAAGGGATTTTGGTGGTGACGAGCGTAGGGAATTATGGAGGTAGGGGTGAATCGTCCCTCACGGCACCGGCAGATGCAGAAGGAGTGTTATCAATAGGCTCCGTAGACAGTAATTCAAACCGATCCCCATTCAGTTCCCAAGGACCAAATGCTTTGGGGAAAGTGAAACCTGAGTTGACGACCTTTGGTCAATCAGTATACATGATCCGTTCAAATGGGGTAGTAGGTACAGGAAATGGCACCTCTTTTTCCTCGCCTCAGATAGCCGCATTGGCAGCAGGCCTTTGGCAGGCTAAGCCAGAATGGAGCAAGGACAAATTGATAGCAGAACTCCTAAAAAGTGGTACCCAAGCCAATAATCCAGATAGCCAATTGGGCTATGGCATCCCTAACTTTCTAAGGGCATATTACGGAGAAGTCCTTTCTGTAGACGAAAAGACCGAAAATTCGGTGTGGAAGATATATCCCAATCCACATGAAGGAACGGAACTCTTTGTGCTATTTGGCAATTCGCTTGAGGCAAACTTCAGGTTATATGATGTCAGTGGAACTTTGGTGTCAGAGCAGGGTATTCGAAGGGACTCAAATCAGGATCCTTTTAAAGTGAACTTACCGTTTGTGGGAAAGGGGCTGTATATGGTGGAAGTACAGTCTGAAGCAATTGTGAAAAGGACAAAATTAATAAAAAGATAGGGGGCTAATAACTTTTTTATTTCCTTTGCAGGATAAATCCACTTATATCAATATAATGCCAGTCAAAATAGCCCCATCAATCCTTGCATCTGATTTTGCAAATCTCCAAAAAGAGATCGAGATGATCAATGTTTCCGAAGCTGATTATATCCATGTAGATATTATGGATGGCGTATTCGTCCCGAATATTTCCTTCGGAATTCCGGTAACAGAAGCAGTAAACAAACATGCAAAAAAGCCATTGGATGTCCATCTGATGATCGTCAACCCTGACCAGTACCTAGAAGCTTTTAAAAATGCCGGTGCTGCAATTATTTCTGTACACTATGAGGCATGTACACATTTGCACAGAACATTGCAGGGGATCAAACAATTGGGCTGTAAGGCTGGAGTAGCCATCAACCCCCATACTTCAGTTGAGTTGTTGAAAGATGTCATCATGGACATTGATTTGGTGTGCATTATGTCGGTGAATCCCGGGTTTGGTGGGCAGAAATTTATTGAGAACACCTATGCCAAGGTAAAGAGACTGAAGGAGATAATCATTGAAAAAGGAGCGGAAACAGAAATTGAGATTGACGGAGGTGTCAATGAAAACAATGCCCCTTTGTTGAGGTCAGCAGGTGCAGATGTGTTGGTGGCCGGGAGCTTTGTATTCTCTTCTGCCGATCCTTTGGACACTATCAAGAAACTGAAAAAAATTGATTGACCCACTTCTTCAGTGTAGTTCCTTTCGTCTGGAATTATTTCCTTTTAACAATATTTAAGGCATATATTTTGCATATTTTTTTGGTATAACGGTCTTTAAACGTTTTATTAGAGGATCGTTTTTGAACATAAAACTTAATTTAAACTATTGTCATGATGAAAAGAGTATTTGTATTAGCCTTCTTAATGTTAGGTATGATGAGCGTGCAGGCGAATGCACAAGAAGAGTCTGAGGAAGTTACTGAAGAAGAAATGATGAAATTTGCTGCCATGGAAGCTAATTTTGCTGCATTCATTGCAGGGAAGCAAGCTGAAATGGAAGAAATGATCAAATCCAATGAGGTCATCGAAGGTGGAGGGGCAAGGTATAATGAAATCAAAGCCGCTTGGGGAAATGATGAGAAACTGGCAGAGATCAATGCAACAGACGAAGAAAAAGCAGAGTTTCAAAGAATCCAGGATTTTATTGGTTCAATTGGGGAATCTGCAAAAGAGTATAAAACAGATCTAATCATGGATGCAGAAGTATTGGGAGCAGCTACTTACAACAAAGTGAATAAGGCGATGAAAGAAAATCCTGAAATAAAGGATAAAGTAGATACCCTTATAGCGGAAATGAAAAAGAAAAATGCTGAAAAATCAGAAGACCCAGTTACAGATATGTAATTGTCTTCATGAATACTATATAAAAGGAGGCCTTCAATTTGAAGGTCTTTTTTTGTGACTTGGCCTGATATGATTTTTGAAAACCACCCGTTATCTATTAGTAACCTGAGTTCGACTATTCTCACTTTGTCAACCTGCCTGCCGGCAGGCAGGAACGGTTTTAAATGGTAAGAACTACGAAAAGAAGGTGCGAACTTTTTTATGAA
>NZ_JBHUHR010000007.1:0-8981 GCF_042682445.1 Belliella marina
AATCAGTCGAGGTATTATCAAGCAAAGTGGTGTTGCCTATATGGATGAGTTGAAATTATTTGAAGCTGCTTGGATGAGTGTGAAAATTGCTTAAAATCAGAAAAGCCAACTTTGTGACTTTTTTATCAAACATCATATGTTCTCTCATACAGTTTCAAAATGGGTTATAAATTTTTTGGATTAACAGACTTGGACCGGATACCTCTGTACTATGACCAAACTGTTTTTACAATTGGGCTTCAAATTCAAAGCAAAAACCATTTAAGAGGCTTTTAAAAATAAGCGGTGTTTGCAAACAACTTTCTGTTCCTCTCTTTTATACTATAAACCATCTGAAGTGACTGTATCATAAGAGTTCCTTAAGGAGTGGGAGTGAAGCTCACATCTTGTTTTGTACGGGATACGGTTCTCCCGTATGACGGGACGGGTTGTGTGAGGTTTGGGACTGGGATTTCCCTTTTCTCTCGATTATACGCATCACCGGACTGTCCCCATGAAACACATCTGTTCATGTCTATCTATTCAATGTTATTTTTATTTCTGAAATATCGCTCGTGTTGGAAATTGCCACATTTAACCGGTTGGGGTTGTCGGTTGGAAAGTATGCTGTCATTTGGTATCTGGGCAATAGATCCATAGCTTTTGGCAAGGATACTTTCGTCTCTATCATTTTTCAGCCCGATGGCCTCCGCAATTTCTTTCAGGTATTGGAATATTTGGTAAGCCCCATCTTCGCTTAGTGCGGTTTTAGTGATGTGCCGGAATGTAGGGTAAGAATATCCTACTCCTAATCAAGCCTGCCTTTGCCAGCAGGCAGGCTCGACTAGGTGCTGCTTTTCTATTTGTCAAGGTACTTCTTTAGTTCTTTTGTCTGTGATTTAATAAATGTTTGTTTGTCGCTTTTTAACTCTTTGAAATAAGATTTGAGTTCTGTCGGGATAGTAAAATACTTGTCTGCCCATAAGTAAATTTCAGAAAGGATAGGTAATAAGTCTATCCCTTTTTGTGTCAGTCGGTATAAGGTTTTCGCTCTGCTTTCAGGGTGGTCTGATTTAAAAATCAAGCCACTTTCTTCCAGCATTTGCAATCGGGTAGCCAAAATGTTAGTTGCGATTTTTTCTTTGGATTTTAAAAAGTCGCCATAAGTACACTGCTTTGAAAACATAAGGTCTCTAATAATAAGAAGCGACCACTTGTCTCCCCAAATGTCCAATGAGCTGCTAATGGGACAATCCGATCTTTTTTTTATCTCTTTCATAAAATAATTTCCAATATCACTTGCAATTTGAAAGTTGTTTGTATATTTGCACTTGCAATTTGCAAGCAAAGTTACAGATAGAATTTATAGATACAATGAAAACCAATAGAAAAAGAACATATGAATGGATGAACCCCTTGGAAACAGCAGACAAGGCAAAAACAATGTCAGGATTTGATTTTCTTAACAGTATTTCAAAAGGTGAAACGCCCCTTCCACCTATAGCAGAAACATTGGAGTTTCACCCATTGAGTGTGGAAATAGGGAGAGTTGTATTTGAATTTGAAGCAAAAGAATACCACTACAACCCGATAGGTAGTGTTCACGGTGGTGTGATTTCTACAGTGTTGGATACTGTTATGGGGTGTACCGTGCATTCGATGTTGCCACAGGGAGTAATATACACCACATTGGAGCTTAAGATAAATTTCATAAAAGCTGTTACAATTAAGAACGGAAAAATGAAAGCCGAAGCCCGTATTATTCATTTGGGGAAAAATACAGCACTTGTAGAAGCAGATTTAAGAGATGAACAAGGACATGTATATGCACACGGTGTATCAACTTGTATGATTATTAATTTGAACAAATGAAAAAGAAACTTGCATCTGTTTTACTGATCGGGATTTTTACTACTGGAATTATCTCGTTGGCATTAATGATTGTAAACACAAACTACACGGGAATGCAATTGGTAAATGTATGGCTTAAATCATGGGGAATAGCTTACATACTGGTCATTCCGTGCATACTAATCATTTCACCACTAGTGGACAAAGTAATAAACAAACTAATAAAGGAATGAAGCTGAAGGCTTCCAGAAAAATCAGTCAGTATGAAATCTGAAAAGATTCAATTCAAAAAAAACAAAGTAAAATGAACAGTATAAAGTTAATCCTGCTTTGCTCACTTATTGGAGTTAGCACTGCCTTTTCACAAACAAACATGAATAATCAAACCGAACCAGTCATGACATTTCAAAATGTAAAAACGCAATCAGTCAATGTTGAAGGCACAGAGTTTTTTTATCGTATACTGGGTGAAAATAAGCCTGGCTTGCCTATAATTTTCCTCAACCACTTATCTGCTACACTGGACGAATGTGACCCAAGAATTATAGATGGTTTGGCAGCCGAACATCAAATAATCTGTTTTGACAATCGTGGCATGGGGGCAACAAAAGGAACAACACCACTAACTATTGCTGAAATGACGGACGATACAATCGCTTTTATTAAAGCACTGGGGTATGATAAAGTTGACCTTTTTGGATTCTCATTAGGCGGATTCATTGTACAGGAAATTTTACTTCAAGAACCGCAACTTGTGCGTAGGGCGATTCTTGCAGGAACAGGTCCGGCCGGTGGTGAGGGCATCAGCAAATTACCATCCGTCACTTACAAGGATATCTTTAAGGGATATTTAACTTTTAGAGATTCTAAACATTATCTCTTCTTCAATAAAAATGAAAATGGTCACAAGGCGGCAAAAGATTATTTAAGTCGTCTGAAAGAGCGGAAAGAAGACAGGGTAGAAAAGATGAGGATCAAAAGTTTGAATAATCAACTCAAAGCAATTCGTGCTTATGGCTTACAATCGCCACAAGATCTGTCGGTGATAAAACACCCTGTATTGATTGTGAATGGTGAGCATGACAAAATGGTGCCAAGCAGTAATTCAACAGCTTTGAAAAACAGGATTCCTAATTCAGAAATCATTCTTTATAAAGATGCGGGGCATGGTAGCATATTCCAGTATCACGAAGATTTTGTGAAAAGGGCATTGGAATTTCTTGGGTAATCATAAAACAATGAAAAAACACATATTAATCACCGGAGCCTCCTCAGGGATCGGCTATGAAATGGCCCAACAGCTTGCGTCCTTAAAATACAACCTTATCCTCGCTGCCCGCAGCGGGGATAAACTGGAAGTGATGCAGCGTGAATTGACTTCAAAATATGGAGTTTCCGTGCATTACATCGCCAAGGATCTGAGCATTGTCGATCAGGCAGTGGAGCTGTTTAATGAAATCAAGTCGGCAGACTACCAAGTATCACACTTGGTAAATAATGCAGGTGCTGGCAACTATGGTGATTTTATTGAAACACCACTGGAAGAAGAACTGAGTATGATTCAACTAAACATTTCCAGTTTGGTGGTATTGACCAAGCTTTTTGCACAAGATATGGTCAGCCGTAAATCTGGCCGAATTATGAATGTAGGCTCTGTGCTTTCATTTTTACCATTCCCTTATTTTTCTGTTTATTCTGCCACCAAAGCATTTGTAAAGGCATTTAGCGAAACTCTTGATGCCGAATTGGAAGGAACCGGCGTTAACATCATCTCGCTATATCCAGGCACGGTGGATACTGGTTTTGCTACAAAAGAAATGCAATCTACCAATCTTCACAAAACCAAGCCGATGCATCCCAAGGAAGTGGCAGTACAAGGTGTAAAGCATTTACTGGAAGGAAATGGGAAAAAAGTTGTAGGCTTTCAAAACTGGTTTAATTCTAAACTCCCAAATTTTGTACCTGATGGTATTATGATGAAGATTAAGAAGGGGTTGGCCAGTCAAAAATAAATAGGGTCTGCTGAAAAAGTCAGATTTGCGTAAGATAGGAGTTGGGGAAGTAAAGCTGTATAAATATATCAGTGAACTGAAGGCAAGGAAGTAGTCCCGATGTCGAAGCGTATCGGGATGAAGTTGGCTAACAAAACCAAGTCAATATACTGCAAGGTTTTTGCGTTCATTTGCTGAAAAAACCTGCACAAGATCATTGACTATGTAAACTAACCCATACATTACCAATTTGGTTTTGTGTTTTTAAGCAGACCCTAAATAGTAATAAAGATAAACACAACTTGTCCCGTAATCGGGAAAGTCTTATTTACCGCTGAACCGTCAATTTCTTGTAAGTACTGTTAACAGCGGCTTTTTTCTCGTCATTTTGATTTCAGTGCTTTCGTTATCTGTTTTACAAATTTGTCTTTGTCCTTCTTGGCTTCTTTGATTGTTGCTTTTAGGTCAGTTGGCATTTCGTAATATTTCTCAGACCAAATGTAAACTTCCATAACGATAGGCAATAAGTCAATTCCTTTTGGTGTCAGTCTGTACAAATTTTTTGCTTTACTGTCGGGGTGTGCAGTTTTTTTGATTATGCCATTTTCTTCAAGCCCTTTGAGTCTGGTTGCTAAAATATTAGTGGCAATACCTTCTTCCGATTTTAAAAAGTCGTTGTAGGTACACTTATTTGCGAATAATAAGTCTCTGATAATGAGTAATGACCACTTGTCGCCAAATACGTCAAGTGAGCAACTCAATGGGCAGTCTGATCTTTTTTTATTTGTTTTCATAAAATAAATTAGAAAAACAACTTGCATTATGAAAGTTGTTTGTATATTTGTACTTGCAATTTGCAAGCAAAATTACAAATAAAAAAACGAAATAAGAAATGAAAGCATTTACAATAAACAGGTACAGCAAAGAGGATAAACTTCAATTGGCTGAAGTTGCCGAACCGGTTGTGAAGGAAAATGAGGTGTTGGTTCAAATCCATTCAGCAAGTATCAATCCGTTAGATGTCAAACTGAAAAGTGGTGAATTTAAGATGTTACTTCCATATAAATTTCCGTTGATTTTAGGACACGATGTCGCAGGAATTATCACAAAAGTGGGTTCAAAAGTTAGTCGTTTCAAAGTTGGCGATGAAATCTTTGCCCGTCCTGCCGATTTCAAAATCGGTGCGTTTGCGGAATACATTTCTATCAATGAAAACGATGTAGCCCTGAAACCAAAAAACATTTCAATGGAACAGGCGGCTTCCATTCCGTTGGTTGCTTTAACGGTTTGGCAAGCTTTCGTTGAAAAAGCAAAACTCAAAAAGGATCAAAAAGTATTTATACAGGCAGGTTCAGGTGGTGTCGGAACGATTGCTATTCAGTTGGCAAAACATTTGGGTGCGACTGTCGCCACAACGGCAAGTGCCAGTAATTTTGATTTGGTGAAAAGTCTTGGTGCCGATATTGTGATTGATTACAAAACACAAGATTTTGAAACGATATTAAAAGATTACGATTTGGTGCTTAACAATCAGGACGAAAAAACGCTTGAGAAATCCATGAAAATATTGAAGTCAGGCGGAAAAGTCGTTTCTATTTCAAGTCCTCCCGATCCTGCTTTCGCAAAAGAAGTGGGGTTGTCGTGGTTTATGAAAACAGCGATTTTCTTTCTGAGTAGGAAAGTAAGAAGTCAGGCAACAAAACTCGGTGTTGATTATTCGTTTCTTTATATGCAACCCAACGGAAGGCAGTTGTCTGAAATCGGAAAGCTTATTGAAACAGATGTCATTCGTCCTGTAGTTGATAAAGTGTTTTCGTTTGAACAAATGAACGAAGCAATGTCGTATGTTTCAAGTGGTCGTGCCAAAGGAAAAGTTGTCGTTAAAGTCAAGTAGTTTGGCTGTCAATATAGGGGGGTGGTAAAGTAGCAGCTAACGTGCCACGTGTATATGTGGGTGGTGGATTTGATGAACTTACCTTCAGTTAAACACAAAGTTTAATACGAGCAAAAACCCTGGGTTTCACTTCTATTCCGCCTATTTTATATACATTGTTGTATGTGGTGTTCCGTAGGCTTATGGCCTGCGGCCATCCACCGGATTACTGGCTGCTTTTTATTCAGAATATTTTTTGAAAATAGTTGTCGCAATGTGTCCGCCAAACCCAAATGTTGTGTGTAGTTTAGTACAAATTTGTTTTTTCATCATCTTTTATCATATCATCCAATTCTTTGTAAGTGATATCAAGTTTCCCATGGTCTACCAAGGTTTTTGCCAATGATGGAACGGGACGTTCTTGTATGTCGTCAACGTTTATCCATAAGTTAGATCTGATAATACATTTTGCACAGTGCATAAATGCTTCTTTTACATTCACAATTATGGCAAATGAAGGTCGTTTACCTTGACAAGATAATAGCTCTAATACCTTTTCATCAGTTACTACTTTAGCCTCTCCGTTTACTCTTAAAGTTTCTTTAATCCCCGGAATCAAAAAAATCAATCCTAAGTGTGGATTTTGAATAATATTTCTTAGAGTATCCGCTTTACGATTTCCTGGTCGATCTGGGATCGCTAGCGTTTTATCATTCAATATTTTTACGAATCCTACTGGGTCCCCTTTTGGGGAAACATCAAAGTTACCATTTAGATCTGAGGTTGCTATAGTAATAAATGGCGATTTTTCAATAAAATTTCTACAGTGTTCGTCAATATAATTGATTGTTTTCCTAGTAACTATTTCGCTAGGATATCCCATAATTTCACGAAGTTCTTCCTCGGTGGTAATAGTTTTTTCAAATATCCATTCCATAGTTTTACTTGTTTTATTACACAATCGGATAAAGCAAGGAATTGCACCCTCACCTTCTCAAAGAACTACGCATGAGACACTCCTCTTCATGTTTATAAATCACTTCGGTTCTAATATACCTAAGGTTGAACTAATTTCCTATTTTAAGTTAAAAAACCAATAATCTATCATCCAGCCCCTTCTTGATCCACTTACAGGATCTAAGAAATCAATGGTTGGACCATTATTGCTGAAAAAATTCAATATGATTAAAGTAATTGCCTTTCAAAAAAATGGTTTTTTTGATTATTTCGATATAAAACTGAGTAATAATGTAATTATTTGAAATAATGTGTTTTATATTTTTGGATAGCTATTGTATATTGAGAAATATATAAGAAATTGTATTTTGTTGGTGTATATGCGGTTTGATGTTGTTGATTGTCTTGTTAGTTAATAAGTTGGAAATTGAAAATTACAATGATAAAAGGTACAGTCTTAAAATTGATCTTGTCATACTGTATATTGTTTATCTTTGGGTGTGTTAATGAAAATGGACCGGAAGAATGTGTTTTACATGAAATAGAATCTGATTCATTTTGGGTTTATGACAATGAATGCCTCAAAAATGCTGAATTGGGCTTGAATGATGAGGGTTTTCGGAAAATCACAAGCAATGAACAATATCTCATTTTCAGGGATTGCTTACCAGATAATCCTGAGATTGATTTTGATTCCTACTATTTAATGGTCGCCAAAGTACTACCAGGGAATTATTTTCCCTATGTCCAAGAAATAAGACTTTTAGAAGACTGTGATGGATTACCCAAAATAGAAATTGAAGTTGTTGAAACTCCATTTTTAGAGGTTAATGTGTCAAAGTATAGTTTTGTGATATTGTCAATTGAGATTCCTGAACCTAAAATAGAAACTATATGGTTTTAAGAATATACCTAATTTTAATCTGTTTTTGTCAATTCCAAATTCTTTTAGCTCAAGATATGAGTTGTTATTATCTTAAAGATAAGAAATCTATTTTGACAAAACAGTCTGGGCAATATTTTGTCAAATTACCACCAAATACAAGTAAATCTGATTTACATCAATTTGAAATCAACCAAGAAGATATTCTTTTTTTCCAAAACAGAAATTCCTTTGGGGCTTTGGAGATAAAAAGTGATGATATTGATTTTTCTTTAACACTTAGTTAATCTGGAGAAACGCTAGTCTTTACAAGATTAGATTAACCAAAAACCCGGCAAGTCCGGGCTTTTTTATTTTACATCATCAAGTACTCCCGCAAGAACATCTTTTAATTTTTGTAAAATGGTTTACTTCTCGTTTAGGGCTTCCAGTAAGACTACTTTTTCCATTATAGACTTATCATAAGAGTTTATCTCTTTGAGTTCATCAGTAGAAGCAAACAAATCAGAAAGCAAAACCCCAAGAGTTTATTCTTTTTATGTTCTCGCCTATCTTCATATGTGTAAATGGACTTTTATTATAGCATAATTAGTGAAAATGACTCTTTGATACAAATATGATAAACCTTGACTTGTATAATAATACTTGGTTTTGCTCCATTGTATTTAATGACAAAAATATTTTCTATAGAGATATAAGAAATCAAGCAGCGGCTCATCCTATCAATGCTCCTGCAGCATTACGGGCTGAAAGCCGACAAGCAGAACAGAAATGAGAATATGCTGAGTCAGTCCTTTCGAACCTGTCTCACTTTTAGGGAGGCAAAGGGAGAAATCTCATACTGAATTTCACACCCCAACTTCAATTTTAACTTTCCAGTTTCAAATAGGGACGAGACCTCTCCTGCCGTCGAGGTGACGTAACCGCAGAAAGCATACTTTGTCTTGTTCTCAAATCTCATATCTAACATCTCACATCTTTTTTTATAACTTAAATATGGTTTTTGGAAAGAAAGCTGTTACTTAGTTGTCATACCTATCTTATACTTTCCAGTTCCAATAAATCATGCAGGTTTGAACGAAACAGATAAATCAATCTTTGATACCCCGGCAGGGAAAATAGCAGGTTGGATTGAAGGCAATGTTGTCCGTGCAACAGGTATCCATTATGCAATTGCAGAAAGATTCCACAAGCCCCAGCCAATGGCACCAGCCACTCAGACAATCTTGGCTGACAAATGGGCAAGGGCATGTCCACAACTTAAAGTCCCTTTTTTGGAAAAGGTGCTTGGGGGGACACCTCTCTCAAGGCTGGAGACCGATGAACATTGCCAACAGCTATCTATCACCCTTCCAAAAGGCACCACAGCCAAAGATGGACTTCCGGTCATGGTTTGGATTCATGGAGGATCCTATACCTCAGGGGCAGGGGATGCAGATGTGTTTGA
>NZ_JBHUHR010000008.1:0-25634 GCF_042682445.1 Belliella marina
GTATAAATTGACTCTTGAACTACACTCAAATAGCTCAAAAAAAGAAAGTAGAGCTTAGTTTTTGCCCTACTTTCAAATTCCGAAGGAATTTTCCAAGAAGCCCTATTTACACCTTTAACTGGAATCTTTTCGAGCATAAATTTTATTTTAATTTTCTTAACTTCGTCGGAGGACTGTAATTCTATTTATTGAAAAGTGAATGAACTATATTGCGATTCATGAGTTTTATTGAACTCATCAATGAATATAAATGCCCAAGAAACCAAGTAAATTAAATTTTTATGAAAAAATCCAGAATAACCGGAGTTGGACATTATGTACCGGATCAAATCATTACCAATGATTATCTATCAACCATCATGGATACGAACAATGAATGGATCGTCGAGAGAACAGGAATAGAGGAGAGAAGATGGTTTACTCCAGGTAAGGACACTGTCACGAGCATGTCCTTAGCAGCTTCCAAAATGGCATTGGAACGTGCAGGAATTGAAGCAAAGGAAATTGACTTTATTGTTTTTGCCACCATTACCCCGGATTATTTTGTGCCGGGAAACGGCGTCCTTCTCCAACGGGAATTGGGAATCCAGGGAAAGCCTGCTTTGGATGTAAGAAATGCCTGCTCTGGATTTATCTATGCCCTATCAGTAGCTGACCAGTTTATCAAGACTGGGATGTATAAGAATGTTTTGGTAGTGGGTGCCGAAATACAATCTTCTGCATTGGACAAATCCGATGAGGGCAGGTCAAGCGCTGTCATCTTCGCCGATGGTGCTGGTGCCGCAGTCTTACAAGCTGTTGACCAAAATGAAAACGGAATACTTTCCACCCACCTTCATGCAGACGGGGATTATGCCGAGGAATTATACCTCAAAGACCCAGGAAGCAGTCGAGAAGTGAGACTTTCGCCTGAAATCATCAATGGACCAAGTTTCAAAATGTACATGAATGGAAATACCGTATTCAAACATGCTGTGGTACGGTTTAGTGAGGTGATACTGGAAGCATTGGAAGCTAATGGCAAAGAAAAATCCGATATAGACCTTTTGGTTCCCCATCAAGCCAACCTGAGGATCAGCAACTATATACAGCAAAAAATGGGATTGGGTGATGACAAGGTTTTCAACAACATCATGAAATTGGGCAATACAACTGCCGGAACGATCCCAATAGCGCTAAGCCAAGCTTGGGAACAAGGCAGGCTTAAAGAGGGTGATTTGATTGTGCTTGCTGCATTTGGAAGTGGATTTACTTGGGCCTCAGCTATTCTCCATTGGTAAAATGGATGATGCAAAAGACATTGATATAGAACTGATTGAGAATACAGGCTTGTTTCAGAAGATTCAAGCCCAAAAAACGCTATTCATCAATTTGTTTTCTGAAATCTCCAACCATATCCCACAATCACTCCTTCTCCATATACACTATAATGCAAAAGGAAACAAAGTATCCCAGGGAGCAAACCTGAAAAACTGCCCCTATCAAGTACTTGACATCATCAGGGATTTTGATCAAAATACCGGACATAATATAAGAATCTTGAATTGGTGGGGACATGGACTTTACATCATACACCAATATGGAAAGCTAAATCTGCAGGAAAACTGGAATAGTATTAAAGTCAAATACATGAACCATTATGTTGGATTATCCCAAGATCCTTATAATTATGGGGAAATTTTAAATTCTGAGACTAAGCTTGAAGTTTTGGATTTGGAACTCCATTCGCATGAATTCCGACAGCTCATTTTGTTTGATAAAATACCCTATACTAGATCAATAGAAGAACAAAAAGAAATTTTATTGAAAAAAATCAAATTCATCTTGGACAAATAATATTGTGAAATCTTTCGGATATGTGCTATTTATGCTAATTTAGAACCGAATTAAGTCAATTTCGTTATAATAAACCGTGTTGTACAATTCATTGATACGGTTTGGATTAGGAATATTGTTTATTCCAACAACCACCAATACCTCAATTGCTTAATGTAAAATGGAACTTATGAAATCAGATTTTATGAAATTTATACTTGGTACGCTACTTATTCTCATTTTACCTTTCACAGTCTCTGCCCAAAACAATTCCAACATTGTCACCTTGTATAATTCAGATTCTACCTTCGTGGGTACTGGTTTGATGAAAAACAATAAGATGGATGGGTTGTGGAAATTCGAAAACCCCAAAACAGGCAAATTGATCCAAACCACCAACTTTACAGATGGCATGAGAAATGGGCTGACAGTGGCATTTCATGATGGTAAAATCAAGCGCCTAGAAGCCGAATACAGACAAAACAAGCTAAATGGCCCTTATCGGGAGTATGATGTTTTTGGTAATCTAAAAATTGAATTGGTCTTCAAAGACAGTATCCCTGTAGGTACCTACAAAGAATATTACCCCAAAACGAGCCAAGCATCCAACTTCAATCCAAATATTGAAAAAATTGAAGGTCAGTATGTCAATGGAAAAAAAGATGGCCTTTGGACTACCTATTTTAATGTTAGGCCAGCTACCATTGCCATTACAGAAAATTATAAAGAGGGTGTATTGAATGGAGTGTACAAGGAGTATGATTATGATGGCGTCTTGATGGTCGAAATCAATTATGTAGACGGAAAACCAGATGGCACTTTCAAAAGATATTTCAATAACAGATTGGTCTGGCAGGAAGGTGAATTTGACAAAGGCAGAAAAGTGGGCACATGGATTTCATATTTCCCAGGCACCAAAACAATCGAGTCTGAGCAATATTATGACCAAAGGGGGAACAAATCAGGAGAGTGGAAATATTATTATGAAAACAAGAGAATAGCAAGGATAGAAAAATTTGAAAACGATATTCCGGTAGGTACATGGGAGGAATATTTCCCAAATAAAAACCTTTCCAAAAGAAAAACATATGAGCTTGGTATGCCTGTAGGAGAATACATTGAAAACCATTCCAATGGTTCAGCATCCGTGAGAGGGCAATACAAGAGCGGGGTAAAGGATGGGTTATGGAAAAACTTTTTCCCTGATGGGAATCTATACTCAATTGGAGAATACAAAAACGACCTGAAATCAGGCCTCTGGAAATACTTCAATAAAATAGGGATTCTGATAGCTGAAGGGGAATACAACCTAGGTTCTGAAAATGGACAATGGTTCTACTACTATGATGGTGGACAATTGAAATCAGTTGGCAGTTACTTCCTTGGCTTTGAAGAGGGTACTTGGGGATTGTTCTACGACAACAAACAACTTACACAAGAAGAATATTGGAGCAATGGCAGGTTGATGAATCTGGGAGATTACCATAATTTCAATGGCACCAAAACTCTTGAGAAAGGAACATTGAAAGATGGGAATGGCTCAAGAATCACCTACTATATCAATGGTAAAAAAGAATCCGAAGGAAACTATAAAAACGGTAAACCAGATGGAAAATGGTCTTACTACCATGAGAATGGACGTGTAGCTTCCGAGGGAGAAATGATAGATGGGAAAAAAGAAGGCTTGTGGAGATACTTCAACATGAATGGCAGACTAGAGCAAATCATTACATTTGAAGGAGATGAAATAAAAGAACCGAAAGATCCAGAACCTGAAATAAATTTCAGAACCTTTGATTAAACAGACGATAACATTTTTACTTCCGGAGTGTTTAAATACCAAACAAGTATGTCAGCTTTCTTGCCAGTTGCCAATCAAAATGATATATTTTAAATCAATTGATGTCTTGGACACTAAATAAAAAGCAAGCATTTAATTAGGAACAAAAAGCTCCAATATTTTATTGGAGCTTTTTGTATATCCCAATAATCCTGAATCCCCACCGATTTATGTCAATCCACTTACATGTTAACATCTTCATAACCATTGGATTTAGACATTAAAACCCTATTTCTGACCTTCTTCTATCTCCTATCCCATAGTGGTGTACCAGAGCTGATGGTTATCAGATCTTGTATGCCTTATCAATTTGATTATTGGCTTCATTGCAAAAACCCTCCACAATTTCATTAATTTCAATTTTATCCATATTTTTTTATTTTTTTTACAATGATTGAGGATTTGCTAAAACGTTTTTACCAAAATATCAACAGTTTGGCATTATTTTTCGCAAAACATTTCTTTACAATAGCCCGTAAAACAGACTAGTAATACTAAACCACACAGTTATGAAAAATCTATCGCTAATCCGTTTGGGACTTGTTCTGATGCTAGGCGTCGGGATGTCCCTTAACAATAAAGTGGAAGCTTCACCACCTCCAATGGGGGTTAGTTTCCAGGTTTTCTACAATGAATTGAGTCCATATGGTGATTGGGTAAGTGACCCAAGCCATGGTTATGTATGGATTCCCAATGTAGGAAGGGATTTCCATCCTTATGGAACCAATGGATATTGGGAAATGACTAATTTCGGTAACACCTGGGTGTCCCATTTCGATTGGGGCTGGGCGCCATTCCATTATGGAAGATGGTTCTGGACGGACTTCTACGGATGGGCTTGGGTTCCAGGTTACGAATGGGGACCAGCTTGGGTATCTTGGAGAACAGGCGGAGGTTATTATGGATGGGCTCCTCTAGGTCCAGGTGTAGGAATCAACGTATCGATAGGTTTCCATAGCAATCATTGGAGATTTGTCCCACAAAGAAGATTCAGGCATCGCCAATTCTACAACTACTATGTCCCAACCCGCAATGTGGTGAGTATCTACAACAGAACTACCATCATCAACAACACTTATGTGTACAACAACAGGACATATGTATCTGGTCCTTCCAGAAGAGATGTAGAGAGGGTTACCAGACGGTCAGTGCCAGTCTATCAAGTAAACAACAGTGCTAGGCCAGGAAGATCTTCAGTGGGAAACAATAGGACTTTGAATGTGTATAGACCTGAGATTGATAATTCCAGAACTGCAAATGCGCAGGCAAGGCCATCTAGAGCGATTTCATCTGACGAGTATAGAAGTAGAGCTGCTACCCAAAACAGATCGGCAGCAACAAGCAACAGCAGGTCGGCGACTACCCGAGAGGCTAATTCAAGGGCAAATACGCAAAGGGGAACTGCTACCCAGCAATCCAGAACTACTGCACCAAGCAGAAGTGAGGCACAAACTGCCCCGAGATCTTCCAACAATAGGGAAAGTACAGTACAAAACCCTAGCACCAGATCATCTCAGGTAAGGACTGCTCCTCAGCAAAGGCAAAGTTCTCCCCAAGTGAACCAGAGAGACACAAGGTCTTCTACTCCAAAGGCTGCACCTGCCAAGAATACAAGGACAAACAGTCCTGCAAATGTAAGGCAAAGTACTCCCAATACGAGAAGTTCCGGAACAGTAAAGTCTGCACCATCAAAATCAAGCAGTCCGAATGTGAGACAAAGTACGCCAAATACGAGGAGTTCTGGAACTGTGAGATCTTCTTCAGCTCCTGCTAGACAAACCAAAACAGCTCCAGCAAGGTCAAGTTCAAACACAAGATCCTCTTCTGGAACAAGTTCTAGAGGTCGTGGAAACAACTAAATAGCAAGAATCAATTATAAGTTTAAATTCAATAAAAAAGGTTGCCATAATCATGGCAACCTTTTTACATTTAAAATTTCTTGGGGACAAGCCCTCTTCCTTGGTCTATGCATTCATCCAATTCATAGTCCTTGCCTTTGCCCCAGCGCAAAAGTTCTTCAATGGTATAGACCTCTGTGGTATCAAGGTCTTTGACTTTAAAATTTGATCCGGAAATACGGGAAACCACTTCCAGCTTCCTGATTTCTCCCATATTCCTGAACTCATATACCCTCCCTACTCTGAGGTTATCCAAAGCAATTGCCATGATTATTCTAATTTCAATAAATTAATTCTTTTGATCGGTCCGGGACAATAATTACTGTGGCAAGCCAAACAGGAATTGACCAAAACTTTGTAGTTTTCCAGCAGCTCCTGATCAGAACTGTTTTCAAATTGCCTAAGATTCGCCAAATACCCCATACCCATGGTCTGAAAAGCTTCTGTCTTGACACTTTGGTCGGTTGGCTTGGCAGTCAACAGTTCTTTGTACTTTTCAAGATACCCTTTGATGGATTGCCCTTCCTCCACGGAGATTTTGATTTCCTCCATATCCAAAAACATTTCACGCATCAACAGGGCCAAAGGCGCATCTTGATTTGGGTATCTGACAGCTTCATGAGACTTGTTTTCCGTTTTCCCAGAACAGGAAAATCCTAGTACTGCCATGAAACAAACCACAAATACTTTATGCATTTTCTTTGATAATCACACCCACGGCTTCGAAGGCATATTCCTCTTTTGGAGAAGTGATAGCATCTATCTCTTCTTTGGGCTTACCTGCATCTTCTGCATAATGCTTCAGCGTCGCAACATCAGTCACAGTCTTGGTAGCTACCCCTTCGATAATGACTGGGTAGCCTTGGGAAGTCAATGGTACAAAAAAACCATAATCCTTAAATGTAACCCGCATGGTTTCCCCACTTGGAAGATCCAGCGTCATCCAGCATCCTTTTTTGGTACACACCTCTTTAATTTGTCCGATGACTTTGCCTTCAAATTCACCTGAGCTTTTCAACTCATCGTACATTTGGGCAATAGACAAAACCGCCACCTCTTCAACGGCAGCACCATAATTGCCTGGCACTATTGCCACTTCTTCCTTTTCTCCAGCTTCGGTAGCCTGTTCGGAAGGTTTACTGCAAGAGAAAACAAATGGCAACATGGCCAAAATCAGGATTGAAATTCTTTTCATTTTCTTGGGGGTTGATGTCTACTAGGTGTAAAAGTAAACAGATTTTGACTTTACCTCAACAGATGCAATCTAAATATTCATCAATTCTTCAATTTATCAGCAAAGACCTGCTTAAACTTCTCAACTTTCGGTTTGATGACTATTTGGCAATAAGGCTGCATCCCATTGTCGTTGAAATAATTCTGGTGGTAATCTTCTGCCACATAAAAATTACTGAACGCTGTAATTTCGGTGACGATCTTATTGTCAAATGCTCCAGATTCATCCAATTTTTGCTTATAAAGCGCTGCAATTTCCCGCTGCTGGTCAGAATGGTAAAATACCGCAGATCTATATTGGGGACCAACATCTGCTCCTTGTCTGTTGAGCGTAGTTGGATCATGGGTTGACCAGAAAATCTCCAAGATCTCTTCAAATGTGATTATCTTAGGATCAAAGGCGAACTGTATAACTTCAGCATGCCCTGTAGTCCCCGAAGTTACCTGCCTGTAACTAGGGTTGGCAATATGTCCACCACTGTAGCCAGACTTCACTGCCTCTACTCCATCCAGGTCTTGGTAGATAGCCTCAATACACCAAAAACATCCTGAGCCAAGGGTTGCCAATTCCATTCCTTCAGGAATATTCACTTGAGTTTTGGGTAGTTCATTCATGGATTTCTTTTTTTGTTGTGCTGAAATAGGATCAATGCCAAGCAAGATTATAAATAAAACTAGAAATGATTTCTTCATTGCGGACATGGTTTGGTTTAGAACAAAAAAACATGCTAGGTAGTTTTGGGATTCAATGAAATTCTGATTTCACCTATCATTTTTTCATCCAAACCAACCAAAGACAAATTTGAATCGATGGATATCTTGCCTTCTTCTTGCATACGGATTGTTTCAGACACTATTTCAGGCAAAAAATGAACCCAATCTTGGGGAAAAATCCATTCTAACACTTCCACGGGAGAAAATGATCTCCCCTTCCGAACCCGAGCCATTTCCAATATGGCTATTTCTAAGATTGGTATGTTTTGTTTTTTATCCAAAACCTCTAATTGCAGATCAAAATAAAAGCAGGTGGAAAATTTTTCAACGTAAAACTTGTTTTTATGTGGCTAAAGTAGTCTGCAAATTGATATTTCAACAGATAGGAATAGCAGATTTGGATGAACTTACCCTTTTCGGATACGGATTCCCTACTTTTCCTATAGATGCTTGCCCTTATATCCTTTGGGATCAGACTGAATGGCAATGATGACAGGATAAAATCCGCTTTATCGCCGTTCAGGTATTTATCCATATTTTCGGCAGAATCACAAATGATGACAACATTCTTTTGGGGAAACATTTTCTCAAGATTATTGCAAAAATTCCTTGAAATCTCAAACACCAAAAGTTTGGCATCTTTGTCCATCCTTTCCACTATACCTTTGGTAATACTCCCATCACCACCTCCCAATTCTACCAGGACTTTTGCTCCCTTAAAATCCGCAAATGACAACATTTTATCAACCAATGGCTTTGAACTGAATGTAATTGCACCAGTGGTTGATATATTACCGAACAACTCTTTAAATAACTTAATTCTTGACATTACAAGTAGAATAAATGACTAAATCAAAAAACGCTTAATTCTCAATACAAGCTCTGATGGGTTGAAAGGTTTGGAAATGAAGTCATCCGCTCCCAATTTAAAAGCTTTATCAACAGCACCTTCTTCGTCCCCGAGTGAGGACAGGATCAAGATCGGCATTTTAGGAAAAAGTTTTCTTGCCAAATAAGTCACTTCCAATCCGGACTTATAAGGCAACATAATGTCAGTAATCAACAAATCCGGCTTATACTGGCTCACGGCTTTTATACCACTGTCACCATCTTTAGCTATAAATACCTTGAAACCTTCTTTTTTGAGTCTGTACTCTGTCACTCTCAAAATCAACTCATCATCTTCTACGAGTAACAATACAAATTTGGATGGATCAATCATTATCTTAAATCTTACTTTATCCTGTATTGAAGGTTTATGCTACCTTCATATTCATTTTGGGTAAAGCTAGGATTATATTCTTGAAAATTATACATGAATTGTACTCCAAGGAAAAATTTCTCTGAAATACTCTTATAATACCCAAGGCCAAATCTATATGATTGCAAAGCCACTCTGTTATCAAATTGGCCTAATGTTGCTCTCTCATCTGGGGAAGTACCGTACCCAGCAATAAATGTAAGATAATCAAACCTGCCTCCAAAATAATACCTGGAAGTAAAGGTAAATGCTGGATAAAAACTTTTCTCTTCATTCTGCAAAAACATCCTCATATTCAGCCAATATGACCCAAGATACTTACCTACTCCAACAATACCTGAACGAAACTCTCTGTTCCCTTCGGGGGGACTTACCTTGGTAAATCTCACTCCTGCTTCCCCTTCCCAACCTTTTTGGAAATTTTTGTATATCGAATAGCCAAATCTCAGATTTGGAAATACAATATCATTACTGTACGCGATACCGGCATAGGAATAGGTGGTTTTCCCAGTAAAAAAATAAGATTCCAGCTCATATTGAAAACCACTTGAAATCGATTCTCCCGCGCTAAGTCTATCAGCATAATTGACCCTTCCAATTAGACTTCCCCATTCCCTCTCCCTGACATATTGCAGACCAGTAAGATGCCAGGGACCCACTCCTTCCCTATTGAACCCAGTCAAACTATAATTGAATCCAATTCTGTCTGAATTGAATCTTGATTCAAGAATATTAAATCGCTGCCGGAATTCGGAAAGATCTGGATATTCTTTCAATGTTGCCTGTAGAAAATCATATTCTACTCTCTGATCTCCCTTCTCCACTAAGATCTGATGCTCAAATCCAAGTAATGGAGCTTGCTTCAGCCCACTTGCCTTTGCTTCATTGATCCTAAAGTATGCTTCATCGTAGTTTTTTGTTGAAATATTCACTGGTATGAGATACATATAAACTTCATGGTAAGATTTATCCCTATCCAGAACATAATCGAAATAGAATTTAGCACTATCCAGAGCTCCTGATCTTTGGTAAATTCTTCCTAGTAGCACATGGAAATCCAAATAATCCGGAGCGATCTCCAGAGCTTTCCATGATAATTCTTTTGCTTTTCCCAAATTATTTGACTCATTGAACTCTTTGTAAGCTACTTTGAGTAAACTGTCAGTATCTACTTGCTGTCCATAAACCAATCCTGACAATAACAATACGAAGATCAATACTAATGAAGCTCTCTTCATGATCATTTCTTTTTTGAAGTTCTAAATCCAGTCCTTTGCATATTACCCCACTTTTGCTCTTTCTTAAGAAAGTAATGGGCATATCCTTTTATTGCAGCATAAACACAAAATGGATGGTAAACAAATGGTTCTATCAATCCTTTGGCTATCAATTTGACAAGATCCCTTCTAGAACGATAATATTTATTAAACCATTCATCAAGCAACACTGAGCCAATGGTTATTGAAAAGTAGAATAAATATATGCCCGTCATCAACTTCAAAAAGAGCGCCAAATCCAAACCCAGAAACAAATAACCCAATACAATTATTAAAAGCCCAAAAACCTCCAAAATGGGTACTAGAAACTCGAAAAAGAAGAAGTAAGGCATTGCCACAAAACCTGTGTTTCCGTATTTTGGATTAAAAAACATTTTCCTATGTAATGCCAATGTTTGGATAAGGCCTCTTGCCCATCTCACTCGCTGTTTCATCAATACATCTTTTGTTGAGGGCACTTCTGTCCAACAAAGGGTCTCAGGTATATACAAAATCCTGAAGTCCTC
The DNA here is from genome assembly GCF_042682445.1 of Belliella marina. NCBI lineage: Bacteria > Pseudomonadati > Bacteroidota > Cytophagia > Cytophagales > Cyclobacteriaceae > Belliella > Belliella marina. The sequence goes on from NZ_JBHUHR010000008.1 coordinate 10,545, forward strand.
TTTGATATCATGCATATGTTTTCTCATCCTCGTGATCAAGTCCATATCTTCTCCCAAAGATTGGTGCCAATAACCTCCCACTTTGATAACTATCTCCTTATCAAACATCCCCAAGCCACCAGAAACGAGCAATAGAGAGTTGATTTCCCCCCAAGCCATCCTTCCGAATAAAAATGCCCTTATATACTCCAATTCTTGAAAACTTGCCCACCAATTTGATGGAAAACTGACATCTACCAAAAATCCATCCTGAACAATGCATGAATTGGATGGACGTAATACTCCTCCGGTAGCGATCACTTTTTTACCTCTATCCATAAATGGCTTGGCTAGTTTCATGATCGTGTCACTTCTAAGAATACAATCTACATCTGTACATAAAAACAAAGGATAACTTGCTGAATTGATTCCAGCATTGGATGCATCTGCTTTGCTTTTACCATTCTCTTTATCTACAACAAGCAGGTGTGAATACACTGGGTTTGTGGATTTAAAATGCCCCCTAACTTGCTTGGTTTCGATCTTGGCTTCATAAAAAAAATCTACTGGTACCAGATCAAACTCATCTATAAGCTTCTGAAGTGTATCATCTGTACTCCCATCATTGACAATCACAACCTCAAACTTTGGATAGTTCAAGTTCATCAAAGATCTAACATTGTGTACTATGGTCATCCCTTCATTGAATGCAGGTGCAACAATAGACACACCAATGATATGGTTTGATTTGACTACAATATCATCTTTCAAAAAATACTTGTTGTTGTTATATTTTTTGATTGCTACAAATGCGAGTATTGCCAAGAGCAAATAAAGGGAAAGGTAGCTTATTGAATAAAAAAGAATAAACCACTCATATAAGACCATGAAAGTTTTGAAATGTTCAATCATTTAAATATAGGGATCAAGTACATGTAATTTAGCTGCTTTCAAAATAGGTTTATCATCAAATGATTCTTCGAACAAAGGACTTCCCAACTCTTTCAGACTGTACATCGCAGCTATTAGTAATTCTGATCGATTCAGTCTGACCACCAAATCATTCAAAAAGTCCATGGAAGCCCCTGATCCGATTTGAGCCAATACGTTGATGATTTTGATCTTACTGGTCTCATCTTCTTGATGGTACATTTCTATCAATTTATCTTCTGCTTCGATCAGCAGCAATTTGCCAACCACGTCAATTGCATTGAAACGGACATGACGTTCAGTATGGTTCAAAAGAAGAACCACCTTATCGGCGAATTCCAGGGCGTTGTAATGGGCAACCAACTTCAAGACCAAACCAAGTTGACTGGCATCGTCGAATTTCAACCATTCCCCCAATTGACTTGGTTTTTTGATTTTTTTTCGCTGCAGTATATCTATAAGTTTCATTTCGTCGATCGGGCTGATTTCATCAGCATAATCCTCCAATATCCGAAGAGGCCCCTCGTCTGAAATGGAAATATATGCCAACAAAGCCGAAGTTCTTATTTGCATATTTTCATGTTTGACATAGGGATAGATAATCTTAGAACTCGGAGCATGCCCCAACTCTCGCCAGAAATACAGCACCTTACTAATGTAGTACCATTTCTCTGTGGCCAAAAGTCCCTTTAGATGGTTATAAAGACCGAATTTCAAATAAGCTTGTATCAATACCTTTTTCTGCACCCCCTTCAGGTTCCTGTCTAAATCGATGATGTTCTCCAAAACAAGTTCTTTACACCATATTTTTTCAAATGGTATCTTCTTTTTTAATTTCTCGATTTTTCGATTAAACTGATTTTCATCTAAATCATGGTCAAAGATAATGGATGAAAAAAAACCATAAATCCGGTATTGCGCAATTTTTTCTTGATCTTCCCTAATCAATCTTTTCCTTTTTAGGTCTAGCAGCAGCCAAATCAAAAATACAGCAACTAAAAAAAGCATTACCAATACTATATCTAGTACAGAATGAAAAACAGACAATACAATTAACATCAACAGCATATAATCCTAAAGAAAATAATCAATCGCGTGAAAATCCAAGCCATTTCTTTACCCTAAATGCCAATTCATTTGGCTTAAATGGCTTTGGAATGAAATCTGATGCCCCCAGAGTAAACGCCTGCAATACGGTATCTTCCTCTTCGCCTAGTGAACTTAATACAATAATGGGGACTTTTGGACTAAATTTCTTCGCATGGTTGATGATCTCAATCCCATTTTTGAAGGGAATCATGACATCGGTGATTATCAAATCCGGATTATCGTTTTCTATAGCTCTGATTCCAGCAATCCCATCCTCAGCCATGGTAACATTGTATCCATCTTTTTTCAATCTGAATTGAACCAAGCTGGAAATCAATTTATCATCTTCTATTATCAGTATATTCTTCATCTCAAGCGATTAAGTCTCTATTCGAAATATACAGTGTTTTTTTTATAAAAAAAGTTATGTTCTTACATTATAAAAGTACAATTTTCACCAAAATTTTTATGAACATAGTAATCTGACATACATTTTCAGAAAATTGCCGTTCCTAACATTTATGCGTATCGCCAAAAAATAAAAATTTTTCAAAAAAAAATCTTTTGTTAGATTACCATTCTAATTATTCAACCAACCATCAATCTATAGAATGAATATCTACACTAAATCCAAGTTACGAGGTAGCTATTTGGGAGTGCTGTTTCTTTTTGTCTGTTTGGCAGCTCAGGGGCAAAGTGACCCAAGTGGCACCAAAAGGGTAACTGGCAGCTACGCCATACAAAATGCGACGATTACCACTTCCCCGGGCAAGACAATTTCAGGGGGCACCCTCCTATTCAAGGACGGGCTCATTGTGGCAGTCGGAACAAACGTCCCGATCCCTGCAGGTACCGATATCATCAATGGGGACTCCTTGTACATATACCCTGGTTTCATAGATGGAGGAAGTTCTTCGGGTATCACACGTCCTGCCGATCCCGACAGGCCTTCCAATTTTGATTCCTCCAATCCATCAGACGAATTGGCTGGTATCACACCATGGAGAAATGTCCTAGACATGTTTGATATAAACAATAATGCTGTCAATGAATGGAGAAAAGCGGGTTTTACGGTTGCCCAAATGATTCCAGATGGCGGCATGATCTCAGGAAAGTCTGCCATAGTAGTCTTTGGAAGTCCGAATTCCTCCAATGTTTTGGCTCAAAACACTGCTGTGAGTACCAAATTCAGAGGCTCCAGGGGAATGTATCCAGGTACACACCTTGGGGTCATGGCAAAATTCAGGGATGTCTATAAAAATGCTGAATTGGCTTACCAACACAGCAAATTGTTCTCTGCCAACCAAGGTTTGAACAGACCGGAAATCAACAAAACATTGGAAGCAATGTATCCTGTTTTGGATAAGAATATTCCGGTAATTTTCGAAGTCTCCAATGATTTGGAAATAAGGAGGGCATTGAGACTCCAAAAAGAACTTGGCTTCAAACTCGTCTTGTCAGGAGTAACTGAGGTTGAAAAAGTAATCAAAGAAATCAAGGCCGCAAATGCTACTGTATTGCTAGCATTGACACTTCCAGAAGACAAGTCGAAAGAAAAGAAAGATGATTTAAGTAAAGAAGCCCAAGAACGTACAGACAGAGTAAAAGAAGCCTATGAAACAGCTTTGAAGCAAGCTGGAATACTTGAAAGTGAAGGTGTCAAATTCGGTTTTACAACGAGTGGTTCCAAATCGGGAGATTTGATGAAAAACATCAAAACCATGATCGAAAATGGTCTAAGTAGCGATGCTGCTTTGGCAGCTTTGACAATCAATTCGGCAGAGAATTTAGGAATACAAAAATTCACTGGTACATTAGAAAAGGGCAAACTGGCCAATATGGTCATTACCACCGCTCCATTGTTTACCGAAGATGCCCAAATCAAGCATGTAATTGCTGATGGATATGTATTTGATTATGATACAAAGGCAAAAAAAGCATCAAACGGGAATAATAATGGAAACACGAATTCTGGAGTCGCCGGGACCTGGGACTACGTATCAGACACACCGGCAGGAAGTTCTGGAGGAACTATGACATTTGAAGGTTCGGGTGATGGCTATCAAGGGACGATTACATACGACGACCCATCAGGAAATGGAAAAGCTGAGGCGCCAATGAAGAATATAAGTGTAGAAGACAATGTCTTGAGCTTTGCTTTCGACGTCTCCGCAGGTGGAATGCAAATCACAGTAACAGTAAACGGTGATGTTTCGGAAGACCAATTTACCGGTACAATGTCGCTTGGTGAATTTGGGAGTTTTCCATTGACTGCTTCGAAAAAGCCAATCCAATCTTTAAACCAAAGTAAAAATGAAAAAGCTTAATTATATCATAGCCGCATTTTTGGTAATGGTTTGGATGCCTTCAAAGGGCCAAACCGAAAAAGGCTCTGTGCTTATCAAAAACGCAACTGTAATAACCATTACCCAAGGTGATTTGGAAGATACAGATGTACTTGTTGAAAATGGTATCATCAAAAAAATCGGCAAAAATATCAGTGCAAACAATGTCACTGTAATAGATGCCAAAGGGAAATATGTCATGCCAGGGATCATTGATGCCCATTCACATGTAGCTCTTGACGCTGTAAACGAAGCTACTGCCCCTATCACAGCCGAAGTACAAATGGCGGATGTAGTCGATCCATACGACATTGGGATATACAGGGCTTTGGCTGGTGGGGTGACCATCTCACATGCCATGCATGGTTCTGCCAATGCCATCGGTGGTCAAAACATTACTTTGAAACATCGTTACGGCACTTTCAACCCAGAAGATTTGTACATGAAGGAAGCACCAAGAACCATCAAATTTGCTCTTGGTGAAAACCCTACGCGTGTACATGGCAGGGGGAAAAACATTCAACCTAGAACCAGAATGGGTGTTGAAGCCATCATCAGAAATGGATTCGATGAAGCCTTACAATACAAAAAAACTTGGGAGGATTATCAAAATGCATCCAAACAGAAAGGTGCTACACCTGTGCCTCCAAAATACAATGCAAGATTGCAAACATTGGTTGATATCCTTGATGGCAAGATTATCATTCATTGCCACTCGTATAGGGCTGACGAAATCTATGCATTGATCAATACATGTAGGGATTTCGGAATAACCAACATTGTATTTTCCCACGTAAACGAAGGCTTCAAAGTAGCACCCGAATTGGCAGAATATACCATGGGAGCTTCCGTATTTGCTGACTGGTGGGCATATAAGTTTGAAGTGTATTACTCCACTGCATTCAATGCCGCTATCTTAACAGAAAACGGTGTAATCACCTCGATCAACTCTGATTCTGGGGAACTGATCAGGCATTTGTATCATGAAGCTGCAAAGACACAGAGATATGGTCAGTTGACAGACCAGCAAGCCTTGGAATTGATTACCATCAATCCCGCCAAGCAGCTTGGTATCGCCGACAAAGTGGGATCGATCGAAGAAGGGAAACAGGGAGACTTGGTCATTTTCAACGATCACCCTCTTTCTGTATATGCCATTCCTCAAATGACTTTTGTAGATGGTGTGAAATATTTTGACATAGAAGAGGATCAGAATGACATGAGAATCAGTGTCAGCGCTACCGAAACGGTCGAACCGATTTTCTTAAAAGAACATGACCATAGCTGTATGCATGGTGTTGATTTCTTCTTCACAAATTTCGGCAGAAACCTATTCGAGCATACACATTAACGCTATCAAGGATATTTCAAAAATCTTAACTAACATGAAGCAATTCAAATCTATAATATATACGATGGCTTTGGTCCTCCTACCCTTGTTGTCACAGGCACAACAATTCGATGGGGAATTCATCAAGCCTAGAAATGGGAAGTTTCTTCTCCAAAATGCAACCATAGTCACTGTTACGAAAGGAAACATTGAAAATGGAAGTGTGCTGATTGTCAATGGAAAAATAGAAGCTGTTGGCACAGATGTCCCTGCTGGAGATGCGGAAGTAATCGACTGTACCGGGCAGTTCATCTATCCCGGGCTCTTTGACGGAGGCGGGAAATTAGGCCTGGTGGAAATCAACTCTGTTCCCGAAACCCAAGATTTTTCCGAAATCGGAAACGTAACCCCAAACATGCAAGCCTTGGTCGCTATCAACCCCAGTTCAGAAGCTATTCCAGTGACAAGGGTAAGCGGAGTGACTACCACATTGGCAAATCCTTCAGGTGGGATTTTCCCCGGCACTGCCGCTCTGATCAACTTGAATGGGTACACACCAGACCAAATGTACGCCGGATTCAAAGGGATAATTTTAAACTTCCCTACTTCTGCAAGAAGAAGTACCTGGGATAGAAGAAGTGATGAGGAAGTAAAAAAAGAAGCTGAAAAAGCCCAAAAAGACCTCAATGAAATCTGGGGAAGGGCAGTCAAATACCAAGAATTGAAATCGGCTGGTGCAGCACTCCAATTTTATCCAGAAATGGAACAATTGGCCAAAGCTGTAACTGGAGAACTTCCGCTATTGGTCGAAGTAAATGCAGCAGCTGATATAGAAGCTGCCATCAAATGGATCGAAGAAAAAGGTGTGAAAGCAATTTTGACCGGTGTAGCTGAAGGCTGGAGGGTAGCTGAAAAAATTGCTGCTTCCGGACTGCCTGTCATCACTGGACCTATGCTATCTATCCCAACCAGGCAATCCGATCGATATGATGCCGCCTACACCAACCCTGGCAAAATGGCGAAGGCTGGTGTAAAAGTTGTCATCAGAACAAATGACACAGAAAACACAAGAAACCTACCTTTCAATGCTGGCTTTGCTGCAGCATACGGAATGGGCAAAGAAGAAGCTCTCAAAGCGGTAACCATCAATCCAGCGGAAGTATTTGGGATAGCTGACAGAAGAGGTTCAATTGAAGCCGGAAAAGACGCTACCCTGTTTGTATCCGACGGAGATCCATTCGAAACCAGAACGCAAATCCTTCATGTCTTTATCGATGGATACAGAGTCCCAATGAGCAACAGGCATATCAAGCTTTATCAGGAGTTCTTGGAAAGATCACCAGGCTTGGAAAAGTAATCTTAAAAAACCATTTAAAAAAAGCGGACTTGATTTTCAAGCCCGCTTTTTTTTTATTCTTTTGTATAAATAAATCCGACTATGAAAAGCCACATTGCTCACTTCTGCTTTTTCTTCATAATTCTTTTCAGCTTTCCTTCTTGTCAGGAACAAGCGGAAGATCCTATACAAGAAGCCATTGAAACCTTTCGTGTTGGTTATGCTCATGACAAACGAGTAGCCTTGTGGGATATACAGTGGGATGGAAAGACCCTGAGTGGGGAAACTAATCTTGAACATGCCCTTATCCCATTTCTTGAGCACTTGGATACACTTGGAGTCAAGTTTGATAATCAAATCAAACTCCTTCCCGGGCTGGAACTTGAAGGAAAGGAATATGCAATTGTCACCATTTCTGTCGCGAACCTCCGAAGCAATGGCAAGCATTCTGCCGAGTTGGCAACACAAGCAACCTTGGGGACACCTTTGAAAGTGCTCAAGAAGCAAGACTCTTGGTATCTGGTCCAAACCCCTGATGCATATATCTCATGGGTAGATGCAGCTGGTATCCAATTGATGTCTGAACAAGAAATCAATGATTGGCACCAAAGTGGGAAAGTTGTATTTACAGAACTTTTTGGACATGTCTTCACCTCTGATGATGAGTCAGATATCGTCAGTGATTTGGTCGCCGGCAATATAATGGTAGCTTCCAACGAATCTAAAAACCACCTTGGAGTATTGCTGCCTGATGGAAGGTCAGGATTCGTAAAAAAAGACCAAGTGATGTCATTTGACAGCTGGATTTCTACTAGGGAAACCAGTGACACAAACCTTATCCAAACTGCAAAGTCTATGATGGGAGTGCCCTATCTCTGGGGAGGAACATCGATAAAAGGAGTAGATTGCAGTGGGTTTACCAAGACAATATATTTTCTCAATGGGGAAATCATCCCAAGAGATGCATCACAACAAGTCCATGAGGGTGAAGAAGTTGATGTGGAAAAAAATTGGGACAATTTAGCAGTAGGTGATCTATTGTTTTTTGGAGAAAAAGAAAGTGATGGCAAAAAAGAACGTGTAGTCCATGTAGGAATGTGGATTGGAAACAACTCTTTTATACACTCACGGGGAAGAGTTCGAATCAGCAGTTTTGACCCGGAAAGTCCTGATTATGACGAATATGAACGCAATCGCTACCTAAGAACAAAACGTATCATTGGTAAAGACAATAAGAGCACCGGAAATATAGAAGAGCTATTTAACCAAATTCCCAAAGGTCTATGAAAATTGCAGCAACTCCCCCTACCCCATATTATGCAGTGATATTTACGAATCTATTGAACAACGACCAGGAAGGCTACAGTGAAATGGCTGAATTGATGGAATCATTAGTCGTAAACCAAAAAGGATATCTTGGCCATGAATCCGTAAGAGATGGCATGGGGATCACCATCAGTTATTGGGAAAGCCTGGAGGCAATCAAGGAATGGAAAATGCAATCCGATCATCTTTTGGCGCAAAAAATGGGCAGGGAAAAATGGTACAAGCAATTCAAAACCAGAATCTGTAAAGTCGAACGAGACTATGGGTTCAATTTCTAAGTTATATGCCATTTTAGAACGAAATTAAGGCAATGAAATACAGAGAAATAAAACCAAACGGATTTTTGATGAATTTCATTGACAGTTTTTGGGAGTACGAAACCTCTGAAACGGATATTGAACACACCATTATTCCAGATGGGTATTTTGACCTGATTGCGGAATTTGATAAAAAAACGCTGAAACTTGTAAAACTTACAGGAGTTTGGACGAAACCTATAAACGTCCATATTCCTAAATCGACAAAAATATTTGGTATTCGCTTCAAGCTTTTGGCAACCGAATATTTATTTCATCAAACAATAAAATCCATACTCAATACAGCTGAAATTCTACCTTTAAACTTTTGGAATATTGACACTTATCAAAGTGATGGTTTTGAAAAATTTGTTGCAGACATTTCAAAACACCTGGAAAATTCCACCAAGCATCTAAAAGAAATAGACAATAGGAAACTCAAACTTTTTGAATTGGTTTACGGCACACAAAATTTAACTGTTGAGAAACTTTCAGAAAATGTATGTTGGAGCAGTCGGCAAATCAACCGTTACTTCAACCAGCAATTTGGATTTTCGTTGAAAACATTTTTAAACATTGTCCGGTGCAATGCTTCTTATAGTTCCATTTCCGAAGGGGAAATTTTCCCAAACGAATATTATTTTGACCAAGCGCATTTTATCAAGGAAATCAAAAAACATACAGGAACAACACCTGGCGAATTATCAAAAAATAAAAACGTCCGATTTTTACAATTGGCTACCAAATCAGAAAAGTAGTTTTGTATGATAATTTTAAAACAGATCTATAATGAAGATTACAAAACTCACTCCAAATTTTGAAGTAACAGACGTAAAAAAATCAGTTGCTTACTACGAAGAAAACTTCGGATTCAAATTGATAATGACCGTTCCGATAACACAAGACGGTATAGAACAAACTTTTGCAGAAGATAAAGAATACGTTTATGCGATGATGCAAAAAGACAATGTTGAGATTTTCTTCCAACGCACCGACACATTCAAAGAAGACGTAGTTTTTGCACAAGGATTACCAATAGGAGCATCCGTTTCGTTTTATATGGACATCGAAGGAATTAAAGAATTTCACCAACAAATGAAAGTGAAAAACCTGCAAGTAACCGACTTAAAAAAGACTTGGTACGGAATGCAGGAGTTTTACCTGAAAGACATCAATGGATACATTCTTGGATTTGCCGAAAAAGCCGAACAACAATGAAGGAAGAATAAAACGGCACACACAGCCAACGCTAAAAAACCAAAAGAGCCAATTCACCTAAATTGGGCAACCCTCTAAGGGTTGCTCGCTTGGCACTGTTAAAAGTGATTTCCATGAAAGACTGATATCTTTACGAAATCTTTATACCTTAACAATTAACTTTGAACCTTAAAAAGTGGATATACTTAGAACAAGAAAATACAGCAAGAAAAGACAATACCTGATAAGTGTTTTGCTTATTGTACTGACCGCTATTCTATGCTTTTTCTCGGTTGACATTATTGGCTATAGGGCTGTTGCACTCATTTTACTTTTGATCGTCTCTGTCAATGCCATACTTTTTGATATTCTTCCCGTGATGCTTTCTGCATTGTTAAGTGCCTTGATTTGGAATTTCTTTTTCATACCACCCATTCTCACTTGGCAAATTGCGACTCCTGAGGATGGTTTGATGTTCTTAATGTATTTTGTAATTGCATTCATTAATGCCGTTCTAACCTACAAAATCCGAGATTTTGAACGAAAAGAGAGAGAACAAGAAGACAAGGAAAAAGCCATTAAATTATACAACACTTTGCTCAGTTCTCTTTCCCACGAATTGAGAACTCCAATTTCAACAATAATTGGTGCCATTGATACGATTAAAGACAACCAAACCAAGCTTTCCGAAAACAACCGCAATGAACTTTACGCTGAAATTCAAATTGCCAGTTTTCGACTAAACCGACAAGTCGAAAACCTATTGAGCATGAGCAGACTTGAAGCGGGTTTTATTCAACCCAAAGTTGATTGGTGCGATTTGAACGAGCTTGTTTTTTCTTCGATTAAAGACAATGAAAATGATGCCCAACATCACAAAATTGTATTTATACCAAATGAAAATCTACCCTTGGTCAGGATTGACAGTGGTTTGACCGAGCAAATTCTTTACAATCTAATTCACAATGCTGTACAGCATACACCACAGCATTCGACCATCTCAATTGAATTGGGTTATGATGAAACACATTGTATCATTTCGGTTTTTGACAATGGAAAAGGGTTTCCTGAAACTGAAATTGATTTCGTATTTGATAAATTCTACCGCCTAAACAATACTGCGACGGGTGGAACAGGTTTAGGGCTTTCCATTGTAAAGGGTTTTGCAGAGGCCATGAATGGCAAAGTACTATTGGAAAATTTAGCCACAGGCGGAGCAAAATTCACTATCGAAATCCCTTGTGAATTTTTACAAAATGAAAACCTAGAAAATGAATAAGGCAGAAATACTTATCATAGATGATGAACCGCAAATCAGAAAATTGCTTCAAATAAATTTGGAAAGCAACGATTATAAAGTAGTTCAAGCAAGCACAGGAAAAGAAGGTTTGGTTTTATCGGCTAGTCATCCACCTGATTTGATATTGCTCGATATTGGTTTGCCCGACAAAAGCGGTCACGAAATTTTAAAAGAACTGCGGGAATGGTATAACAAACCCATCATCATACTTTCGGTACAGGACAATGAAACCGATATTGTTTCGGCTCTTGACAATGGAGCCACTGACTATTTAACCAAACCTTTTCGGACAGGCGAGCTGTTGGCAAGAATTCGTTCAGCAATTAGAAGAAGTCAAAATACCGAAAACAACCCAATCATTACTTGCGGAGACATTGAGGTTGATTTGGTAGCCCGTATTGTAAAACGAAATAATGAAGCTTTAAAGCTGACATCTACAGAATATAATCTATTGGCTCTCTTTGCCAAAAATGAAGGTAAAGTCCTGACACACCAATACCTATTAAAAGAGATTTGGGGCTACAGTTATCAATCCGAAACACAATATTTGCGCGTTTTTGTAGGAACTCTTCGTAAAAAAATTGAAGAAAATCCCAATAACCCACAGCACATTATCACAGAAAGCGGTGTAGGTTATCGTTTTCAGTAGTCTTTATAAAATCTTTATACAGGCTTATCCAACCTTGATTTTTTACTTATCACTTTCACCTGACCTTTGTAGCATCAAAAAAATACAAAGAAATGAAATGGGATTTTTTCTATGATGAAGATAAAGGCAAACCCTACGAATCTATTCAAGATTGGTATAAGGACATCAAACACTTGATTGTATCCATCCCGATAGCTATTGGGATAATGGTAGTTTTAGGAATTGCTGTTTATCTCTATTTGCGATTTTTCCATTTCTAAAATTCAGAACCTATGAATAGTGAAATATCGATAACCAAAAAAATGGCAGATGTGATTGTCCAAGTTTGCTTTGATGTAGCAGAATTTTCAAGGCTTTACGAACAAGACCATCCTAAAAGTGCGAGACATCTTTTCCAGTGCAATGAAGAAGTGAAAAAGGGTTTGAAATGGTTTGTAAATGCTAAAAACCAAGAAGACTTTCAAAACAAAGTCTCCGATTACTTAAACGCCGTGGAATTAGCCAAACAACTCTATCAAGACATCCAAATCCCCATTGAGGGAAAGGATAAAATAATCATTCAGCTTTCTAATCTTCAAACTCACCTAACAGACCTTAAAAATGAAGTTTCACCCAACTAAATTACTATCGGTTAAAAACTGGTAGGTTTTGTTTCGGCTACAGCCAAAAAAGATTTATCCAACACTAAAGACAAATGCTAGACTTTGTGGTGAAAAACTTAACCACAAGGAACACTATAAATACACAAAGGGCACATAAACATTAAACTAAAGCATTCGCCAATTGGCGAGGAATTTCCCCAGAGTTATATATTAATTAGTATGAAAAACATAATAAAAAGATACCGTAAATTTCAATTGTCACTATCGCCCCAGCAAAACCTACTTTATGGTTTTCTGACTTATACCCTAATTGGTTGGACTCTACTCTGTTTTCCATTTCTTCATAAACAGGCGGTCACTGCATTGGATAGTTTGTTTATCGCCACATCCGCAATTTCCACTACGGGATTAGTGACCGTAAGTGTTTTTGACACCTATAATTGGTTTGGACAATTCATTGTAATGCTGCTTTTTCAAATTGGCGGCATTGGCTATATGACATTCACTTCCTTTGTTTTATTGTCAAAGAAAAGCCCTTTGACCCATTGGCATCAGCGCGTATTGAATGCAGAGTTTACAATGCCAAAAGGATTTGAATTGAAAGATTTTCTGAAATCAGTAATAATATTTACAATTATAATAGAAACCATTGGAGCATTGTGTTTTTATATTGCTTTTACCAGAGCAGGCGTAGAACATAACTTTGCGATTTGGAGCAGTATTTACCATAGTGTCTCAGCTTTTTGTACCGCAGGTTTTGGACTGTATAATGATAGTTTTGAGCAATTTACAGGCAATACTTCCATCAACACAATTATTTCTGTATTGGCTATTTGCGGTTCATTGGGTTTTATCGTTGTAACCGACCTTTGGAACAGAATTACGGGCAAAACAAAGAGCACCACATTTACTACCAAAACTATTTTTGGGGTAATCATTGTCTTACTTTCTATTGGGACTACAATGATTTACTTTTTTGAGCCTTCGGTAAGTCATTTAGGAGAAAATAAGTTGATGGCTTCGTTCTTCCAATCTATGACGGCACTTACTACGGTAGGCTTTAACACCGTTCCTATCGGAAGTTTTTCCTTGGGAGTTTTATTGGTCGTGATTTTTTTAATGTATGTAGGTGCTTCCCCTTCTGGTACAGGTGGTGGTATGAAATCCACCACACTAACTGCCTTAATAGCCATCATGTGGAGCAGAATCAGGAACAACAGAAAGGTAACCTTCTTTGGCAAAACCATCCCCTTAGAAAGTCTTTATGTAGCCACTTCCATCTTTATGCTTTACGCATCCGTCATTTTTCTTTCCACATTCTTATTGGCTATGACCGAAGATTTCCCTCTTCATCAAATCTTGTTTGAAACTACATCAGCCATTGGTACTGTAGGACTGAGTACAGGTATAACAGGCGACCTGAGTGCTTGGGGAAAAGTCGTAATCATATTTGTAATGTTCGTGGGCAGACTCGGTCTATTGACTTTTGGTCTGGCAATATTGGCAAGAAAAAATAAAATTAAAATAATAGAAGATGAAGCAGATTTGGCAGTTTAATATAATTATCGCAATAATATTATCAAGTTCCAGCATATCGGCACAAGTTGATAGCACTTGGCAACAAAAACCTCAATTGAATGTATCAGGTTTTGCAGACGTTTTTTACATGTATGATTTGAACCAACCACAAGGCACGGAAAGGCAATCGTTTCTGTTCAACCATAACCGACACAACGAGTTTAATTTAAATTTGGGCTTGCTGAAATTTGGTTTAGAACATTCAAAATACCGAGCCAATTTTGCATTGCAAACAGGTACTTATGCCAATGACAATTATGCAGCAGAGCCAGGACTTTTGAAAAGCATCTTTGAAGCAAACATTGGAATTTCTCTCAATAAGAAAAACAATCTTTGGCTAGATGCAGGTGTTTTACCTTCTCATATTGGATTTGAAAGTGCCATTTCCATGGATAATATGACTTTAAGCCGTTCTTTGTTGGCTGAAAATTCACCTTACTTTCTAACAGGGGCAAAATTGACTTTTAATCCCAATGATAAATGGGAAATAGCAGGTTTGATTGTAAATGGGTGGCAACGCATACAAAGATTGGAAGGCAATTCATTGCCTTCGTTTGGAACACAAGTAAATTATAGTCCAACTGAAAAAGTCACTTTAAATTGGAGTACATTTATTGGAACAGACGACCCAGACACTTCTAGAAGAATGCGTTATTTCAATAACCTCTACAGTCAATTTCAAGTATCGGAGAAATTTGATTTAACTGCAGGTTTTGACATTGGAATACAGCAGCGTTTGAAAGAAAATTCAGCTTATGACTTTTGGTTTAGTCCTGTAATTATCGGACAATATACCATTAGCAATACTTGGAAGACAGCCATCAGAGCGGAGTATTATCAAGATGAGACGGGAATTATTATCCCAACAGGAACAGTAAACGGTTTCCAAACCACAGGGCTTTCTTTAAATCTTGACTATTCACCAAGCCGAAACATTGTTTGCCGGATTGAAGGACGTTGGCTGAAATTCCCCCTACTTTAAAAAAGTTGATTTCGTAAGCTAACGTTTGAGAGCATCGTGGCAAGATTTTTAAAAAAGTTGATTTCGTAAGCTAACGTTTGAGAGCATCGTGGCAAGATTTTTTGTAAATTACTAGTCTCTCAGCAAGGCCGATTTTAGAAATGTTGCCCTC
>NZ_JBHUHR010000009.1:0-7415 GCF_042682445.1 Belliella marina
TTAAGAGAATAAAAAAACAAATCGATAAATTCGGTCTGACTAATGAGGATTTAGGCCTCGAAATCAGCTCAAATTGAGGGATTTTGTTTACGTTAGTCAGAAGCTAAAAAAAACAAAACAATCGAAAATGAATTTAAACAACATTGAAATTCTAACTAAAGAGTTAAAATCCACAAAAGATTTTTACGGAAATGTATTGAACCTTCCTGTTACGGAATGTGATTCTAAATCTATTAGTATAAAAATCGGATTATCAACACTTAAATTTGTAGAAAGTTTAAAAAAAGCAAAGCCCATTTATCATTTAGCTTTTAATATACCTGAAAATAAATTAAACGAAGTGATTAAATGGTGTCAAAATCGAATTGAATTAATCAAAAAAGAAGATGCTGTTTTGATAACCAAATTCGAAACTTGGAATGCGAATGCCATATATTTTTATGATAACAATGACAACCTATTGGAATTCATTGCCAGAAAAGACCTTAATAACTCCGAAACAGAGACTTTTAGTAGTAAGCAGATATTAAATATTAGTGAAATCGGAATTGTAATGGACAACCCATTAGAATTTGGAAATCAACTAATACAAAAATATGAACTGAACTTATTTGAAAAGAACCAAAATAATGAAATATTTACTGCAATCGGTGATGACAATGGACTTTTGATTATAGTCAAAACCAATCGAAACTGGTATCCAACAGAAACACCAGCAAAAAGTAATTGGACGAAAATCGAATTATCGAATAAAAATCAAAACAATACAATTGAAATTAATGAATAAAGCCAGCAGGTAACATTTAGCCCACTAGAGAAAAACCCTTGCAAAAAAGCCCTGATAGGAGAAAAAATCTATCAGGGCTTTTTATAGATAATGTGTTTGTTTTTTTAATGGCATCTATGAATGCATAGCATTTGTCTAGTTGCTGCTGCGTGCGCCGCGGCGTACATCCGCAGGGTGAAGGGTTTGCTAGGTGGAATAGTCGGATGATTGGTGGATTTTAGGAAGTGGTTGTTTTAGTTTTTGGTTGTATTTAGGTGGTTTTCTTTGGTTTGGGTATGGTATCCCCTACCCATTATTTGGGGATTTGATCTTCTGGCATGTTTTGGACCTAATCATTGATTCCTTAGATCCTAAAAAAAGATCAAGAAGGTGCGGGATTGGGTTTGAAAGGTTTAGGAAAGAAAGTTGGGCTTAGTTAAGAGAATAAAAAAACAAATCGATAAATTCGGTCTGACTAATGAGGGTTTAGGCCTCGAAATTAGCCCGCATTAAACGATTTTATTAGCGTTAGTCAAATTTTAGAAAACCAGCGCGGTAGTAGTTTATGGAAAGAGATAAATTTCAGAATATACAAGACTTTACGAACAAGTTGCAAATGACAAACTCAGATGCAACCAGCGACATTTTTGTCTTAAATGTTAAGGATATATCCCCAAATGTATTAGTGGAATACCAAACATACAGAAATGACTTTTACGAAATAGACCTTGTTACGAAACAGTATTTTTTTGAATTCACAATTGACGGGGTAACTTATCGACCAAATGGCAAACCTTTCATATGTTTTGTTTCACCAAATCAACTTCAAACATATAAAGAACTTGGTATAGATTATGAAGCTGAAGGATTTCTGATATACATCAAAAAAACAGTACTAGAAAATTCACTTTTCCAATCCATCAAACTTCCTTTTTTTAAAAGAGAATTTGAAAGCTATTATGAAATATCAGAATTTAATTACAGCCAGCTATTTTTCTGGGCAAACCAATTATTTCTTGAATCTGCACTAAATCAACCATATAAAAGCATTACGATAAAAAACTTGCTGAGTATATTTTTGGTTAAGTCTCTAGAATTGATCGGGAGTCAAAAAAGCATCATCAGCTCAAAACCTGAACAAATAACGGATAAATATTTAGATTTAATTAAAGAGCATTTAAAGATTGCAAAAACTGTTACTTTCTATGCTGAAGCGTTAGCTGTAAGTTCCAAAACACTCAATGAAATCTGCAAGATAACATTAGGTAAAAATGCATTGCAGATTATTCACGAGCAGATTACATCAGAAGCAATCCATCAACTTTCATTCACAAGCGAATCCATAAAAGAAATCAGTTTTAGTTTGGGTTTCAATGAAGTATCAGGGTTTTCAAGATGGTTTAAAAAGCAAGTTGGAGTTAGTCCAGAGAACTTTAGAGCTTCTTCGCAAATTGATAAGTCAATATGACTTTTGGATAAGTACTCTTAGCCTTTAGTGCCTCACCTTTGCATCCGTTCAAACTAAATAACTGAATTGTATGCAACGAATATTTATTCTTAGTGCGTTTCTCATCTTAATTACCAATACCATTTATGCACAAATTCCAGTAGAAGTCTTTGCCGGACATAAGCAGGCACAACATGGGTTTTTCCTTTTCAAAGATTTAGATAGTGCTCAAAAGGTAAGTCTGTTTAGCATTGCCAGATTTGCAGTTGATTATGAAGAGGCATTCCTAAACTCATCCTTTGTAAGTTCGCAAATCATTTACAATTTTAATAGAAACTGGGGGATTTCATCGGGAGGATCATTTAGTGAAAATGAATTTTCACCCACAATTGCAATTTCATATCAATATGGAAATGAGAGAGGTGACTTTTATATGAATATATTTCCGACAATGATAATCAAAGATAAACCCGAGTTTGACTTGTTTGGACTTGTATTTTACACACCTAAACTTACTGACAAATGGAGTGTTTTTTCTCAAATTATCTTCGGGTCAATAGTAAACACTAAGTTTAATCAGCACTTGTTTAGTTATCAACAACTCAGACTTGGTTTGGGCTACAAAAAATTGTTTCAATTTGGTTTAGGCATTGACCAAAATATCATTGGTAGTGGCAAGGCAATAAATTACTCTAATAATGCAGGAGTTTTCATAAGGAAAGAGTTGTAATGTGAATAGGCAAATTTATTTGATATACGCCATTGTATTGGCGGATATGACTGCAAGCTCTATAATTTTGCCTATTTTACCACAACTTGTTGAAGGAAGTAAAAATCCGCAAATTATTTTAGCTTTAGGAACTGCATTGTTTTTAGGGATTCAGGTTTTTACAGTACTTATTTTTGGTAAGATGTCCGACTTTTACGGCCGAAAGCCAATATTTTTACTTTCAGCTGTAGGGACATTTTTTGCAAACACTATTTTACTATTTCAAACGCCCCTTTCCTTTTTAGCAAACAGAGCTTCTGATGGGTTGACCAATGGTGCTATTGGCGTAGTAAAATCTTCAATTACTGAAATTTCGCCAAGTAATAAATTACAGAGAAATATGGGTTTAGCAGGATCTGTATTTTCGATTGGTTTTATTGTTGGACCTTTGCTTTCAGGCGGGTTAATTCTATTATTAAATCTCGAAGGAAAAGATGCAATAACCCCATTAATTTTTTTAGCTCTTTCAATAGCTATAATTAACATTACTCTTTCCTTGATTTTCAAGGAAACCTTAATCCAAACAGAAAGAGCGAGGGGTTCAATTTATCAGATAATTCAAGAAAAGCTAAATTTTAGAGATGCCTTTGGATCATTAAATAGACTACAATCAACAAATGAAAAGGCTTTCAAATTAATACTAATTCAGTTCTTTCTTACTTTAAGTCTAGGCCATTATCATTACTTTATAATTTTTATAGGTTTAGGGGAATTGAAAATGAATGCTAAAGAGATTTCTCAATTTTTTATTTTTATGGGTATTGTAAATATTTTGACCAATTACATATTTTTCACCAAACTTGTGAATAAAGTTCAACCCATAAAATTCATTGTTATCATAGCTATTTTAAGTATAATTACACATATAGGCTATGCCAATATAGGTTCATCAAAACCACTACTTTATTCCATATTGGTTTTTGATTGTTTGACCATTAGTTTATTACCAGGTATTGTCGACATATTGCTTGCAGAGGAGACAAAACCTAATAATCGAGGAGAAATATTTGGTTATAGTCAATTATTTGTAAGTTTTGCCGATATTCTGACAACAGTTGTTTTTGGACTTTTAAGTTTGTTTTCGTTCAACTTACCTTTTTATTGGTTTGCAATTTGTTTAGCACCTTTGACGTTGACGAATAGATGGTTGAAATAAAAACTAGCGCCAACATTTAGCCCACTAGAGAAAAGCCCTCGAAAAAAAGCCCTGATTGATGTAAAAATCTATCAGGGATTTTTATGGATATTGAGTTTGTTTTTTATTGGTATCCATGAATGCTTCGCATTTGTCTAGTGGCTGCCTGCCCTCCAGGAGGCGGGTTGACTGACTTGTGCGCCGCGGCGTACATCCACAGGGTGAAGGGTTTGCTAGGTGGAATAGTTGGCGGATTTGTAGATTTTGGGAAGTGGTTGTTTTAGGTTTAGATTGTTATTAGGGGGTTTTTATTTGATTTAGGCTTGGTTTCCCCTGCCCATAGTTTGGGGATTTGATTTTCTAGCATGTCTTGGGTCTAACCATTGATTTCTTAGATCCTGTAAGTGGGTCAAGAAGGGGCTGGATTGGGTTTGAAAGGTTTTTGTTTTCTGGCTGATCTATCCCTTATATCAAAGAGGGTCTGCTGTCTAGGTATGGATTGTGCTTTTTTAGTTTGTGATCTTCATCTGGCTTGCTGGGTCTGAAAAAGAATCCGAGCAAGTCAAGATCAAGTTTGTCAATGAAGGCATCAATAATCCTTACTGGGCTTTCCTTATTTACAAGGTCATCCAAGCTGTAAAAGGAGAGTTGAAAACGGTCTATCCCCTGAATATGGTTCATAGAAATAAGTTGGTGGTTTGAAAACCCTTCTAAGGCGGGCAGACAAATACAAAAAAATTACTAATTTTAGAGGGATCGTAAAATAGTTGAACTAAAAACTAGCAGATACTTTTTTCACAGTCTGACGTTGCTGGCAATTCCCCTTACATTAGAAAAGTTGATTTCGTAAGCTAACGTTTGTATTTTAAGGAAGCAAAAAATGAGAATAAGTATATTTATAAAATATTTATCATCAATGTTTTGTAGAAATGTTAGTCAAAATTTTAAACAGATATCATCCAAATAATGACAGAACAATTTTTTACATACACCGACAAATTTGTGAACTTCACAAAAGCCGAGAAAGAACTTTTGGCTTCGGCTATGTCCTTTAGACAAGTAAAAACAAAAACCGATCTTGTTTCATATGACAAGCGGACAGACGAGTTGTTTTTTTTGCTCAAAGGTTGCCTTAGAAAATATTATCTAAAAGACGGTCAGCAGATAACGATATACATTACAGCAGAAAATAGTTTCATTGGTGCCTTTGACAGTTTTATCACTGGTACTGCGAGCAAAGAAATCATTGAAACACTTGAACCTTCAGAGTTGCTAGTCCTCCACAAAAAAGACATGGACAAACTTTACAACGAGATTCCTCTAATGAACGAGTTTGTGCGAAAGACCTTAGAACAAACATTAATTCAGTTTCAGCAAGCATTGACTTCTTTCATTTTAGACAGTCCCGAAGAACGGTACACAAAATTGCTGTCGCAAAATCCTGAAATCCTGCAACGAGTTCCGCAACATATGCTTGCCACCTATTTAGGCATTACCGCCACTTCACTGAGCCGTATCAGAAAAAGAATTGTAGAAAAATCCTAACCACTATTTTTTCTTGTCTTTTGTAAACGTTTTTCGCTTTCGTACACGGCAACTTTGCAATGAATTTTAAAATAAGCAAAGTATGAAACAAGTATTTGTAACAGGTGGGTCTGGTTTTGTAGGGCAAAACCTAATCCCAATGCTCATAGAAAACGGCTATAAAGTAAAAGCATTGGCACGTTCTGCTCAAGCCATTCAAAAGGTTGAGCAATTAGGGGCAACAGCAGTAAAAGGCGACTTGAATGATAAGCAAGCTTTGGCAGTTGGCGTAAAAGATTGTGCTTCAGTATTTCATTTGGCGGCTTCGGTTGATTTTTTTGCTTCCGAAAAAGAACTCAAAAAATTGCACGTTGATGCCACCGAACTTTTGTTGGAAGTTGCCCAAAATGCCAAGGTTCAAAGTTTCGTGTATTTAAGTGCCGCTTCGGTTATTATGAATGGAAAACCTATCATAAATGCTGATGAAACTTTTGTTTCCGACAACATCATAGACGGCTATTCACGGACAAAATTGCAAGCCGAAAATTTGGTTCTGAAAGCAAACACAGAAAACTTTCAAACCATTGCAGTAAGGCCACCGTTAGTTTGGGGCAAAGGCGATCCGAATACATTGGTTGGTGTTATGGAAGCCACTAAGAAAGGAAGAATGCAGTTTATTGACGGAGGCAATCACCGTTTAGTTACTTGCCACGTTTTAAACGTTTGTCACGCATTAATCGTAGCTGACCAATCAGAGCAAAATGGTAAAACCTATTTTATCACTGACGGTGAAACACCGATATTCAAAGACTTTATTAAAAAGTATATGGCTACGCAAGGTGTAACAATTCCCGAAAAAAGTGTTTCGTTGGCAATGGCAAAACGTGTTGCTTCTGTAATGGAATTTGTTTGGAAAACATTTGGATTGAAAGGACACCCGCCACTTTACAAAGGACTCGTAAATGTTTTGGGCGTAGAGTTTACTATCAACGACAGCAAAGCAAGAAAGGAACTTGGCTATAAGCCATTTGTAACCATAGAGCAAGGGCTTGACCTAATGAGAAAACGAAAAACTGCCACCAACATTTAGCCCACTAGGGAAAAGCCCTAATGCCGATTCCTATCGGTAAGCCCTGATTGATGCATTCATCTATCAGGGATTTTTATGGATATTGAGTTTGTTTTTTATTGGTATCCATGAATGCTTCGCATTTGTCTAGTGGCTGCCTGCCCTCCGGGAGGCGGGTTGACTGACTTGTGCGCCGCGGCGTACATCCACAGGGTGAAGGGTTTGCCAGGTGGAATAGTAGGCAGATTTGAGGGTTTTTGGAAGCGGTTGTTTTAGGTTTAGATTGTTATTAGGGGGTTTTCTTTGATTTGGGTATGGCTTCCTCTACCCATTATTTGGGGATTTGATTTTCTGGCATGTTTTGGACTTAATCATTGATTCCTTAGATCCTAAAAAAAGATCAAGAAGGTGCGGGATTGGGTTTGAAAGGTTTTGGAATAGAAAGTTGGGGTTATAAAGGTGGAATGAGATGCGAAGGATTTTCACCACAGCAAGCTTCATCGAGCATACACAAAAAAACTTCTCCTTCACCAAAAGATAACCCATTTTGAAACTGTATGAGAGAACATATGATGTTTGATAAAAAAGTCACAAAGTTGGATTTTCTGATTTTAAGCAATTTTCACACTCATCCAAGCAGCTTCAAATAATTTCAACTCATCCATATAGGCAACACCACTTTGCTTGATAATACCTCGACTGATT
>NZ_JBHUHR010000010.1:0-1193 GCF_042682445.1 Belliella marina
ACTACAGTTGCACTTGTTGCAGTCTTCACGATATCAAGGTCGGCTGATGTCTCTACATCCACATCCTCTGGATCGGACTCTTTAGGGCCATCCTCGTCGGTTGGAGAATCCACCACTGCAATGTTGCTGATCGAGGTACCGGCTTCTAGGGATGGCGGGGTAGAAAGTACCAAACTTACCGTTATGCTCTCTCCTGCTGCCAAGGTCCCCAAGTTCCAGGTGACTGTTCCACCTGCCTCTGTTCCGCCGTTGGTTGCAGACACAAAGCCTGTTCCCGATGGCAACACATCGGTTATCGTTACATCCTGTGCATCACTTGGACCGGCATTGCTTACTCTGATGGTGTAGCTGATGTTCTCACCCGCCACTACAGTAGCGCTCGTTGCAGTCTTCACGATATCAAGGTCGGCTGATGTCTCTACATCCACATCCTCTGGGTCGGATTCTTTCGGACCGTCTTCGTCCGTTGGTGAATCCACCACTGCAATGTTGCTGATCGAGGTACCGGATTCTAGGGATGACGGGGTTGAAAGTACCAAACTTACCGTTATGCTCTCTCCTGCTGCCAAGGTTCCCAAGTTCCAGGTGACTGTTCCACCTGCCTCTGTTCCACCGTTGGTTGCTGACACAAAGCCTGTCCCTGCTGGCAACACATCGGTTATCGTTACATCCTGTGCATCACTTGGACCGGCATTGCTTACTCTGATGTTGTAGCTGATGTTCTCACCCGCCACTACAGTTGCACTTGTTGCAGTCTTCACGATATCAAGGTCGGCCACGGCATCTACATCCACATCCTCTGGATCGGACTCTTTAGGGCCGTCACTATCGGTTGGAGAATCCACCACCGCTATGTTGCTGATTGTTGTTCCCGCTACCAGGGACGATTCTGTCGACAATACCAAGGTCAATTCCACACTTGCTCCTGCCGCCATGGTACCCAAGTTCCAGGTGACTGTTCCACCTGCCTCTGTTCCGCCGTTGGTTGCTGACACAAAGCCTGTCCCTGATGGCAATACATCGGTTATAGTTACATCCTGTGCATCGCTTGGGCCTGCATTGCTTACTGTGATGGTGTAGCTGATGTTTTCACCCGCCACTACAGTTGCACTTGTTGCAGTCTTCACGATATCAAGGTCGGCTGATGTCTCTACATCCACATCCTCTGGATCGGACTCTTTAGGGCCATCCTC
>NZ_JBHUHR010000011.1:0-540 GCF_042682445.1 Belliella marina
AGACGGACTTGCTAGGACTTATACATTTCTTTAACTTAGCTTATCTTTGGTAACGAAGACCTAATTCCTGAACAATATTTACTTTATACAGCTAAAATACATTTGTCATGAAAATCGAAAATGTCAATATTCATGATTTGCTTCCGCATAGAGATCCTTTTTTGTTTGTAGAAAATATGCTTTCTGCCAACCCAGAAGAAATCATAGGAACCAAAACCTTTGATGAAAAGGATCAATGGCTAAAGGGGAGTTTTCCTGATGCAGGGATCGTTCCGGGAATGATTCTGGTAGAATCAATGGCACAATGTGGAGGTGCAGGAATTAAGTTGTTGGGATTGGCAGATGGTTTTTTTGCGCTGACTACTTTAGAGCATGTCAGGTTTTTTGCTCCTGCGGAGTTTGACAGAAAAATAAAGTACATCATTCAAAATCTCCGAATCAGTCGAGGTATTATCAAGCAAAGTGGTGTTGCCTATATGGATGAGTTGAAATTATTTGAAGCTGCTTGGATGAGTGTGAAAATTGCTTAAAATCAGAAAA
>NZ_JBHUHR010000012.1:0-99456 GCF_042682445.1 Belliella marina
AGTCTATCAAAACTGAGAATGCATTTAAGAGAAAAAAGAAACAGAGTGGAATAGTTATGTGAAATTTTAGCCCTTTTGCTTGTTTTTCAACATAGGAGGACACAGAGAGATTGTTCTATTTAACTTAGTTTACCTTGTGATCTCCGTGCCTCCTTGGTGTTCTCCGTGGTAAAATCGACTAAATACTTAACTAAATTAACTAATTCCTAAATTAACCAATTACTAATTTAACCAAATCAACTAATCAATAATTCCCCCAATAACCAGTCACTATTTGAAATTGAAAAACTATAAGCATGAAGAAAATAAAATTCTCAATGATCCTATCGGTCTTTCTGGCATTTTGCATGATAGAAGGAGTATTTGGACAGGTTACCTTGCCTGCGATTTTTTCCAATGACATGGTATTGCAAAGGAATTCCAATGTCAAAATATGGGGCAAGTCCGCACCAAAGCAGCGCATCTCAATTCATGGAACTTGGTCTGAAAATGTGGTCGAAACTACATCAGACGCTGATGGCAGATGGAAAACAGAAATCCCAACTCCAGAAGCAGGAGGTCCTTATAAACTCCAAATTCGTGATAACACAGGTGAGGAAATCGTTTTTTCGGGAGTTTTGATTGGTGAAGTTTGGCTTTGTTCCGGTCAATCCAATATGGAAATGCCCCTCAAAGGCTATCCTGCGCAACATATAGAAGGAGGGCAGGAGCAAATTGTCAGTGCCAAAAATCCATTGTTGAGAATGATCACCGTCCCTCGCAAAGCTGAATTGGAGCCAACAGACAATTTCGAAGGAGCATGGAAATCACCAAGTTCTGAAACAGTTTCCAATTTCAGTGCAACAGGCTGGTATTTCGGGAATCTCTTGACGGAGGTTTTGGATGTTCCAGTGGGCTTGATCCACGTGTCTTATGGTGGTTCCAATATCGAGGCTTGGATGGATTCCGAAATGCTGAAAGATTTCCCCGAGATTAATTTACCAAAGCAAAAAACTGATATCAAAGAACCCAATCGAACAGCCACAGCCCTATACAACGGAATGCTTTCGCCCATCATCGGCTATGGGATTGCGGGCGTGATTTGGTATCAAGGAGAGTCCAATTATGACAGACCCGATCAATATGAACGCTTGCTTCCAACAATGGTCAGTTTCTGGAGAGCCCAATGGTCAGTGGGGGAATTCCCTTTCTACTATGCACAGATCGCACCCTTCAATTATGCCCAATTCACTCCAAATGAAGTGATAGAAAAGAATAATTCTGCCTATATCAGGGATGCACAGAGAAAGGCAACAGACAAAATCCCAAACAGTGGCATGGTCGTATTATTGGATGTGGGAGAGAAGGAGAATATCCATCCAGCCAAAAAGAAAGAAGTAGGACATCGCTTTGCCTACTGGGCTTTGGCGAATACTTATGGATTGAAAGGCTTTGAGTTTGCTGGCCCCGTGTACAAAGAGTTTGCTACAGAAGGAAGTGTTGTGACCGTATCATTTGACCAAGTTCCAAGCGGGATTACATCTTATGGCAAAGAAGTGCTTGGTTTTGAAATAGCAGGGGAAGACAGGAAATTCCACCCAGCCCAAGCTGTATTGGGAAGAAAATCCATCAAATTATCCAGTCCAAACGTCCCAAACCCAGTAGCAGTCAGATACGCTTTCAAAGATTATGTAGCAGCAGAGATTTTCAGCACAGCAGGTTTGCCCTTGTCTTCATTTCGGACGGATGATTGGTGAGTAGGAATGGCATAGAGAAAGCATTTGCTGAATTAAAGTTTATATTTCATTGCTAAATTTCATGGGTATTGCAGGAAAAAGTTCTGTTTAGACACTAAATTTGGATACTTTGGACACAGAGGATTCATCAACTGTCATCTGCCCAAATTTCCCATCAGTAGAAAAACCCTATTCCCATCATCCAATGGATAGATTAATAGAATTATTTGAATCGATTTTGCCAATTTCAGATGCCGATAAAGCATTGATCATCCAAAACACCTATATTGAAACATTAGAGAAGGGAGAAAAATACTGCGGGCAAGGACAAACCTGCAAAAAAATGGGCTTCGTTTTGGAAGGCGTTTTTAAGGTGGTAAGAACCAATGCCATGGGAGATGATTTTATTCAGTATTTTACAAGTGAAGGACATTTTGCAGTTGCTTTGGAAAGTTTCACAAACAAGACACCTTCGGAGGAATATATAGAAGCACTGACCAAATGCACTTTGATCACATTGACAATTAGTAAGTATGAATTGTTGGAAAAATCAATCCCAAATTTTCCCAAAATCATAAGCCAAATAAAAGAAAAAGCATTGCTGGAAAAATATTTGCTGAAAAGCGAGATGCTTGTCGATGATGCCCAAACCAAGTACAGTAAACTGGTTCAAAGACAACCTTCGATTATACAACGCATTCCCCAAAGTCAAATCGCATCATTTTTGGGTATTACCCAACACACATTAAGTCGAATAAGGGCTAAGAAATGACTTTTTGCCATAAGGCAAAAAATTCCAATTTTCAACCCTCTAGTTTTGTTACTCCTTAATAAAACTAGAAAATGAACAAAGTACAGAACAAAGTAATCGTAGTTACAGGTGCGTCAAAAGGCATAGGGGCTGAAATTGCCAAGGCTATGGCAAATGATGGAGCGAAAGTGGTAGTCAACTATTCGTCTGACAAAAAAAACGGTGAAGCCATTGTTGAAAATATTGTGAAGAATGGAGGGACTGCTGTTGCGATCCAAGCAGATGTTACAAAGGCAAGCGATGTTAAAAGATTGTTTGAAGAAGTTGGGAAAAAATTTGGGCAGATTGACACATTAATTAACAATGCAGGTGTCTACAAATTTGAACCTGTAGAAATCATCACCGAAGAAGAATTCCATCGCCAATTCAACAGCAATGTCTTGGGAACGATTTTATCCATCCAAGAAGCCTTGGGATATTTTAATCAAAATGGAGGTAGTATTATCAATATCAGTTCAGTGGCAAGTGTTAAGGCAACACCCATGTCTTTGATCTATTCTGCAAGTAAAAGTGCCGTAGATGCAATTACCCGAACCTTATCAAAAGAGCTTGGGACAAGAAATATCCGTGTAAATTCAATCTTGCCCGGTCCAACTCAAACTGAGGGCAACCAGATCATAGGTTCTCAGATGGAAGATTTTATTGTTGGACAAACCCCATTGGGAAGAATTGGACAGCCAAAAGATATTTCAAACTTAGCTGTATTTTTAGCATCAGATGATGCTTCTTGGATTACAGGGCAAAAAATATGCGTATCAGGCGGATTTGATTAAACAAAATATGATTATCCGAAATGATACCAGTATGCATATTTAACACTCGGAATGATACGGATAATCGTTAACTGTCAACAGCAGCTGCAAATAAAGTACGTTATTTAAGTGGCTAGTGGTATGAAAACGGATATACATAAAAAACAACAAATGAAAAAATCAACTATAGAAGAGATAAAAGAGCGGTTTGACAATGATGTGGAGCGGTTCTCAAATTTGGATACGGGACAGCAGTCCACAATCGATGCCAGGGTTTCATTGGAACTCATTACAGAAGCTGCAAAGAGGATTGTTCCCAATGCCCAAAATCTTTTGGATGTAGGATGTGGCGGAGGGAATTATTCATTGATGATGCTTACAAAAATCCCAGGGCTCAACTGTACCCTGGTAGATTTGAGTAAACCCATGCTGTACAAGGCATTCGAACGGGTCTCTCAGAAAACAAATGGAGAAGTCACGATTTTGCAGGGAGATATTCGGGAAGTAGGGTTAAAGGAAAACCATTATGACATTATTTTGGCAGGTGCTGTTTTGCATCATCTTAGAGATGATACCGATTGGGAAAAAACCTTTGCAAAACTGTTTCAATTGCTCAAGCCAGGAGGTTGTCTGATGATTTCGGACTTGATCAGACAAGACACAGAATTGCTCAACGACTATATCTGGGAACGGTACGGGGATTATTTGGAAGGTTTGGGCGGAAAAGCTTACCGTCAGAATGTTCTGGACTATGTAGAAAAAGAAGATTCCCCCAGGTCTATGAACTACCAATTGGATCTGATGAAACAAGTAGGCTTCAAAAAAGTAGAAATCCTGCACAAAAACATGTGCTTTGGGGCATTTGGAGGGATTAAGTAGGAGAGAGAGTCAAGACGCAAGATACAAGAGACAAAAAATTAAGTGTCATGTGAGACAAAAGAATCGATATAAGCTTCGCGATATAAATAGATAAAAGCCTTCGGCGATATATTTAGGGTCGAGTTCAAATGACGATTGTGATTACAAAAAGTGTCAAGTAAATTCAGGACGAGACAAAGAGTCAAGAAGCATTTGTCAAGTGTCATGTACCGAAATGCGACAGGGTCATATCGAACGAAGTGAGATATCTTTCCGCAATTCGGGACAGGCTCCTTGCGGTCGATATGACTTGGCTATAAAACCAGGAGGTAAGTTTAAAAAAGTGTCAACTAATTTCAGGAGCGACAATAGAGACGAGAAGCAAGAGAAGACAGTTGGTCGAAAAATAGGGGCGTAGCCCATATATCTTCGTAGAAAAATGAAATGTCATTATTCCCATGAGGGGCGTTAGCCCTGAAATCTCAGCAAATTGGATTCAAACCCAAGATCACAGGACTACGCCCCTAAATCCCATCACGTCGGATTTTTTATCTAAGAAGAAGGATGGGCTACGCCCCTGATACCAAAGATTGAGAGCATCCATCAAATGACAAATGCAGGTGTAGGATATTTAACCTATTTACATTCTTCACATTTTTCAAATGAAACGTAATCACAACCATTCCAACCAAGTGACTACGCCCCTCTAGGTTTGCTTTGTGTTGTTTTTCTACGAAGAAGTAAGGACTAACGCCCCAGTGTGAAAGGTCCCGATGCAATTGGTTGATATGATTGGTTTCAAAAGTCCAGTAAGCGAAATAATGAACAAAAAGCGAAAACTGACTTTAGAAATGATCCGCGAAAATTTGATAATTGGGTTACACGCTTAAAATAGAATTCTGATAACATCAACTTTTTTCGGTCTCTTACCTTCATTCCGCACAAATAAATGTTGATTTTTCTTAAAAAATACCCTGTAGTTGGTATTTTATATATGGGTTGGAATGGGTAAGTTTGGGAAGTTTAATCGGTTTGAATAAACTTACTAATTTTTTTTGTAGAAAAGTTGCTTTGAAAGAAAGTGGGAAGAAGCTAAATGCTTCTTTATATTTTGCAGACATTGCATATGGAATCAAAGATGATTATAGTTTTAGTAATAAAAATTAAGCAATATGGAAAGACAATCAGTAGAATCCTCAAATCTTGCATCTGTTGGATATAATGTAGAAAACGAAATTCTTGAAATAGAATTTAATCACGGTGGTGTTTATCAATATTTTGATGTTCCCGAAAATGTTTATGAAGAATTGATGAGTGCAAGTTCGCACGGTCAATATTTTGACAGAAATATTAAAAAAGCAGGATATGAGTTTCAAAAAATGTAATTATGGAAAGATATAGAAATTCAAGTGGTGGTTCAGGAGTTTCAGCCTATGAAATAGGTTCTGATTATATCCTTGTGAAATTTTCTGGTACAGCTAGAACATATAGATATAGTTATCGAAAGGCTGGACAAAATCACGTGGAGAATTTGAAACGACTTGCAAAAAGTGGAAGCGGTTTAAATTCCTATATCAATATACACGTAAAGAATCTATATGATAAATAGAATTGACAATATAAAGGATTTTGGTGTTTACAAGAACTTTTCTTGGAGTTCTGTTACTGGGTTAAAAAATTTCAATCATAAAAACTTATTCTATGGTTGGAATTATTCTGGTAAAACAACTATATCAAGAATATTTAGTTCATTACGTGATAAAAAATTACACAATAGCTATAATAATAGTTTTTTCAAAGTAAATACATCTGCTGGTGATTTTGATTCATCAACCTTACAAAGCTTCCCATTTGAAATCCTTGTCTTTAACTCTGATTATATAAAAGACAATCTTAACTTCAGTATTCATAAGGATGAAATTTCTGAATCCAAGACCATTCTATTTGAAGTTGGGGATAATGCAAAATACACTGAGAAAATAATAGAGCTAAAAAACAAAATTGAATTAATAAATGGTACTGAAACTACCGTAGGTAAAAAAAGCCCATACCTGAAAACTATTGATGAGTTCGAAATTTATGACAGATCAACAACAGGCAAGTTTACACATTTCGCAAAAGAGATCAAAATTGATCATTTTGGAAGCGAAATTGATTTTACCAAGGCAAACCTAAAACCAATCGTATCTAAGGTAAAATACAATTTATCTGAGTTTATAATAACCGACAAAAAGAAATTAGCGCAACTCAAAGCCATAGTTTTATCAAAAGAACCCAAAGAGGTTCTGGAAGAAATTTCATTCAACTCTACCTATGAAATATTAATAAAATCGGTAAATGATTTATTAGTAAAAATTCCTGATAAAAAGCATTTAGATAAAATATTGAATAGTAATTCAGAAGTATATACTTGGGTAAAGAAGGGCAAGGAGCTTCATTCAAAATCTGATAAATGTCTGTTTTGTGATAATGAAATAAAACCCGATAGGTTTCAATATTTAACTGAATTTTTCAATAGTGAAGCTTCAACTACAAAAGAAGGTATTAACAATCTAAAAAGCCAAATCATTGAAGAAGAAGATAATTCAAAACAAATTAATTTTCCTTCAAGTAGTAATGACCTAAACTTAGGGTACATTGACGAATATTTAAGTTTAAAAAAAGAACTTGATAAAATTTTTACATCCTACAAAAAGCACTTAAAAACTCTTGCTGCAAAACTGGATTTGAAGTTAAGCAAGTCTTTACACGTTAGTGTAGATGCAATAAAGGAATTTGATTTTTCGCTAATTACAAATAAAATTGAACAGCTAAACAATGTAATTAGAAGCAATAATGATTTTTCAAAAGGTTTCAAACACCGTATTGAAAATGAACGAAACATCTACAAAAATCATTTAATTGCCTCATTTTTAATGAGAGAAAAATACCTTGATAAGGAAAAGAAATGCAATTCTGCAATTGAACAAATTGAGAAACTAAATACCCAAGTAAGTGATTATGAAAAGCAAATTCACTTTTATGAATCGAAAAAGGTTAGTGACGCTGAAGGTGCTTTAAGATATACATACTTTATTCAGAGCTTTTTAAATCGAAATGATATAGAAATAATTTTAGAGCCAATATCTAAAAAGTTTTTGCTACTTAGAGGCAGTGAGAATGCATCAAATTTAAGTGAGGGCGAAAAAACTTCAATAGCATTTTCTCATTTTTTAGTTACCATAAAATCGTTAGAGTCTAAAGGGGTTTTTAAAGATTATATCGTTTTTATTGACGATCCAATCTCAAGTTTAGATGGGAATCACATCTTTCAAATAAACTCGATTTTAAAAGAAATGCTCTTTTCCAATGATAATCCTGGAGGTGAGTGGAAACTTAAATGTCTTCAATTATTTTTTTCAACTCATAACTTCGAATTTTTCAATTTATTGAGAGAATTACCAATGGAGAAGCCTAGCAAAGAGTCAAAATACTATATTGAAAGGAGTTTTACTGACAATACCACCATTATCAAGGAATTGCCTGCCATTTTAGACAAGTATAAATCTGAGTATCATTATTTATTTAAAGAAATCTACGAATTTAACAAACTAAAAAAACCTCTAAAATCAGACAAGCTATTTTTAATACCAAATACCTTAAGAAGGTTTTTGGAAATGTACACATTAACTAAATATCCAAGTGATCAAAATGTAGATAGAAGAGCTGACAAGATTTTTTCCCCTGAAATTTCCAAGAGAATTTGTAAGCCATTCCATTATTTTAGTCATTTAGACAACATAGATAGAATTGGCAAACAAAGTGAATATGTGGCGGATATTCCTGTTGCTTGTAGGGAATTAATAAAACATATAAAGAAGAAAGACAAACTTCATTTTGAAGCACTAGAAAATGCAATTACTCTTTAAAAATGGCAACAATAAAAATAAATCAACAACTCAAACGAATTGAAATTAAAGAATTTGAAATCGAAAATCAAATCGTTTTCAATTACTTTGACAATCTTCCTGCAAGTGATAGAGATGATAAATTGCTAAGAGCAATTTACATTGGAGTGTTGGCTCTAATGGAAGACCGAATTTCCTCTTTTCTTTCAAAAACATCCAATGAGTTAGGAACAGAACTCGAAAGTTTGAAGATGATTTTTGAAATGAAGAAAGAACTTTTCTATAAATCAACAATAAAAGGTGTTTTAGCGGAGGATGAAATTGCAGAGTTTTTAAACCAATATTTTGCAGATAAAAAACTAAAAGACAGAGCGTTTTTAACTGGCAATGCAGCAGGGAATTTACCGAAAAACAAAACAGGTGATATAATTTGTGAATTAAACGGAACGCCTGATTTAAAAATAGCTATTGAATGTAAGTTTGACAAAAGTGTTCGTTTAGGAAATATTGAAAGCAAAGATATTTTTACTCGTAAATCTGATACTGCTTGGAGTCAATTAATAGAAGCACAAGCCAATAGAGACAGTAAAGTAAGTTTAATTGTTTTTGACATTTCCTTAGTAGAAAACTCGATTCTAAGGAATTTCGAAAATGTGGGTTACATTCCCGGAGTTGGTTTTGTTGCCATTATTAATTCACAAAAAGGAGATTACAGTAATTTGGCTATTGCGTATATGTTAGCAAGAGACATTGCTTTAAATGCTAAAGAAATTGAACTCGACAAAGATATTTTGGCAATGATGGTAAACCGAATCATCAAAGACATCAATGAAGTATTGACAATAAAATCTTTGGTTCACAATAACATTGAAAACAACAAAGCGATTTTAAAACAATTAGAAAAATCAATTCTTTTAATGGAATTCAACCAAGAATATTTGAAACGTTTTCTAAACCAAGGAACTCTAACCAAAAAAGACTTACTAGACTTTTATTCAGGAGAAGATGTAAAAGACAAGTATAGGCTAATTGAAAAGGACATCAATGCAATATAGATAGGAATAATCTCCCGAACAGTAAATCACCCCTTACCTAAAATCCAAAAACAACCATAAAACCATAAATTCTCTCCGCGCCTTTGCGTGAATCATCCCACCATAAGTAAGTATACCTGAATCCCCCATACAGCACACCACAGGAAAG
The DNA here is from genome assembly GCF_042682445.1 of Belliella marina. Classification (NCBI taxonomy): domain Bacteria; kingdom Pseudomonadati; phylum Bacteroidota; class Cytophagia; order Cytophagales; family Cyclobacteriaceae; genus Belliella; species Belliella marina. The sequence goes on from NZ_JBHUHR010000012.1 coordinate 9,227, forward strand.
AAAGGCAAACCGCTTTTGATAATTTGACCTTCGATGAAATCGTTCCGCTTTTACTGTACTTTGGTTTTGGTGCTTGTGCTGTGCAGAAATGCATATTCACAGGACTTGTCATTTTTGGATCAATACAATCCTGTCTGGAATTCGCCCAGTGCGAATGCCGGGGAGTCCATGCCTGTGGGTGGGGGAGATATTGGCTTGAATGTATGGGTAGAGGATGGGGAACTGATTTTTTATATCGGAAGATCGGGTGCTTTTGATGAAAACAATACGTTGCTCAAACTGGGTAGAACCCGAATCAAGCTATCTCCAAATCCTTTTGATAACTCGGATAATTTCAAGCAGGAACTGGTTTTGAAAGATGGTTTCCTCGAAATAAAAGCCAGGGATACCAAAATCGAGATATGGGTAGATGTTCATCGGCCCATTATCCACCTCGAACTTGAGTCCAAGCAAGCGATCAGCATGACGGCTAGCTATGAATCATGGAGGTACAAAGACCGCACGGTTACAGGCAAAGCCAATAATGCCAACAGCTACAAATGGGCGCCCCAAGGGGAGGTGATCACTTATGCCGATAAGATAGATTTTGTGGAAAATGGCGTGTTGTTTTTTCACCGAAACAAAGCGGAACCTACTGTTTTTGACATTGTAGTTGCCCAACAAAAGTTGGATGAGGTAAAAGAACAATTGTACAATCCCATATCGAACCTCACTTTTGGTGGATGGATTGAGGGAAAAGGCTTGGTTGCATCCCAAAAAAGCAGCGGAGTATATCAGGATACGGACTTTGAAGCTTGGGAGTTGAAAAGCGAGAAGCCATCTAAGCAGCATCAGATGGTTATTTACCTACATACCAATCAGACCACTGACCAAAAACAATGGCTGGACGAATTGGCACAATTCAAGGCTGAAAATAAACCCAACACATGGAAGAAAAACAAAGCTGAAACCCGAAAGTGGTGGAGGGATTTTTGGGATAGAAGCCATGTGGTGATAGATCCGGATAAGCGCAAAGATGACTCAGTCTGGAATGTAGGCAAGAATTATCAGCTTTTCCGCTACATGTTGGCATGCAATGCTTACGGAGCTTATCCGACCAAATTCAATGGGGGACTTTTCACGGTAGATCCATTCTACACAGACAGTACTTACAGACTTACCCCCGACCATAGAAATTGGGGTGGGGGAACCATGACTGCCCAAAACCAGCGGTTGGTCTATTTCCCCATGTTGGCAAGCGGGGATTTTGACATGATGCCTTCCCAACTTGATTTTTACTTGAATTTGCTGAAAAATGCAGAATTGCGCAGCAAGGTTTACTGGGGACATGAAGGGGCGAGTTTCACGGAGCAGTTGGAAAATTTCGCTTTGCCCAATCCGGCAGAATATGGCTGGAAAAGACCTGAAGGATACGATCCGGGTATGCAGTACAATGCATGGTTGGAATATCAGTGGGATACCGTATTGGAATTTTGCCTGATGATGCTCGAATTGGAGAGATATGATGGACAGGATATCAGCAAATACATCCCATTTATAGAAAGCTGTTTGACATTCTTTGACGAACATTATCAATACCTCGCAAGGAATCGCGGAGCAAAGGTTTATGACCAAAATGGGCATTTGGTGCTTTATCCCGGCACTGCGAATGAAACCTACAAGATGGCTTACAATGCCAATTCGACCATTTCAGGACTGAAAGTCATCACCCAAAGACTATTGGAATTGCCAGCAGGATACTTGGGAGAGGATCAGAAATCCCATTGGGAAAAATTCTTGGCTACGATTCCACCTTTGAACTTACGGAAAATCAACGGACATACCGTCCTTTCCCCTGCAAAACTCTGGGAAAGGGTCAACAATACCGAATCTCCACAGATGTACCCAGTTTATCCTTGGAAGCTGTATGGCTTGGGTTTGCCCAATCTGGATTTTGCTTGGAACACCTGGCATCATGATCCCGATGTGGAAAAATTCAGAAGCCATGTCGGCTGGAAGCAGGACAATATTTTCGCAGCCCGTATGGGCATGGTGGGTGAAGCAGCCGAATGGACACTGAAAAAAATGGCTGATTCAGGCAGGAGGTTTCCTGCATTTTGGGGACCTGGATTCGATTGGGTTCCGGATCATAATTGGGGGGGATCTGGCATGATTGGCATTCAGGAAATGCTTGTTCAGACATTGGAAGACAAAATTTACCTTTTCCCCGCATGGCCAAAGGACTGGGATGTAGACTTCAAGCTACATGCTGCTTATCTGACAACTATCACAGGAAGTTTGCGAAACGGAAAATTGGAAAACCTGCAAGTAATTCCAGCACATCGGGAAAAAGACATAATCAACCTCTTGGATTTCAGCCTGGAAGAAAAGAATGAGTTGGGGGATATTGATTGATATTGATTGGATATTATTTGATACTGGTTTTTACTAGATATTGATAGAGGGATAGTTTATCGGTTTTCAGATAGAAGTTAACAGTTATTAGTTAACAGTTATCGGTGATCAGTTATCAGTTATTAGCTCACCAGGTTCCAAGCCAACAGATAACTTAATCAACCAATAACCGATAAACCCAATCAACCAATTACCAATTCAACCAATAACTCAATTAACCGATAACCTAATCAACCAATTAACTAATTCAACTAATAACCAGTCAACCAAAAGCAAATTTAGACCATCATAAAACTATAAATAATGAATAAAATTTCTTTGATTTTAATTTTAGGAATGCTGGGAAGCCTACTTTTTTCCAGCAAGATAATTGCCCAGCAGAGGGCTTTGGTCAATACCGATGAAAGTCCTTTTGCCAAGCTCAAAAGTGTGGACATGCAGGACGTGGTTTGGACTGGTGGGTTTTGGAAAGAACGTTTTGATGTGACCAAGGAAAAAACCATCCCATTTATGTGGAGTCTGTATCATGATGCTGATATCAACCATGCGGTGCGGAATTTTGAGATAGCAGCGGGAGAAATCCAAGGGAAATTCAAAGGACCTTCTTTCCACGACGGGGATTTTTATAAGGTATTCGAAGCCATGGCTTCCCTATATGCCGTGACCAAAGATGTTGATATAGACAAAGAAATGGACAGGGCGATTGCATTGATAGCCAAAACCCAAAGGGAAGATGGATATCTCCATACACCTGTATTGATAGAGGAAAGGTGGGGAACGCTCGGACCTGAAGAGGTTCAGAAGCAGTTGAGTTTCGAGAAGTACAATATGGGGCATTTGATGACCGCTGCCTGTGTTCACTATAGAGCTACGGGAAAAAGGAATTTCTTGGATGTAGCCATTGGAGTTGCAGATTTTCTGTATGATTTTTACAAAGATGCTTCGCCCGAATTGGCTAGAAATGCCATTTGTCCTTCCCACTACATGGGGGTGACAGAAATGTATCGGACTACCAGAAATGAAAAATATTTGGAATTATCCCAAAATCTGATCGATATCAGGGGAACGACCGATGATGGAACAGATGACAACCAAGACCGCTATCCTTTTAGGGAACAAAAAGTGTCTATGGGGCATGCAGTCAGGGCAACTTATCTCTATGCTGGGGTAGCAGATCTGTATGCAGAAACTGGGGAGGAGATCCTGTTGGAAAATCTCCTTTCGATCTGGGAAGATGTGGTGTATAGAAAAATGTACGTCAACGGTGGATGTGGCGCTTTGTACGATGGAGTTTCCCCCGATGGCACATCCTATGATCCCTCACAAGTCCAAAAAACCCATCAATCTTTCGGGAAACCTTTCCAATTGCCCCACGCATCAGCCCACAATGAAACTTGTGCCAATATCGGCAACATGCTTTGGAACTGGAGAATGCTGCAATTGACCCAGGATGCCAAGCATACAGATGTCATGGAATTGAATTTCTACAACAGCATCCTTTCCGGAATCAGCTTGAAAGGGACAGAGTTTTTCTACAACAACCCCCTGAGTGCCAAGCTGGATTTGCCTTACAACCTGAGGTGGCCAAATATCAGGGAGGGCTACATTTCCAAAAGCAATTGCTGTGCTCCAAACGTCGCAAGAACCCTCGCACAGGTCAATAATTATGCTTATAGCATTTCCGAAAAGGGGATTTTTGTCAATCTCTATGGAAGTAATACCCTGAACACGGAATTTGCCAATGGAGACAAGGTTTCCCTAACCCAAACTTCCGAATATCCATGGGATGAAACCATCAAATTGACAATGGATAGGGTACCCAAAGATGAATTTTCCCTGCATTTGAGAATCCCCGGTTGGTGTGAAAAAGCCTCCCTTAAAGTGAATGGTCAGCTCCAAAACCAAAAGTTGGAATCGGGAAGCTATTTCGCTATTTCCAGAAATTGGAAAAAAGGAGATCAGGTAGAATTGGTCTTGGAAATGCCTGTTCAATTGCTCGAATCCCATCCATTGGTAGAAGAAAGCAAAAACCAGATAGTAGTCAAAAGAGGACCGATAGTGTACTGTGCAGAATCGATGGATTTGCCTGAAGGAAAAAAAGTTGATGATTTAATTTTTGATACAAATAGTGAATTTTCAACAGAATGGATGGAAGTTGATGGAAACAAGCTTTTGGCATTGAAAGGCGAAGCCATCTTCCAATCCGAAAGAAACTGGGACAAAAAACTCTACAGTCCACTGAACAAAAGCAAAACAGACAAAGCAACCCTCACCCTCATCCCATACTTCGCCTGGGCCAACCGAGGAGAAGGAGAAATGCTGGTTTGGATGCCTTTTAAGTGATTGGAGAGAAGTGAGAGGCTAGAAGCGAGAGGCAAGAAACAAGAAGCGAGAAACAAGAGGAAAGAAACAAGTGACAGAAATGAGTGTGCTTTATACGACTACGTCACCTCGACGGCAGGAGAGGTCTCCTTCCGTCTTTGTACAAAGAAGTGGAAAAATGAAAAGTATATATAAATTTCAGTTCGAGATTTCTTTCCGCAATCCTACGGAACAGGCTCCACGCCTCCCTTACGGGAGGTAAATTCGAAATGATCACCAGGTCACCCCGACGGCAGGAGAGTTATCTTTACTTGGACTAAGAGGCATTTATGAAGATTGAAAACAAAAGAAAAACAACAGGAAAAAGTGTCAAGTAAAATCAGGATGTGACAAAGAGACAAGAGAAAGCAGACTCGTATCTAACCTCTAGCCTCTCACTTTCACTAAATTTTCAGCGTATCTCTGCACCTTTGTGGCCTTTGCGAGAGACCAGCTAATCATCAATCAAGTAAGTACAGGATGGCTTCAGCCAATCAGAAATTAAGTTTGTAAAAAGAATTATTCGCTGCTAAACTTTATAACCATGAAACTGAATACTGAGTCCAATTTTGATTTTTCCGGTGGTATCATTCCTCCTTTAGTCACGCCTATGCTGGATGATGACAGCTTGGATTTGGAAGGATTGGGAAAATTGATAGCGCATGTCATTGCTGGGGGCGTCAATGGGGTGTTTATCCTCGGAACCACAGGCGAATCGACAAACCTTTCCAATAAACTAAAGCATGAACTTACCCAGAAAACCTGTGAATTGGTAAATGGAAGGATTCCTGTTTTGGTGGGAATCACTGACACGTCTATTGTAGAAAGTGTGAAGTTAGCCAATACTGCGAAGGAAGCAGGTGCATCGGCTTTAGTTGCCGCACCGCCATATTATTATGCTTTGTCCCAGCAGGAGCTTTTGGAATATTACACGGACCTTAACCAAAGACTTCCTTTGCCTTTGTTTTTGTACAACATGCCTGTTCATACCAAGACAGTGATAGAACCCAAGACTGTGGCAGAGCTTTCCAAACTTTCCGGGGTTATAGGCCTAAAAGACAGTTCCGCAAACAGTGTGTACTTCAACAAGCTTATCCATACCATGAAAGGTCAGCCTGACTTTTCCCTATGGGTAGGTCCGGAAGAAATCATGGCAGAAGCAGTATTGATGGGCGCTTCTGGTGGAGTCAATGGAGGTGCCAATATTTTCCCTGAATTATATGTGGCTTTATACAAGGCAGCAAAATCAGGGGATTTGGAAAAAGTCAGAAAACTCCACGATCAGGTGATGTTGATTTCAGACAGTTTGTACACAATCGGGAAGTATGGATCTTCCTATTTGAAGGGAGTGAAAGCTGCACTTTCTGTATTGGGTATTTGCAGTGATTTTATGGCTTCGCCACTGCATAATTTTGGGAAGTCTGAGAAAGACCAGGTTGCAAAAGCCGTCGAGAACATCAAGTCTATGATAGGATAATGGCTGATCAAATCGAAATACTTGACCTGATTATCTTCTTTGGATACATGGCAGGTATTCTTTTGTTTGGGATTTCATTCTACTTCAGAAAAAATAAATCTCCCGAAAATTATGTGACAGGTGGTGGGAAATTGCCAACCTGGGCGATAGGAATGTCTATTTTTGCAACTTTTGTGAGTAGCATCAGTTTTTTGGCGTTGCCAGGAAGTGCCTATCTGGGCAATTGGAATAGTTTCGTCTTTAGTTTGACGATTCCCATTGCAGCATATATTGCGATCAAGCTGTTTATCCCACTGTACAGAAAGATCAACAGTGTTTCTGCCTATTACTATCTGGAAGTAAGGTTCGGTTCTTGGGCCAGGGTCTATGCCTCCATTTGTTACTTGCTGACACAATTGGCAAGGATGGGTTCTATTCTGTACCTTCTAGCATTGCCAATGAATGCCTTATTGGGCTGGGATATTGCTTGGATAATTATCATCACGGGTATTTGCGTGATCATTTATGCAGCTTTGGGTGGAATTGAGGCAGTGATTTGGACAGATGCCATACAGGGCATTATCCTGATTGCTGGAGCGGTTATTTGTCTTTTGGTAATCCTCAATCAAATCCCCGGTGGAACAACAGAGGCTATAAAAGTTGCCAAAGCCCATGACAAACTTAGTCTGGGGAGCTTCCAATTGGATTTTACCACCTCTACTTTTTGGGTGATATTGGTATATGGATTGGTGATCAATCTCCAAAACTTCGGAGTAGACCAAAACTACATCCAAAGATATATGAGTGCAAAAAACGAAAAGGAAGCCATCCAATCCACATGGTTTGGCAGCTTGCTTTATATTCCGGTTTCCCTTTTATTCTTTATGATTGGGACGGCTTTGTATGTCTATTATCAATCAGATCTAACGATACTGCCCCAAGGCTTAAGGACTTTGGATGCGGCAGATAAGATATTTCCATACTTCATTGTCAACGGCCTACCAACAGGATTTACTGGTTTGTTGATCGCTGCGATTTTTGCGGCTGGGATGAGTACCATTTCCACAAGCCTAAACAGTTCCTCGACAATAATCCTCACAGATCATTATAAAAAATACATCTCCAAAAACCCAAGTATGGGGGCAAGTTTAAGGGTATTGCGGATTTCTGCGGTGTTTATGGGCTTGATCAGCATAGCTGTTGCCCTTGCGATGACAGGAGTCACAAGTGCACTGGATGCTTGGTGGGCATTGTCATCCATTTTCAGTGGAGGGGTATTGGGCTTATTTCTACTGGGATATTTAGCCAAGAATGTGAAAAAAATCGAAGCGCTTATAGGAGTCATTATCGGTGTGTTGGTGATCTCTTGGATGAGTTTATCAGCTATACTCTTGGAAGGTGAAATGCTGGAAAAATTCAAAAACCCTCTCCACGCCAACTTGACGATTGTAGTAGGAACATTGGTGATATTTCTTGTTGGATTTCTCCTGAGTGGAATTGGGAGAAAGAAGGGGGAGACGAGAAAAAAATAAGAGATAAGAAGCAAGAGACGAGACACAAGATATAAGACACAAGATTCAAGACGAAAACTACAACCACGAAGTGGTTGAACTTTGAATAACCCCGGGTTATAACCCGGGGAGTAATGAAGATACAGGAAACAACAACCCCAAAGGGGTTGAACTCCTCTAATTGAAAGAAAAAAGTGTCAATCTATTTCTGGATGTGGCATAATATGATCGGTGGATTTAACGGTCAACCGATGACTGTTGACTAATGGCATTTCTGAATATCACCAAAACCAAAAAAAATCAAAAGAAACATATATGAACGCTAAATTATTATCGAGAGAGGTAAATAAAGGCACAGGTGCACCGGTTATCGGGGTTTTTGCTCCTTGTGATCCAAGAATAGATCAAGCCAGCAGGGAACGAAGCATCAACATCGTGAAAAGTGCTGCACAGAAGTTGGCCAGCAAAATCAAACAGCCTGATGGAAAAGCTGTCGAGATCGTCTATTCTGATATTTTGATAGATGCAGAAAGCCAAGCAGATCAGGTAGCACGTCAGTTCAAGGAAGCTGGAGTGAACATTCTGGTGTGTGTTCCCGATACCTGGTCCTTTCCCCAATTGACTACATTATCCCTGATGGCGCATTTTCCAAAGGATACCCCGATCAATTTTACCACAGGCAACAGCGCACCAAGACCAGGTGTAGTTTATACCCATGCGACTGCTGGGGCTATTGCCCAATTTGGCAAGTTGACCCATATCAATGTAGGCAAATGGCCAGATACTGGACAATCACCTGAAATGGATGATCAGACTTTGGGAAACTTGGTGGATTGGTGTTATGCAGCAATTACTTTTATAGGCTTGAGAGGCAGAAGGGTTGTGGTTTTTGGTCATGATTCCATGGGAATGGAAACTGCCTTGGCGCATGTGTTGGAAACCAGAAATCAATTTGGTTTGGAGATTACCAGGCTCGATATGAAGCTGCTTTCTGATATGCTCCAAAAGGAATCCTATGACAAAGAAGAGCTCAAGAAACTGAGATTATGGCTCGAAGGGCATGCAAAAGACAGGATTGAATTGCCTGAATTGGAGAAAGACAGTGAGTTGTTGGATAAAAGTTTGGCTTTATACCTTATCGTAAGGGATCTGATGGTGGAATTGGATGCTGTGGGTGGTGGCTTTATGAGCCAATTGGAATGGGGATCTGATTCCCGTGCTATTCAGCAACCTGTAGCGGACATCATGGAGTCGCTTTTCAATTCAACTTTCGACCATAATGGTCCCAAGCCCGTAATTCCATTTGCAACCGAAGCGGATGTACAGGCACTGTTGACACAGTTGTTTATGACTTGGCTTTCGGGTGGAAATCCTCCTTTGTTTATGGATTTCAGAAAAGTCTGGGAAAAGGATGATCTTATAGAGTTTACAAAAGAGCAGAACCTTCCAGTTTCCAAAGAAGATGATTGGATTGAAAAAGGTTTTGTGGATGGAGTGAATTCAGGCTCGGCTTCTTTCGATTGGGCGGCATTACCAGGTTCGGATGAGGATACGATCATGTCCAAAATCTCCTTCCCCAAAGCCGTGGATTATTTCTATTATTTGGGCAATTCTGTCCACTACATTTCTCCAGGCGGAATCGAAGGCATAGCAGCTAGGTTGGCATACAGTTCTCTGTCAGGAATGTTCTCCATGGTTTGGGATGAAGCAAAGACGGTGGAACTGCCACATGATATCGCCCAAGCTATCCGACAGACTGCAAACCCTACTTGGCCACATACATTTGTGGTGCCAAAGTATGCCAGCATGACCGAGTACAAGCAGTATGCTCCATCCAACCATTTTCACATGACTTGGGGACTAAAACCTGCCAGATTGCAATTTTGGATGGATTTCACCAATGTCTTGTCCATAACACCTTGGCAAGCCAGGCCGGCATTTGTGGAGGGAACAGACAGACCAGTGCCTTTATTGCACCTGATCAATGGTGGTGAAGTGAATACCAAAAGATTGAAATTGGGAAGATAGAAGAACCAATCGATATTTCGATTTAACCACAAGGAGCACAAAGGTTTCAGAAGATTCACAAGGCTTTGTCCTAGAGTAAAAACCACAGTGTCCTTTGTGCAACCTTAGAGTCCTTTGTGGTTTGTTCTCCTGAGAAAACAAAGGAGTCATGCTAAGATGGTTTATTACTTGAAATAATCTTTGGTAAGGTGTACAAATAAAGAGCTAATGTATATTTCGATTTAACCACAAGGAGCACAAAGGTTTCACAAGATTCACAAAGCTTTGTCTTAGTGTCCTTTGTGTAACCTTAGAGTCCTTAGTGGTTTGTTCTCCTGAGAAAACAAAGGAGTCAGGTTAAGGTGGTTTATTACTTGAATTAACCTTTGGTAAGGTGTTCAAATAAAGAGCTAATGCATATTTCGATTTAACCACAAGGAGCACAAAGGTTTCAGAAGATTCACAAAGCTTCGTCCTAGAGTCAAAATCTTAGTGTCCTTTGTGCAACCTTAGAGTCCTTTGTGGTTAATAGTATTTGAAGTACTAAAAAACTTCATTAGAAATCAGTGAAAAATTCAGAAGATGAGAATTCAGAAAATGATAGGTAAATACAAATGGTTATTCCTAGGGTTGGTTATGGGTATCTCTTCCTGTAGCTCTAGTGAAGTAGATTGGGTAGATCAAGAAAGGTTGAATGATATTCCCCAAGCCAATGAAGTTGGTGCTTTGCATCTTCCCAAGGAAATAGCACCTGTTCACGCACCATTTGGGATGCCTGATTTCAAAAGACCAGAATTTCCAGATTTTTCCATCAATATTGCTACCCTAGGAGCTAATCCAGAGGAAAAAATAACCACATTGATTCAAACAGCCATCGACTCGGTCAATAGCGTAGGGGGTGGAAAAGTGATCATTCCAAGTGGTTCATGGAAAACTGGAAGAATCATCCTCAAAAGCAATGTGAATATACATTTTGAAGATGGTGCAAAACTTTACTTCAGTGGAGAGTTGGCGGATTACCGACCAGCTGTTTTTACCAGACATGAAGGTGTAGAGGTGATGTCTTTGGGAGCTTGTATTTATGCTTATCAAGAAGATAATATTGCCATTACGGGCAAAGGAACACTCTATGGTCCAGAAGAAGGTAATGTTCGTGAACAGATGATGACCGAAGATGTGGTGGAAAATTTTGTTCCCTTGAATTTGCCAGTAGAAGAGCGCATTTATGAAGGGTTTGATGGAGAATCGATTTTCCTTCCGATGTTTATTTCTCCTACTGAATGCACAAATGTTTTCATTGAAGGAATCACCTTGGAAAGGACAGCTTTTTGGAATATTGTGCCTGTGTATTGTGATGGCGTCATTATCAGGGGCGTGACCGTCAATTCTGTTGGGATTCCACGTGGTGACGGGATTGATATAGAATCTTCAAAAAACGTCCTGATTGAATATTCTACCCTGAACAATGGAGACGATTGCTTTACACTCAAAGCAGGAAGGGGAGAAGACGGTGTTCGTGTAAATAGGGCAACAGAAAATGTGGTCATCAGATATTGCTTGGCCCAAGAAGGTCATGGAGGAGTGACAGTAGGAAGTGAAACAGCCGGATGGATCAGGAATTTATACGTCCATGACTGCGTGTTTGACAATACAGGAGTAGGCATCAGGTTCAAAACCAGAAGACCAAGAGGTGGAGGTGGTGAAAATTTGCATTACGAAAGGATCAGGATGAACTTACGACACACGGCTTTCAGGTGGGATATGTTGGGAAGTGAGATGTATGTTGGTGAATTGGCTTCAAGATTTCCTCTAAGGAAAAAGGATGCACTTACACCTGCTTTCAAGCATATTTATGCCAAAGACATTATTATCGAAAATGCGGCAACATTTATCAATGTAACGGGAATTCCAGAATCTCCTTTGGAAGATTTTACTTTGGACAATGCGATTGTAAACAGCGAAAAACTTTTCAGGGCAGATGATGCCAAAAACATGGTGTTAAGCAACTTGGAAATAACCAGCCAAGACTCTGTCTTGTATTTGTTGGATGCACGGGATATACGTTTCCAAAAAGTTTCATTCAATAATCCTGAAGGAAAAATATACGTGGAAAAAGAGGGAGACTTGACTGATAAAATTGAGTTTGTCAATAGCTTTCCGAAAAGACCCACAGGCTGGGACAGTGATAAATTTCAAAAGAATGATAACTAGAAGTGGTTGAATAGATTTCTTAAAATTTGAAAGTAAAACAAAAAAGATTTCAAACATGAAAATTTTAAACTTTAAAATAAGCAATAAAGAAACCCTCAACAAATCGATAATTTTTAATTGGGCTTTATGGATACCAATGGTGTTGTTTGTTGTCACCCAGAGTCTAGCGCAATCTTCGAAGAAAGTTTCTTGGAGCCAGGCACAGCATCAAAATCAGGAATGGTATGGGAGTGATGAAGCCGTCAGAATTGCAGAAAATGTGTTGCTTTATCAGAACAATAACGGAGGTTGGTTGAAAAACATTGATATGGCAAATGAATTGGATGACAAAGAGAGAAGCAAGTTGAAAAAAGAGAAATCAAAGAAAATAGGAACTACCATAGATAACAACGCTACCCACACGCAGATGCGGTATTTGGCAAAAGTGTATCAGGAAACTGGACAGGAGGAATTTAAAGAAGGGTTTTTAAAAGGGCTCAATTATTTGTTGGAAGCACAATATGAGAATGGTGGTTGGGCTCAATACTACCCCGAGCGAAAAGGTTACTATGAACATATTACTTTCAATGACCATGCAATGATCGGAGTAATGAGTATTCTCAAAGACATAAGCGATGAAGTTTCTCCTTATGAATTTGTAGAAGCTTCTTATAAGAAAAGGATTGACTTGGCATTGGAAAAAGGAGTGGAAGTGATATTGAAAATGCAAATAAAAGTGGATGGTGAATTGACCGCTTGGTGTGCACAGCACAATAGGCATGACTTAAGGCCAGCCAAAGCTAGAGCTTATGAGCTACCATCTATCAGCGGAGGAGAAAGTGTTGGTGTCGTTGGGTTTTTGATGAGCCTGGATGATCCAAGTCCTGAGGTTCAGAAGGCAATTGAAAGTGCTGTAGCTTGGTTTGAAAAAGTAAAAATCGAAGGGATCAAAGTAGTCAAAAAAGAAGACAAAACATTAGAAAGAGGCTATGACAGAATAGTAGTGGAAGATGCGGAAAACAGCCAACCACTTTGGGCTCGTTTCTATGAAATTGACACCAACCGCCCTATGTTTGTGGGAAGAAATGGAATCGTGAAGTATAATCTTTCAGAGATAGAACACGAACGGAGGGTAGGGTATAGCTATTTGGGAAATTATGCCGAAAAACTTTTGGAAAAAGATTATCCCCAATGGAAAGCAAAGCTTGATATGTGAAGAAAAAGACAAAGAAGCAAGATCCACGATTCAAGACAAAGTATGCTTTCTGCGGTTACGTCACCTCGACGGTAGGAGAGGTCTTGTTCCGTCTATGGACAAGGAAGTGGGAAAATGAAAAGTATATATAAATTTCAGTTCGAGATTTCTCCCCGTAATTCTACGGGGCAGGCTCCACGCCTCCCTTACGGGAGGTAGATTCGAAATGACCACCAAGTCACCTCGACGGCAGGAGAGGTCTCTTTACTTGGACTAAGAGGTATTTAAGAGGATTGAAAACAAAAGAAAAACAATACAAAAACTGTCAACTAATTTCATGACTCTTAATTTTATAAAACTTTTGTGGTGTTTACCTGTGTTTTTGACAGCTAGAACTACTCTAACCATTTTTGACCGCAAGGAACTCAATGGTCTTACAAAGAACATAAGAGGGCTCCAAGAATCTAATCAGACAACACACTTTTTTATACCCTTGAGCTTTTTGCAATAAAAAACATTGTAACTGGGTCGGGGAAATTTTTCAATCCTAAGACTTTTTTTCCGGTTGCAGGGAGGTACAGGGAAGTTCCTGTTTAAGGTGTTTTAATTTTGTAAATACTTCGATTTGATAAAAACTTATTTTATCAAAGAGATGATTGATGGTATTTTAAATTGAATAGGTTATTTATTCAATTTTTAGTATGGTTTCAGTTTTCAACAATTAAACCCAATAATCATGGATTATAAAACCTTAACAGATGAACAGTTGTGGAAGCTGATATCCACAGGGGATCGGACTGCATTTGGTTTTGTTTTCAAAACACTAGCCAAGGATCTTTTTAAATATGGGTGGAAGTTCACTTCGGACAAATCACTTATTGAGGATGTAATTCAGGATGTTTTTATTGGTTTGTGGAATAGTAGGGAAAAGGCAAAAATTGAAAAATCCATCAAGTTTTATCTGATTACTGCTTTTAGGAGAGAATTGATCAGAAGGGTTTCCTCGGAAAGAAAGTTTGGGGGACTGGAAAATTGTTCTGAAAATCATTTTGTGCAGATTTCCCAGATGGAGTTGAATCTTCGAAATCAGGAATTACTCCAAACCGATAATGACCTTCATGAAGCCATCGGACAATTGACCTCCAGGCAAAGGGAAGCGATCTACCTCAAATACTTTGTGGAATTGAGCTATGAAGAGATAGCAGCAACTTTGGACATGCAAGTCCCTTCTCTCTACAACTTGATCATGAAGGCAATGAAGTCTTTAAAAACGATCATGAAAAAAGAGAAATTGATATTGAATGTGAAATGAAATAGGGGGACATTTTGTCCTGTTTCAATTTTTTGCTTTGGCTGCAGGTTATTTTGTACAAGCTGGTTAAACTTTTCTAAAGTTCACAACTTTAGAAAAGTTCAGACGACCTTGTTCTGTGTCTCACAGAAAAACCTAATAATGGTCAATCCACAAAGGAGCTTCGTTTTGAAATTCTTCAAAGCGGTTTCCCTGGGAGGATTGGAAAGTATTTAGACTCTATCCCATTTTTTGTGCTTTTTTAAAAGCTCAAGCTCTTAGATACAGTTTTCTACTATAACCCGCTCTATTGACAATTTTTTTATCCCATACCACCAAATACGGATAATCTTATGTTTTTTTTCAAAAATCCCCCAGATTTCGATGAGATTGTAACGAGCTGTTACCCTACTATATATAAAGCAAGTAGGTTTGGATAAAAAACAATTTAGAAATATTGAAGATTTTTTGGCTGACAGCTCCTTTAGATATTGGGTTCTGCATGAAAAGGAAGTCAGAAGCCTCTACTGGGATGCTTGGCTTAAAGCGAACCCTGACAAGGACGAGTTGTTTCACGAGGCAAAAGAGTTGGTCTGGGCATTGGAAGGGAACAATCCTGAATTGGAAGAGAAGTCAGAGAACCGGATTTGGGACGCTATTTCCACACACATAGAAGATTCAAATGTCACCAATGACGGAAATTTGAAACCGGAGGATGGGATAGATGATAATAAACAAAAGCCCTGGTTCCCATCCTTTGATTTTACTCCCCTTCGAATTGCATTTATTTTGATTTTTTCAGGCTTAATAGCCATAGTTACCCTCTACTCAACCAATCTTTCACCCCATTTTTCCAAGCCTCCTGGCGAGATCCCAACTGAGAATTGGATCACAAAAACCACCAATAAAGGAGAAAAGAAGAAGATCCACTTGCCGGATGGCAGCAAGGTAATCATGAATTCTGATAGCGAGCTAAAGTACAAAACTGGTTTTGGACGACAGCATAGAGAATTGTTATTGGTAGGGGAGGCATACTTTGAGGTGGACTACGATACCTTGTTGCCATTTTCTGTACAAAGCAAAAACCTTCACACTATTGCACTCGGGACATCATTTACCATCAACTCATTTCCTGAAAAAAAGAAACAAGAGGTAAAATTATTTACTGGAAAAGTCTCCGTGGAGCACAAAAACGAAGATGGGTACTTGACCCATGCCTTATACTTGACTCCCGGTGAAGAAGCCTTATTGACCAACCATGATTTCAAAAAAGTGCTTTTCGACACAGATAAGGCACTGCTGTGGACCAAGGGGATTTTGTATTTCGATGAAACCCCTTTGCCTGAAGTAGTGGATATTTTGGAGCGATGGTACGGAGTTGAGATCTCAGTTTCAGGGAAGGGAATCGCCAATAGCAAAGTGACGGGTGAATTCAGGAAGGATAACTTGGAAAATGTACTGACAAGTATCGCATATTCCTCAGCCTTTGATTTTCAAATCAACAAAAAGAAAGTAATGATCAAGATGAAGTGATAGAGAAACATTGAGAAGAAGAATCTTAAAGTGAATTCGGGGCAATTTGGACGCGCAAAAAAGCTGTTTGGACAAATTGAAAGTATTGATAGACAATTGAAATAAACCAAAACAACCTAATAATTATGAAAAAAGTCCTTTACTATTCCAAAATGATAGGCAGATACTATCTGTATGGAGTCCTGTTGCAGGTTTGCTGTATTCCAATCCTATTAGCAGCAAACCCAACAACCCAGTCAAAAGACCTAAAGGAAGTCTTTGTAAATGTTGAAGTTGAAAATGCGACATTGCCACAGCTGTTTTCTATACTGAATGAGAAAACCGAGTTTTCATTTGTATTTGACAGCAAAAATGTAAACACCCTTAAGCAAGTTAGCTTAAAGAGCAACAACGAGTCCTTGGAAGATGTGCTGTTAAAACTCTCTGCATCCCATCAGCTGTCCTTTCAGCAGGTCAATGAACGGATCAGTGTCAAAAGCCTTCAGCCAAATAAACAGAATCCCATAGAAGTCAATGTGACTATCACGGGAAAAGTGTATGATAGTGAAGGAGACCCACTTCCCGGCGCTACAGTTCGTGTGGAAGGTACCACCAATGGTACAGCAACGGGGATAGATGGAGAGTTTTCTATCAATGCCCCCGAAGATGCAACTTTAGTTGTTTCCTACATTGGGTTCGAGACACAGAAAATAAAACTCGTATCAAATCAAACCAATTACGAAATCACACTCAAGCTTGATGATTCAGCCCTGGAAGAGGTAGTGGTGGTAGGTTATGGAGAACAAAAGAGGGCAAATCTGCTGGGAGCAGTAGAAAGTATCACTACAGAAAAATTGGTCGATATCCCTGCGGCCAATATGTCATCCTTGTTACAAGGCAGAATGGCAGGCGTCAATGTAGGTGGACCAACTGGTCGGCCGGGAACGCCATCCTCTTTCAATATTCGTGGAAGCAGTGGTAGTTTGAATCAAGAACCCGTTTTGTTTGTGATTGATGGTTTTATCAGAGATCAGGCAGCATTTGATGTGCTGGATCCTACAGAAGTGGAAAGCATATCAGTTCTCAAAGATGCCGCAGCCGCTGTTTATGGAGCCAGAGGGGTCGGTGGGGTAGTCTTGGTGACTACCAAAAGAGGGAAAGAAGGGAAGGCCACGGTAAGTTATTCGGGATCGATCGGTTTTGCAGATGCCACCAGTTTTCCGGAGCTGATGAGTGCTTATGACCAGGCTGTATTCAAAAACAATCAATACAGGATATCAAACCCTGATGACTACAACGATGGACTAAGGCTCTTTGGAGATGACGAACTGGAGGCATTTAAGAATTACGATTTCAATTGGATGGATTATGCTTGGAAAAGTTCCATGGTAATGAGACATACTGTCAATGTCAGTGGTGGAAGTGATAAAGTAAGGTATTTTGGAGGGGCTTCTTACTACAATGAAGATGCAAATCTACCAGGTACTGATTTGAACAAGTATTCCCTAAGAATGGGAATCGATGCAGATATTACAAAAGATTTGACTGCTTCATTGACGTTAAGTGGTGACCAAAGAAATGATACCAGGCCACACAACAGAAATGATGGGAATGCGGCTACATTGAATGGTGCTTTTCAACAACTGCAGCGTACACCTAAATGGATTCCACCTTACGTCAATGGACTTCCAGTAAGGTATGGAGGGGCTATCCAATCCCATCCAATAGAGATTGGCAATGTAAACAGCATCATTGAAAACACTGGTAGTAATTTGATTATCAATGCAGCTTTGGAATATAGGGTGCCAATAGTAGAAGGTTTGAGGCTGAAAGTGGCTTATAATCAGAGTGAAACCCATGGATACAACCGACAATTGAGGAAAAACTATCATTTGTATGATTTCCAAATGATTGGAAGCAGGGGGAATTTGATTACAAATGTGCCAACTGGTTCTACTTTGATCAATAACCAGGAAAGATTGCAGGAGGATTATAACAATGCAAAAAGTTATCAATTCAATGCACATGTGGCTTATGATCGGGTTTTTGGAAAGCATGATGTGAGTGGGTTGTTGGTATATGAGATTGCGGAAGGAGAGTCCCATGGTTTCAGAGCCATGCGTGAGAACCAATTGATTCCTGGATATGACCTGCAGCCGGGTTTCAATGAGGCACGGGATGGTACCCATGGATGGGCAGACAACAATGCAAGACTCAGTACTGTAGGTAGGTTTAATTATTCTTACGATGGGAAATACCTTTTCGAAAGTGCTTTTAGGTATGAAGGGTCGGTTAAGTTTCCGCCAGAAACCCGTTGGGGTTTCTTTCCATCAGCTTCTGTTGGTTGGAGGATTTCTGATGAGAACTTTTTTAGGAACAATATCAATTTTGTTGACGACATGAAAATACGCGTATCTGGTGGTCTGTTGGGTAATGATGATATTAGCAATAGACAATGGGAATATACTTATGGTCAGACAGGAGGAGCTTATTTGGGTGGAAATGGGATGACAAATGGACTCAATCCCAGACATGGTGGGTTAGCACTTTATGGTCAAACTTGGGAAAAGACCAGGTTTTTCAATGGAGGTATGGATATATTGTTGCGAAACAGGTTGAAAATTGGTTTAGATGGATTTTACAGATATACCTATGATATCCTGACCACAAGGGCTTCTACAGTCCCTACCAGCACAGGAATCAATGTGATGCCTGGTGAGAATTTCGCAAGAATGGATGCTTGGGGATTTGATGCATCATTTTCGTATTCAGGAAATGTGGGACAAGATTTCGGATATAATATCGGTATAGTTGGAGGCTGGAGCAGAAACAGACAATTGACAATTTACCAAAACCCTGCGGTTATAGGGACATGGGTGGATCAGCAGGGATTGGCTACAGGAGGACAAGACGGTTTGATTGCGGTTGGTATCATCAGAACCCAAGAGCAGCTGGATCAGATTATGGAACAAAACCCCGGGCTTACCATATTTGGTATGGAGCCTCAATTGGGGATGATGATGTACGAAGATGTAGGAGGTCCCGATAGAACCGATGGTCCTGATGGGGTGATTGATGGGAATGATGTCAGGATGATCGCTCCTGCAGTACCAAACATAGGCTTCTCCTTTAACTTGGGAGCATCTTACAAAGGTTTGAGGGTAGATACGCAGTTGGGGTTGAGTGGTATTGGCACCAAGGTGTTTTTTGATCAACAAACTTACAACCCTGTGAATGTTACGGGAAACAATTCTCTACTGAACATGCCTGCTATATGGAATGATCACTGGACTCCTGAAAATCCAAATGCAGCATTTCCCAGACCTACCATGTATGGAGGACAAAATAACAGGTCTACTTTCTGGATGAGGGATGGTACTACAATGAATCTTAACATAGTAAACGTATCCTACAGCCTTCCAAACCACCTTGCTGAAAGGCTGGGCGTCCCACAGTTAAGGGTATATTTCACTGCAAGAAATCTTTGGAGAATCATCAATCCATTTGATTACAAAGACCCTACGCTCAGTAGGTTTGATTCTTATCCAACTTTGCGTACACTCAATTTTGGTTTGAACATCACAATTTAAACAATGAAGACGATGAAAAAATACATAATTATTTTGTGTTCAATTTTGATAGGGGCATGTGGAGACATATTAGAAATACCTGATGTCACAGGAGTCAATACAGACGTTTGGAATGATGAGCAAGGTGCTTCCTTGTATGTCAATAGATTATATGAAATGAGTTTGCCAGGTCCCGGTTTTGGTGTCAATTCACCGCTCTCTGATGAGACTTATGGAACTGGTGATATTATAGTCAATACGATTTATGGAAATTTGACTGCGAATGACATCGACTTATATAGTGTGAATTTTTACAGAAGAATCAGGGATACGAATATAGGGCTAAAAGCATTGGAGTCAAGTACATTGCCAGAAGATGCAATAGGTCGCCTAAAAGGCCAAATGACATTCCTGAGAGCTTTGGATCATTGGAATTTGGTAAGACTTTATGGAGGAGTCCCAATGGTTTTGGAGGATCAAGATCCTTATGAAACAGAAGCAATCAACTTGCCTAGAAACTCTGCAAGGGAGTGTATCGAAATTTTGGTAGCAGATTTGGATGAAGCTATTGAGGGTTTGCCTGCTTCTTGGCCGAATAATGAACGCGGAAGAATCACCAGGGGTGCAGCTGCGGCGATGAAAGGTAGGATTTTGCTGTTTTGGGCCAGTCCCCAGTTTAATCCAACGAATGATCAAAGCAGGTGGGAGAGGGCGTATCAAGCCAACTTTGAAGCTAAAGAATTATTGATGCAGGATGGTTATGGCCTACATCCAAATTTTGCACAGGTATTTACCACCAAAGGTAACCGAGAAGTTGTTTTTGCAAGATTATTTGATTTCAATTCAGGAAAGACGCATGGATGGGAGAATTCCGTAAGGCCAAGGGAAATTGGCAATAATGGAGGTACAGGCAGTAATCCAACTTGGGAAATGGTGAAAGCATTTCCTATGAGTAATGGAGTAGCCATAGATTCTCCAGATTCGGGATATGATTCAGTTTACTATTTCAAAGACAGGGATCCAAGGTTTTATGCCACTATAGCATATAATGGAGTAAATTATACAGCAACTGGATTTGATCCAGATAGAAAACAATGGTCATATTATGTAGGTGATAACCCTATTGATAATCCAGGAGCTACGACTACAGGCTTTTACTGTAGAAAGGCGACCAATCCGAATATCCAGCAGCAGTTTACTGGCGAAGCAGATACAGATTGGGTAGAAATCAGGTTTGCGGAGGTATTGCTGAACCTTGCTGAGGCTGCAGCAGAGACAGACCGATTGAATGTAGCGTATAATGAATTATTTGCATTAAGGCAAAGAGCAGGGATTTCTTCTGGGGATGGGTTTTTTGGGTTACAGGAAGCTATGTCCAAGATTGAATTGGTTGATGCTGTGATACATGAAAGGCAGATTGAATTGGCTTTTGAAGATAAAAGGTACTGGGATTTGAGAAGGAGAAATCTGTTTGAGCAAAAACTGAACGGAACAAGAAGACACGGTATTATTACCAGGTTGAAACCAGGGATAAATCCTACCGACTTTGCTACGATAAGAGACCAAATTGATCTGGAAAATGATTATGACCAATATTTTGAGATGGAACTTTGGGTGAAAGATCAGCAGTTTGCCATCAATTATCCACAGCCATTGTACAACTTCTTCGGTATTCCTCAAAATGTCCGGGATAGAAGCCCAGAAGTAGAACAAACCATCGGTTGGGAGAATGGGACATTCGACCCACTTGCAGATTGATTTAAGATTGAAAGAGTGTTTTATGATTGTAAATATCTCTAAAGCGATTATTAAACATCATATAGAAACTGAATTAATCAAAGAGTTATTCAAGAGTATCATCAGTAGCATTTTCCAATATGGAACTGATGATTACCAACCCAAAATATCTAAAAAATGAAAAAATATTTGAATTATAAAATCTATCTCGGAAAACTGGCTTTTCAGCTTACCTTCCTAGTGTTATCTACAATCATATATTCTGGTTGTAGGGATTTAGATGAGTTTTCCTTGGACACCATCTCAAGCCCAACAGATCTAGAGATCACCAAAGATGGCAGAAATGCTACTTTGTCTTGGACACAGAGTCCAGACACAAGAATCGATAGCTATGAGGTTCAATTGGGGACAGATTCAGAGTTTTCTTCCATATTGTCCATTGATACCATAGCTGTGAGTGAAAAAAGTTTTCTGTTTGAAAATTTGGAATCGGAGCAGACTTATGCAGCGAGGGTCAGGGCATTGAACCCCGATCCTCTGACCAATTCCTATTATTCATCTATTTCATTTACTTCGAATGAGATAGAGAATATTTTCAGAATTCTGACAAATGAACATATTGGAGTTGGTCAGGTATTGCTGCGTTGGAATGAACCTTCAGAAGGTTCGGTTACAAGAGTTACATTGACACCAATTGAAGATGGGGATCAAATCACTGTTGAATTGACCCAAGAAGAAATAGTTTCAAGAGAGGTTAGGGTAGAAGGATTAAGTGAAAGCAGAGTGGAATACGTTGCTGAGATTTTTGATGGAGAGATCAATCGGGGAGAGTTAAGATTCTTTTCTTTGGATATCAATGCTGCAATTACTGTAGATGGGGAATCATACATAAACCTGCAAGCTGCGATTGATGCTGCTTCATCGGGGAGTATTATTAGGGTAGGGGCATCCGCCTATGACTTTAGTGGATTGCAGAATGGAACCATTACCATCAATGGTAAGTCCTTGACGATCGAAGCCGCTACTGAGGGTAGTATTAAGCCTGATATCAAAATCAGAAATTTTGATTTGAGAGGAAATGTTGGCTATTTGAGAATAAAAGGTATTAAAATCCAAAGTATCAGTAAGGCGGAAAATTCAGCGAACACTGACTACAATAAACATATATTTGGGGTTTCATATGTGACGGAACAATTTAGTTTGGAGATCACTGATTGTGAATTGACTGGTGCAGAATCAGGATTGGTTTTCTCACAGGGTGTAGGTGCAGCAAGTGCACCAGAACCAATTCCGGGAACAGGAATATTCGGTGTCACTATAGAAAACAGTTTGCTCTTTGGCTTTGGTAATGCAGGAGGGGATTTTATCGACTTTAGATCTGGATCTGTTTCTGGAGTAGTAGTGAAGAACTCAACTGTTTGGAATAGTGCTAGAGCACTTTTGAGGGCAGACCCAGATGTTATATTTACTGGCACCAATGGATTCTTGCTAGAAAATGTTACAATTGATAACTTTTGTAATGGAGGAAGATTCGTAGATGTGCGGACAGAAGGTAAGACTGTGGTAAGAAATTCAATCATTAGCAATAAAGCATCAAACCAAGGAAACAGAATGCAGAATGGAGCTTCATTGGAAATCCACAACAGTAACTTGTTTGGAACAAACATCAATAATGTTACAGCGGGAGCTACCCTGACTGACAGAATAGATTTGGATCCGCAATATGGAAATGCCGTAAACGGAGATTTTACAGTGAATAACGCAACAGTAAAAGCACTTTCAATCGGCGACCCAAGATGGTTCTGATTGGGGATTGAAGTTAATGCAAAAAAATGTCAGGGGTATCCCTGGCATTTTTTGCATTTAGACCACTTTGCAAGCAGCTTTTAAGTGTTGAGGCTTCAAGTTTCCTCAGCATTTTTCTGAATAATCAAAATATTTTTTAAAAAATCCCATATTTTACGATGAGATTATAATGGGTTGCTCCTCTTCTATTTATAATTAGATAGACTTGGAAAAACAATTCAGAAATATAGAAGAATTTTTAGCTGATAGCTCCTTTAGGCATTGGGTTTTGCATGAGAAAGAAGTGCGTAGCCTCTACTGGGATGCTTGGGTCAAGGCTAATCCTGATAAAGCTGGTCTATTGCAGGAAGCCAAAGAGTTGGTGTGGGCATTGGAAGGAAATACGCCTGAATTGGAAGAGGATTCTGAAAATAGGATTTGGGATGCCATCACTGACAATATGGAAGTACCGGACATTCTAGATGGAGATTCTCTTGGATCAAAAGATGATAAGCTTGAGCGTGAATCGAAGTCATTCCGGTCTGTATTGGGATATACGCCAATTCGGATTGCGATGATATTGATTGCTTCTGTCATCAGTGCTTTTTTGGTTCTCAATTCCAGCAATTTTTTCCCGAAATCCAACGACAGCCTTACTGAAGTCCTTGAAGACAATTGGGTCACAAAAACCACCAATAAGGGAGAAAAGAAGAAAATCCACTTGCCGGATGGCAGCAAGGTAATCATGAATTCTGATAGCGAGCTAAAGTACAAAACCGGGTTTGGACAACAGCATAGAGAATTGATATTGGTAGGGGAGGCATACTTTGAGGTTAGTTCCGATACCTTGTTGCCTTTTAGTGTACAAAGCAAAAACCTTCACACGGTTGCTCTTGGGACATCATTTACGGTCAGCTCATTTCCTGATAAAAAAAAACAGGAGGTGAAATTATTCACCGGAAAAGTATCTGTGGAGCATAAAAACGAAGATGGTTACTTAACCCATGCCATTTATTTGATCCCTGGTGAAGAAGCTCTATTGACCAACCATGATTTCAAGAAAGTGCTTTTTGATACTGAAAAGGCATTATTGTGGACCCAAGGTATATTGTTTTTCGAAGAAACTCCATTGCCGGAAGTGGTGGAGGTCTTGGAACGATGGTATGGAGTTGAGATCTCAGTTTCGGGAAAGGGAATCGCCAATAGCAAAGTGACGGGGGAATTCAGAAAGGATAACCTGGAAAATGTACTGAGAAGTATTGCATATTCTTCAGCCTTTGATTTTAATATCGACAAGAAGAAAGTAATCATCAAAATGAAGTGATTGGGGAAACTGGAATTAAAAGGAACCCAAATGCATATGGCGCAATGACAATCTGCAGATTGGCAGTCTGCAAAGCTAATTAAATGTATAAATAGACAATTGACATAAACCAAAACAACCTAATAATTATGAAAAAAATCCTTTACTATTCGAAAATGATAGGCAGATACTATCTGTATGGGTTCCTGTTGCAGGTTTGCTGCATCCCAATCCTATTGGCAGCAAATCTGACTGCCCAATCAAAAAGCCTCAAGCAGGTCTTTGTGAATATTGAAGTTGAGAATGCAAGCCTACCACAGGTATTTTCTATCCTGAACGAAAAAACCGAGTTTTCTTTCGTTTATGACAGCAAAAGTGTAAACAACCTAACACCTGTTAGCCTAAAAAGCAACGGAGAGTCATTGGAGGATGTGTTGTTAAAGTTATCCGCATCCCATCAGTTATCTTTCCAACAGGTAAATGAGCGGATCAGTGTCAAAAGCCTTCAGCCAAATAAACAAAACCCAATAGAGGTCAATGTGACTATTACGGGGAAGGTTTATGATAATGAAGGTGTACCACTTCCAGGGGCGACTGTGCGGGTGGAAGGTACTAACAATGGTGTCGCCACAGGTTTGGATGGCGAATTTTCCATAGTTGCCCCAGAAAATGCGACTTTGGTAGTCTCGTATATTGGTTTTATAACCAGTAAGTTAAAAGTATTGCCAAATCAGACCATTTATGAAATCAAATTGGAAGTTGATGATTCGGCTTTGGAGGAAGTGGTAGTCATCGGATATGGGGAGCAGAAGAGAGCTAACGTACTGGGAGCGGTAGAGACCATAATGGCAGAGGACATAGAAGATCTGCCGATGGCAAACTTGGGAAGTGCCTTGATCAATAGGGTTCCGGGTGTAGGAGTAAGCCAAGCCTCCGGACGTCCTGGTGCAAATACCAGCATAAATATTCGAAATGCCGCGGTTTTCAGTGCTTCCTCAAGCACAGAGCCACTATATGTGATAGATGGGTTCCAAATGAGCAAGGAGGATTTTGATAACCTAGACGCTACGATGGTGGAATCCATTACCTTCCTGAAAGATGCAGCAGCATCGATCTATGGTTCGAGAGGTGCAAATGGCGTTGTATTGGTAACCACAAAAAAAGGGAAGCCAGGAAAAATCAAGATAAACTATAGCGGGACCCATGGTATCTCTACGGCAACCCAGATGCCCCAAATGTTATCTGGATATGATCATGCTATGTTATTGAATGGGTTGAATCTGTCCAATAACAGTCCCGAAAACAGCTTATATACAGAATCGGAATTGGAATATTTGAGAAACACCAACAATAGCTGGCTAGATGGGCTTTGGGGCAATGCACACCTTTCAAGACATACGGTCAACCTAAGTGGGGGATCAGACAAAGTAACCTATTTCGCTGGAGCCAACTATTACAAGGAAACAGGTAATCTACAGGATTTGTATGTGAATAAGTTTGGATTCCGTTTTGGGATGAATGCCGAAATCGTCAAAGGCCTAAATGCCACAGTTTCATTGGCTACTGACAACTCATTGGTCAACAGACCCCAGCCAAAAGGAATTACCGCAAATGCCGAGACAATGAGTGAGACTTTTAGTTCTTTGTTGCTTACACCAGCCTGGGTTCCTCCATACATTGATGGAAAACCAGTATTTTCTTCAACTCCAGGATGGCATCCTCAGGAATTGCCAGGTTCTGGTAGCTATAACCGTTCGAAATCTAATGGGATCACTGTAAATGCCAGTTTGGAATATAAGCC
This sequence comes from Belliella marina, assembly GCF_042682445.1. NCBI lineage: Bacteria > Pseudomonadati > Bacteroidota > Cytophagia > Cytophagales > Cyclobacteriaceae > Belliella > Belliella marina. The sequence goes on from NZ_JBHUHR010000012.1 coordinate 35,339, forward strand.
CCAAAAAATCGAAGGTTTGACTTTTAGGGTGCAATATGGCCAAAACGTAAGGAATAATTTCGGAAAGGAATATTATGCTTCCTATAATCTATATGAATTTATTCGGGAGGGGAATCACCCCACATCTGGTGCGGGACAAACTGAAAATGTGATTTTCACCAATCAGATCAATGCCATCAGGGAAATCAGGAATGGCAACCAGATATATCTAAGCCATAATAACTCAATGAATTATCAGCTGAATGAATCTGTATCTTATACACGGTCATTTGGGGAGCATTATTTGAGCGTGATGGTTGCTGCTGAGCAAAGTGAAACCTACGGTGACAATTTCTTCACCAGAAGGGACAATCAAAGTGTGCCCGGCGTGGATCAGATTTTTGCATTTTCATTGGACAGAAACAACTGGGACAATGGAGGAAGTGGGAATGAAAATGCCAGGATGAGTTATTTTGGTCGATTGAACTATAGCTTTAAAGACCGTTACCTTTTGGAATCGTCTTTTAGGGCTGATGCTTCTCCAAATTTCCCTCCAGGTTCTGATTGGGGATATTTCCCATCAGTGGCAGTAGGTTGGAAGCTTTCAGAGGAAAATTTCTTCAGGGACAATGTGAGTTTTATAAACAACCTAAAGCTAAGGTTTCAGGTGGGCTTTACCGGAAACGATCAAGTTGCGGCATTCCAGTGGAGAACCAGGTATACCCAGACTACGGGGATGTTGTTTGGCAATGCAATGACGAATGGTTTGGACAATGCACGTACCCCCAACTCCCAGATCACATGGGAAAAAGCATTGTATAAAAACTTGGGGTTGGATGGTACGATATTCAACCACAGACTGAATTTTGGTTTTGATTTCTATGATCGATTGAACTACGATATGTTTAATGCACCTACTGCAACCGTACCGACTACTTTTGGTGGGGTGATCTCAGATCAGAACTACGGAAGGTTGAAATCATGGGGGCTTGAAGTGAATTTGGGTTACAATGGTAAAATAGGTAGAGATGTCTACTATAATATCGGGATAATCACAGGGAGAAGTGACAATAGGGTCTTGAGAAGATATATCAGTGACAGGGATGCAGGAACTTGGAGAGATACCAATGGAAGAAGGACAGACAATGGTATTGAAGGTTATAAGTCTATTGGTTTGGTGACTTCCCAAGAGCAACTTGATGCATTTTTGGAGCAAAATCCAGGGTATACCATTGATGGTCAGATACCAAGGGTGGGTTGGATGTTGTTTGAAGATATAGATGGTGATGGGCGTATCACGAGTGAAGACCGTACCAGGATAGTCAACAGACAAGGTGGCGGATTTGGTATGGGACATAACATGGGGTTATCCTACAAAGGAGTCAAGCTAAGTGTCAACTGGAGTTGGAGTGTCGGTGGCTACAGGGTATATGACAATAATGCCCGTCAGATACCTACGCACAACAGGTCTGCATTAGCTATATGGAATGACTCATGGTCAGTCTTGAACCCAGAAGGAACCATGCCGGCTCTCGATGCCAGGTTTGCTAGCCAGGTTTACGATTTGTGGATCACCAGTGCTACAATGATGAGGATCAACAACATGAACTTATCTTATTCTTTACCGGAAAGTTTGGCCAGAAGATTTGGGGTACCGCAATTCAGGGTATTTGCTACAGGTACCAACCTTTGGGATATCGTCAACAAACAAGATTATAAATATTCAAGGACGAACAATTCCTTTGATTATCCAGCTATGCGGACATTCTCCTTTGGTTTGAACTTTAGCCTATAAACTCAAAAAGACATAAAATGAAAAATATAATAAAATTCATCGTGATTTGTCTTCTGCTGACATCCTGTGAGCATTATCTAGACAAAAAAGACTTGACTGGGGTAGATGAAGGGCTGATCTGGAATGATGAAGCCACTGCTACTTTGTTTCTGAACAAGACCTACGCCATGGTCATGCCCGCATGGCCTAATATGAGAAGTGCGGCCACATTGCCTACCCCAATCCACAATATTTCGGATGAATCCAATTTTGGAGATAACAGGCCTTTATATGGGACAGTTGGAGTGGAGCAGGTGAACGATTTTATGGGGGCTAACAATTCCAATGCCTACCTGTTTATCCGCAGGCTGAATATCATCCTTCAGGATATTGAAGCTGGCACAATACCTCAAGATGGCAAAAACAGAATTAAAGGACAGGCCTACTTCTTAAGGGCTTGGGTGTATTTCAACTTGGTAAAAGTCCATGGAGGTGTTCCAATCATAACACATCCCCAAGATTGGCAAGAGGATGACTTGAGGGTTGCTAGAAACAAGACATCTGAGTGTATCGACTTCATCATAGAAGATCTGGATATGGCTGCCCAGCTCCTGCAAAATGGATTGCCGGCAACTATGGGAAGTGATAGAGGCAGGGTGACTAGAGATGCCGCTCTGGCGATGAAAGGTAGGATCTTACTTTATTGGGCAAGTGCCCAATTTAATCCCCAGGTTGACCAAGCCAGATGGGAAAGGGCTTATCAGGCCAATAAGGCAGCTTACGATGAACTTACCCAGACAGGTTATGCCTTGTTCCCCAGCTTTGAAGGGGTTCTTACCAACAGCAGTGCCAACAACAGAGAGGTGATATTTTTAAGGTCATATGATGGAGCCAGTGTTCCCAACACCTTTGAACATCAGGCCAGACCATTTTCCCAGACAGCAAATGGAGGTGGGCAACATCATCCGACTTGGAATTTGGTAAAGGCATTCCCAATGAAAAACGGTAAGCCTGCATACAAAGATGGAGAGGCATTGAATGGTTTTGATACACTCTATTACTGGAAAGACAGAGACCCTAGGTTCTATGCAACAGTTGCCTACAATGGAGCCATTTGGGAATTGAGCAATCAATCCAACAGAAAGCAGTGGAATTACCGTGATGTGGCAGAAGATAGGAATAGACAGACCAGTACAGGGTTTTACTGCAGAAAAGGGGTGAATCCAAGTACATTGGCAGTGGATTCCAATCGAGGTACAACAGATTGGGTGGAAATGAGGTTTGCGGAAGTAATTTTGAATCTTGCTGAATCAGCCAATGCAACCGGTAGAATTGCGGAAGCATATGATTTGGTGAAAATGATCAGACAGCGTGCCGGAATCACGAATGAAGATGGTAATTACGGTTTGGAAGCAGGTATGGGAAGAGAGGAAATGGATGAGGCGATTATGGAGGAAAGACGGATAGAATTTGCCTTTGAAGGTAAGCGATATGATGATCTTCGAAGGACGAGAAGGTTCCACCTGCTTAACGGCCAGCGTAGGGAGGCATTGCTTATACAAGTCAAAGCTCCTTTTACAGCAGCCCAATTGGAAGCTCCGGATGAGTTTGGTGTTAGGCTCAGGGAGAAGTTAAACTTAGATACTGATTATGAAACTTATTTCCAGCCGGCTTACGCAGTTTTGGACACACAGTTTCCAATCAATTTCCAACAGAATTATTACTTCTATGGGATAGCGACTAGCCATATAGCCAGAAATGAGAATCTCCAACAGACTTTGGGTTGGGATCCGGTAACAGAGGCAGGTTACTTTGATCCATTAGACTAGCAAAATAATTAGGGTTATAGTCCACAATGCTACTTGTAAAAATCGCGTATATAGATAAATGCCTCATAGGCTTTTACCTCTTTCCAGTGGATACAGCTGCATTGTGGACCCAATTCCCTAAATCGAAATAGTTTAAATGTGCCAAATATATACCAAGGCCAACATTTCAAAAGACTATGTGCTTTTGGCTACAATGAACCAATAACTTATCGATTAGCAAAAAAATAAAACTATGACATCAAAAATATACAACCTAGCATTTATAGTGCTTATGGCATTTATAATCGGAGCTTGTGTGGATCATGAAACTGAAATGAATTATGCCCTACCCGGAGCAAAAAACCTTTCAGTGGAAGATAAAAAAGCAAGGACAGCCACTGTTTCATGGGAGTATGATCAGGATCAGGTACAGTACTTTATAATTAACCTTTCAAAAGAACCAACATTTGCAAACGCTATTGTAACCGACACCATCGGTGTGGATATAAGGGAGTACGGATTTCAGGGCTTGGAATCTCTGGTGGAATACCATGTAAGAGTACAAAGCCGTACAGGAAACCGTCTGATAGATCCCCACCCAGCAATATTGGTTTTCAGATCTGCTGAAATTGAAAGCTTGTTTTTGCCCCTCGAATCCTCTGATATAAATGTGGAGTCTGTCAAGCTGACGTGGAAAGCCCCCAATCAAGGAGGTGTGTCTCATATAGTGTTGACTTCATTGGACAACGGAAATGTAAGGACAATTGAATTGGGCACTTCTGAAATAAGTTCGAGAAGCGTAGTGATAGAAGGGTTGGTTTCAGCAGGGAATTATTCAGCTGAAATATTTGATGCTGATGAAAATAAAGGTACAATTACATTTACGACAAAGGATATAAATGCGGCTATTTCCATATCGGGAAATTCCAAAACCTATGAATTCCTACAAGACGCTATTGATGATGCTGTGTCAGGAGATGTGATCAAAGTCGGTGCTGCCATTTACGATTTTACCGATCCTTTGTATTCAACCATTTTCATCGATGGAAAGTCTCTTACCATAGAGCCTGCCAATACGGCTGGGGATATGCCCGAGATTAGGTTCAAAAACTTTGATTTAAAAGGGGATATAGGTTATTTGAAAATCAAAGGAATCAAAATCCTCTCTAACAGCAAAGCAGTAACCGATGGAAATACTGATTACAACAAACACATGTTTGGAGTTACTTATGTGACAGGGACTTTTAGCCTGGAACTTACGGACTGTGATTTGAGCGGTGCTGAGTCCGGATTGATATTCTCACAGACTGTAGGGGCAGGAAGTGCACCAGAGGCTATACCTGGTTCAGCTACTTTTGGCCTTGTGGTTGAAAACTGCCTACTCCATGACTTCGGAAATGCAGGTGGTGACTTTATAGATTTCAGATCAGGTGCTATTTCCAATATCCTGGTTAAGAATTCTTCTTTCTGGAATGGTGCCAGGGCATTATTCCGGGCAGATGCCGATGTGGTATTCCTGGCGACAGCCACTTTGACTTTGGAAAACTCTACCATAAATAACTTTGGTAACGGTGGTAGATTCGTCGATTTGAGGACAAATGGGAGTGTGATTGTAAGAAATTCAATCGTTACAAACAAAATCACAAACCATGGTAACAGAATGCAAAATGGAGCTTCATTGCAATTGATAAATACCAATGTATTCGGTTCCAATGCAGGCAATATTACAGCAGGTGCTACCATTACCAATGGTCTTGCTGTAGATCCCCAATATGCGAATGCCGAAAGTGGAAACTTCACTGTCGGAAGTGCAGAAGTGAAAGCTGCCGGACAGGGAGATCCTCGTTGGTTGTAAAAGGGAATAATTATTTTACCAATAGGAGTCCCATAAGCAGCAATTACTTTATTTCAAAAGATAATATGCTGTGATCAATACTTCTGGAGGGCAGGGATGAGGAAAAAAGTAAAAGGAATAACTTCTTTTGTTTTTTCTCATCCCTTTTTTCTTTTCTGGATTGCATCGAAAAATAATATTTGGTGAGACATTGGTGGTATTGATTTTTGAAAATGGCACCACTCTTTTTCGGGGTATTTATAAGCTGCCATTAGGTTTCTTTACAATTTCCAAGAAATTCCTTCAAAACCAGTGATGAGATTTCAAGGCTTTTTTCCCCTTAATGGTAGATAAACGAAAAGTCTAAAATTGTGACCCAAACTTCCTCGTCCACCAATCGAATAAGGAAACAAAAAAAGAAAAAGATTAAATCAGATTTTCTATGAAAATGAAGTATATGCTCATTGCCTTGGCAATGGGTCTAAGCAGCCCAGTACTTGCCCAATATCCCAAAATCCCGGCAGAAGCCAAAGCAAAGTCAGATTCCATCATGAATGAGGCCGAAAGGCTTTCGGATTTGGCTTGGGAAAAAGCCCTGCCAATTGTACTCAAGGAAGCTTCCGAAGGTAAAGCCTATGTTCCTTGGGCATTTAGGCCTACTGATTTGGAACAAGCCGAAATCCCGGCTTTTCCAGGTGCTGAAGGTGGAGGGATGTATTCTTATGGTGGTCGCGGCGGGAAAATATACACCGTAACCAGTTTGGAAGATAGAGGTCCCGGCACCCTAAGGGAAGCATGTGAGCAAGGTGGTGCAAGGATAATCGTATTCAACGTAGCTGGAATCATCAAACTCCAAAGCCCATTGATCATCAGGGCACCATATGTTACGATAGCAGGCCAGACAGCTCCCGGAGATGGGGTGGTCGTAGCTGGTGAGACAGTTTGGATCGATACACATGATGTGGTCATCAGACATATGAGATTCAGAAGAGGGGAGACCTTTGTAGGCAGAAGAGATGATGCCATTGGAGGGAATCCCGTTGGAAATATTATGATAGATCACGTCTCCGCTAGTTGGGGCTTGGATGAAAATATGTCAATCTACAGACACATGTACAGTCCTGGAGGAGATTATCCTACCGAAAAAAGAGGAACAGTAAACATCACTATCCAAAACAGTATTTTCTCTGAAGGACTCGATACCTTCAACCACTCCCTGGGCAGTACCTTGGGAGGTGAAAACTGCTCATTTATGAGAAATCTTTGGGCAAGCAATGCAGGTAGAAACCCATCAATTGGCTGGAATGGAATCTTCAATTTTGTGAACAATGTGGTTTTCAATTGGAATCACAGGACTACCGACGGTGGGGATTACATGGCCAAGTACAACATCATCAACAACTACTACAAGCCAGGGCCAGTCACTCCTGAAAATTCCGATATCAGATTTAGGATTTTGAGGCCGGATGCTGTACTGACTAGGTTGGATACTACCATCTATGGTAGAGCCTATGTAGAGGGGAATATTGTAGAAGGAGTTCCAAATGTGACTGCGGATAACTGGGAAGGAGGAATCCAGCTGAACAACAAAGATGGAAATGTTCCTTTTGAAGAAGCAAAGGAAGTTTATTTTCCAAGAATCAGATCGCACAAACCTTTTCCAATGCCTAGTTTGACAATCAAACCTACAGCAGATGCCTACAAATATGTACTGGCAAATGCCGGTGCAACCTTGCCTCGCAGGGATCCGGTGGATGAAAGGGTGATCAGGACTGTCAAAACAGGTAAGGCTGAATATGTAAAGGGACTTGATCCAGAATCATTCTACCAATTTGAACACAGGAGATTGCCAGCCGATTCTTACAAGCTAGGGATCATCACGGATATCAGGCAGGTCGGAGGCTATCCTGAGTACAAGGGAAAAGCATATAAAGATACAGACAAAGACGGCATGCCAGATGCATGGGAAATCAAATACGGATTGGATCCAAATGACCCATCCGATGCCAACGGTGACCTCAATGGAGATGGATATACGAATATCGAAAAATATATCAATGGTATCGATCCCAAGAAAAAAGTGGATTGGAAGAATCTCTCAAACAACAAAGACACACTTGAGGGCAAGAAGAGTCTGTTTTGATAGACTACTAGCAACCACATAATGAAACCGCCTCCAAATGGTAATACAGGGTGGTTTCAGTGGGAAAAATACCAAAAGAAAATGAGTAGGGGTTAATTTAGTTGTATTGTCAGTACGCTTCTAAGTCGAAAGATTTAGAAGCCGTACTTTCAATATTTTTTGATTTTTCAGAATCTCAAGTCAGGCAAGTACAGGTAGGTTAATTTTTTGAGGGTCTTAAATTTACGTTTAAGAGGATTAAATCATTGTGTCACAGGATCTAGTTGACAAATTCCGATTTAATCAAATTACCCATTTTAACCCACATTTGATATGTTTAAAAAAGTACGATTTAGACCAAAAGTCTTAATTAAGAGTGGATTCTTATTTACTCTTTTGATGATGATGTTGATTAGTCCTTCGATGGCTTTTCAACAACAAGCTAAAGTGGTATCAGGAGTTGTGACTGATAGTTCAGATGGTGAAACTTTGCCTGGAGTCAATGTCCTAATTAAAGGTACTACTTCGGGAACTGTTACTGACATTGATGGAAGATATTCTTTAAGTGTACAAGAAGGAACGGTGTTGGTTTTTTCTTCTGTCGGTTTTGTCACACAAGAAATTGAAGTTGGGAATCAAACTCAACTTGATGTGCAAATGTCTTTTAATATTGATGTATTGGAGGAGGTTGTTGTGATAGGATATGGAGAATCCAAAAGAAGGGATTTAACTGGAGCGGTGTCTTCAGTGAAATCAGAAGATCTTATATTGACACCTACCCACAATGCCCTGGAAGGCATCCAAGGTAGGGTTTCGGGATTAGATATTACACGTGCATCCGGACAAGCTGGCGCTGGTGCTAATATTCAATTGAGAGGTAATAGATCAATTGACGCTTCAGGTACACCTCTTTATATAATTGATGGATTTCAAGGTGGAAATATCGATAACCTCAATCCAAATGACATTGAATCTGTAGAAGTGTTAAAAGATGCTTCGGCAACGGCCATTTACGGAGCACAAGGTGCTAATGGTGTCATCATTGTTACCACAAAAAGTGGTAAGGAAGGTAAAACAAAAATCAATTACGATTCGTTTTTTGGCGTCAATGGTTTGACTGCTTTTCCACAGGTTAGGACAGGAGATAGTTATGTCAATCTACGTAGGGAAGCATTCAGGACTTCGGGTGATTGGAATGATCCTTCAGATGATCCAATTGCTTTTCAAGGTCCTGGTGAATGGGAAGCTGTGCAAAACAATCAGTATGTAGATTGGGTGGATTTGTTGCTTCGTGATGGAACCCAACAAAGCCATAATATTTCTATAAGCGGTGGTAATGAAAAAACCAAAGCCTTTATTTCTGCTGGTTATTTCAAGGAAACTGGATTGCTGAGAAATGACGATTTTACCAGATATACAGGTAGATGGAATGTCGAGCACAAAATCTCTAATAAAATAAAAGTTGGAACATTAGGTCAAATAGCCTATTTTGATATCAATAGAAGGCAAGATGTGCTGTCGAATGCGATGAATACCAGTCCGCTTGGCGTAGCTTATGATGAAAATGGTGAAATTAATAGGTTCCCGATTTTTGCTGATCAAAGTACAGTAAGTCCATTGACTGACGAACGAGGGCCAAATATTCAACGAAACAACACCATCAGGACCAATATTATGGTAAATGCTTTTTTGGAATACAAACCTATCAAAGGCTTGTCATTTAGATCTAATTTTGGGACAAATTTCACTAATGACAGACAAGGAAGATACGATGATGCAACCTCTTTTAGACAAAGGAATGTTCTTCGATCCGAAGCTTCAAGTGAAATGACCTACAATAGGTTTTTTAATTTTGACAATATCTTAACCTACAATAAGGAAATTGAAAATCACTCATTTACCATAACTGGAGTAACTAACTACATCCAAAGAGATATAGATTTTGTTTCAGCCAGTGGAATCAATCAAGTACTTCCTTCACAGTTGTTCTATAATTTGGGAGGTACAGATGTTGAAAGTAGAAATATTGCCTCTGGTTATACAGGGACCAACATGATGTCTTTTGCGGGTAGATTAAATTACATCTTCAAGGAAAGGTATTTATTTACTGTCACCAATAGATACGATGGTGCGTCAAGACTTGCTCCAGGAAATAAATGGGCGATGTTCCCATCTATTGCTGGTGGCTGGATTATGAGTGATGAAAACTTCATGCAGAATGCATCCGGAATTAGCTTCTTGAAACTGAGGGCAAGTTATGGTCTCGCAGGTAACTCAGCTATTCCAGCATACGGCACCCAAAGTTTACTTTTTGTCAACAATAGGATCTCATTTGGTGAAGTTGCTTCGCCAGGGTTTATGTTTGGTCAGGAAATCGGAAATGCAAATGTTGGCTGGGAAACTTCAGCTACAACAAATTTTGGGATAGACTTAGGACTTTGGAATAACAGAGTCAATGCCAACTTGGAAGTCTATAATACGAACACCACTGATATACTTTTGGCTAGAACACTTCCATTTTCTACAGGAGTGAGAAGGGTTTTCCAAAATGTAGGCTCTACACAAAACAGGGGTGTTGAATTAACCATTAACTCTGAAAATGTCAGAGCTGCAAATTTCTCTTGGAATTCAACTTTAACCTTATCAGCCAACAGAGAAAAAATAACTGACTTGGTAGATGGGGAAGACATTATTACAGATGAAAGAAATGTGCTGATGATAGGTCATCCAGTACAATCATACTTTACTTGGAACAAACTTGGTATTTGGCAGCTTGATGAAGCTGATCAGGCAGCTGCATTGACTTTTGGAGGAACTCCTTTCAGACCTGGTGACATTAAGTTGGAAGATGTAAATGGAGATGGCGTGATAGACGCAGACGACAGGATGGTCATAGGTTCTGATGTGCCTTCATGGTATGGTGGATTCCAAAACACTTTTAGGTACAAAAATGTAGATCTAAGTTTGTTTTTATTTGCAAGGGTAGGGCAGATGATCCATGCTGAAGTTTTGGGGAGGTACAATCCTGGAGGAGAAGGAAATGGTCCTGAGTTTATGGAGTATTGGACACCTGAAAATCCAACAAATGATTATCCAAGACCATCGAGAAATGCATCGCTATCAAATTACGCAGGATATCAGACTTTGACATTTGTGGATGGCTCTTTTATCAAATTGAGAAATGTGAGTTTGGGTTATACTATGCCAAAAAATCTGACAGATAAACTTTCCTTGGAGAAATTGAGGATTTATGTGACTGCCAATAACATGTTTACCTATTCAAGAAGTCATTTGCTAAGGGAATATGACCCTGAAAGAGGCGGTCCAGAGGGATTCCCTTTGAATAGACAGGTCATAGTGGGGCTCAACATTGGCTTTTAAATGGGGAGTTATTTCAATTGTATAACCAAAAACATTAGGGACATGAAATTTAACAAATTTAAAAATATAGGAATAATCGCAAGTACGGCATTGATAATGTGGTCCTGCGATCTTGATGAATTTAATCCTACGGGAACAACAGCGGATGCAGCATGGAGTACTCCAGAGGGTTTTGCTACAGCAGTGAATGCGGCTTATGATTACCGCACTGAGTTTTACGGTAGAGAAAATGGGATATTTTTGGGTGAGTCAGGTACTGATCTATGGTTTAACAGAGAGAATGCAAACTATGCTAACCAATTGACCAGATATGCAGGATTAACTCCTACCCAAGGTAACCCAAATATAGGGGAGTGGCCAAGAATGTGGGCTGCCATCAATCAATGCAATGCTGGGATCAATAGAATAGATGATGCCGGTTTTACGGTTGAGGCCACTAAGAATGAAATGGAAGGCCAGTTGAGGTTTCTAAGGGCGTTTTATTACTACCATATCGTAGAAACTTGGGGAGGCGTGATGTTGAGAACTACTGAAACAAGAGAACCAATATTGACGGCAGAAAGATCACCAGTGGAAGCGTTTTATGATTTGATGATAGAAGATTTGCTCTTTGCCTCTGAACACCTTCCAATAAGTTATGGTGATGAATATAGTAGGGCTACCAAAAAATCTGCCATGGGCTTGTTGGCAAAAGTATATTTGACACGGGGTTACTATGGTGATGGAGCCACTTATTACACTTTGGCTAGGGACTTGGCTGAGGAAATAATCGCTAGGAGCGGAGAGTTGGGTATTGAGTTATGGGATGATGTCAATGATCTTTGGGATCCTACCAACAACAAACGCAATAAGGAATCATTGCACACAGTAAGCTATTCTTTGAATCCTGCATTAAATAGAGGAGGAGCGAATAGACTTCACCAGTTTTACATGACTAATTATGCAAGATTCAAAGGACTTGTTAGAACTTTGGAATATGGAAATGAAGATACAAGGAGGCTTATGCCTACAAGGGCATTATTGGATTTCTATGATGATGATATTGATGCTAGATATGAGGCTTCATTTAAGGAAGTTTGGATAGCAAATGAATCTTATACATGGACAGCCGAAGATGTTCAGGCACATGGAAAAGATCCAAGTCTGATTGGTACAGAGGTAAGGGCAGGTATAGATACAGCTTTGTACATTACAAAAAAGAGTGTTCCCAATAAGGAATTCAAACCTTATGTGATTTATGATCGAAACAGAACGTATAACGAGTCTGATGGATCTTTGAACCAACCGGATAATTTCGTGCAATTATGGAAGTTTAGAGATCCACTTACAAGAACAAATCAAAATCAAAGAGAAGGCTTCTTGGATGTATTTGTCATGAGATTTGCAGAAATTTATTTGATAGCTGCCGAGGCTGAAGTTCAATTGGGCAATGCTGCAGCAGCAGCGACCTACTTGAATGTAATTCGTAACAGAGCAGCAAAGGATGGGGCTGAAGGGCAGATGGCAGTAACAGCAGCAGAGGTTGATTTGGATTTTGTTTTGGATGAGAGAGCTAGAGAGCTTTGTGGTGAGATGGTCAGATGGTATGATTTGAAAAGAACAAGGACTATTGGGTCAAGAATTGCAATTTACAATCCTAATATTACAGAATTCAGGGATCATCATTATCTCAGACCAATTCCTCAAAACGAAATAGATGCACTCCTCAATGGCGCTGAATTCGGTCAAAACCCAGGATACTAAAACAAGCTATTCAAGAAAATTTGTAACAAGCCGTAGGTTGATACTTACGGCTTGTTTTTTTTTTGTGGAGGACGAAAATCTAAATCTTAGATTTAAGAAATTCTATTGCAAGTTAATCCTTCTTTAGCATTCGGGATTGATATGCCATACAAAACCACCAATTCAACCGATAGCTTAATAACTTATTCAACCATTCTTGAGATTCTTCCCTTAGGAGCGCCAGCCCAGATTTCTTATTCCGATATCCAAAAGGTATTGAGGTGATTTCACCACGGAGAACACCAAGGTTGCACGGAGGACACGAGGTGCCATAGTTTAAATTCCTTGTGCCCCTTGTGAAAACCTTAGTGTCCCTTGTGGTTAATCATTTCCTGGTATTTCAGATGGCAGGGCTACGCCCCTAAAAACCCCACTAGATTCGTGATTTTCTACCAAGAAGTATAGGCTACGCCCCTGATTTCTTATTTCGATATCCAAAAGGTATTGAGGTGATTTCACCACGGAGAACACCAAGGTTGCACGGAGGACACGAGGTGCTATAGTTTAAATTCCTTGTGCCCCTTGTGAAAACCTTTGTGTCCCTTGTGGTTAATTTTCTGGTTTTTTCAAATAGCAAAACTACATCCCAAATACCTATCTACTTTTTACTATTCGACCAATAACTTAATTACCTAATCACTTTCTCCTAATTAACAATTCCTAAATCAACTGATAACTCAATAAACCAAGTCCCCCTGAGGCAGGTAGGTTCAGGTATGTTAAGCTGGAGGATGTGTTAATTTTACATTTGAAAGCAATTGACTAAACCAAAAACACCCATGAGATTTGAATATAAGATGGCAGGACTGTTGTATCTATTTTGTACAATAGTACTCGTCTCCCCTACATACGGACAATATCCGGTTATTCCACCTGAGCTTCAGGCCAAGACAGATTCTATCATGGAACTGGAAGAAAGCAGGCTGGAAGCCCAATTCCAGAAAGTTTTGCCAATCATCGATGCAGAAGCCAAATCAGGTAGACCATATGTTCCCTGGGCAGCCTATCCACTTAATTTGGTGAAAGCTGATATCCCAGCTTTTCCCGGTGCTGAAGGTGGAGGGATGTACACTCCTGGAGGACGTGGAGGGAAAGTTTTTGTGGTTACAAGTTTGGCTGACAGTGGACCAGGTACGCTACGGGAAGCATGTGAAGCTGGTGGCGCACGTACGATTGTCTTCAATGTGGCAGGAATCATTCAGCTTGAAACCCCAATATCTGTCAGAGCCCCTTATCTAACCATTGCTGGACAGACGGCTCCTGGTGATGGTATTTGTATTGCTGGTGAGACATTTGCAATTGATACACATGATGTGATTGTTAGACACATGAGGTTTAGAAGGGGAGCGACTGATGTCACAAGACGTGACGATGCTTTGGGTGGTGATACACAGGGAAATGTGATCATCGATCATTGCTCCATCAGTTGGGGACTGGATGAGAACCTTTCCATGTACAGAAATATGTATGATGCAGGTGATGGAAAAGGCAGGCAAAAGTTGCCTTCTTCCAATATTACGATCCAAAACAGCATTTCTTCCGAAGCATTGGACGTGTACAACCATGGTTTTGGCAGTACCATAGGTGGCTATAACAGTACCTTTATGAGGAATCTTTGGGCAAGTAATATCAGCAGAAATCCTTCGGTAGGGATGTATGGAGATTTCACCTTTGTCAACAATGTCTTGTTCAATTATTGGAACAGGACGGTGGATGGTGGAGACCACAGGTCTTTGTTCAACATCATCAACAACTACCTCAAACCAGGTCCCATCACACCTGAAGAAGGAGCAATCCGATACCGTTTTCTCAAACCCGAATCCGATCGATCCAAAAGTGATACTGCTGTATATGGAAGGGCTTATGTAGCAGGGAATATAGCAGACGGACACCCAGAAATTTCCAAAGATAACTGGGCTGGAGGAGTACAGATTGGAAGTGGTGATTTGAAAGATTACATTGATTATATTAGGGTGGATAAGCCTTTTGCAATGTCACCTTTGAGTATCATGGATGCGGAGGAAGCATATGAATTTGTATTGGAAAATGCAGGGGCAACCATTCCAAAAAGAGATCCTGTGGATGAAAGAATTGTCAAGCAGGTGAAAACCGGAAAAGTCGAGTACGAAGATAACATGGAATCAAGCTTAGGAAGTGAATATGTTAAGAGAAGACTTCTGCCGGATTCTTATAAGAAAGGAATAATCGTTGAAATATCTCAGGTAGGTGGCTATCCAGAATACAAAGGGAATCCATATTTGGATTCAGATGGAGATGGAATTCCTGATGCATGGGAAAAACGATATGGACTCAATCCAAATGATCCTTCTGATGCCAACAATGATATCAATGGAGATGGTTATACCAATTTGGAAAAGTACATCAACGGAATCGATCCTGAGAAAAAAGTGGACTGGAAAGACCTCAAAAACAATTCCGATACCTTGGCTGATTGGTATAAGAAATTCGGAAGTTTGATACCAAATAAGTGACCCAAAATCAGCATAATAGTTTTACTTAATTTATGAACTAATGAAAAATATAAGAAACCTAATTTTGCTTTTATCAGCCTTTTGCTTTTTCCAAATATTGGAGGCAAATGCACAGGATACAGATCCTGAATACATCAAGGTGACATTAGAAAGAGCTGATAAGATCGTTCAAACTTTGGATATTTCTGAGGAGACAAAAAAGGAGCGTGTAAAGCAAAACATAGCCAAGCAATACAGAAATCTGAGCAGCCTTCATGACAAGCAATCTGCTAGATTGGATGCCGAAAAGAAAGCATTGAAAGGCAGTCCTGAAAAGTGGGAGAAGAAAAAAGAGTCTTTGGAAAAGAAGTCACAAAAGGAATTGAATAAGTTGAGAAAGTCTTTTTTGTCAAAACTGAAAAAAGACCTGAATGATGAGCAAGTAACTGAAGTGAAAAATGGCTTGACTTATCACGTGGCTCCCAATACCTACCAAGTATATTTGGAAATGCTTCCTGACTTGACTACCGACCAAAAGGAATTTGTCAAGAAGAACTTGGAAGAAGCCAGAGAGCATGCTTTCATGGCAGGAAGTTCAAAAGATAAACATGGCTGGTTTGGCAAATACAAAGGAAGAATCAATAATTACCTGGCTAGTGAAGGCTACAACCTGAAAGAGGCATCTGAAATTATGGAAGCCAAAATGAGGGATAAAAATAAGTAAGTTGACAGTAGGTAGGACAACTTTTCCAAAGTTAAATTCAGATCAACGGGTATACTGTGAAGCCAATTGTCAACTTTGGAAAAGTTCCACTGAGAACAATTCCATTTCCTTGGTCTGTGTCTCCACAGACCAAAAGCATTACCTTGGTTTGTGTCCCCACAGACCAAAAGAGATCAATTTAAATATAGGAAGCCTCGTTCCGAAATTGTTAAAAGTGATTTCCCTGTTAGTCAATTCAATATTCTTAGCGTCCAAAACAAAACACCTCAGCGAATAAGTTCTCAAGCAGTATCCAATATCAAAAAAAGATCAATATCAAATGTAATTTGATATCTTGAGTGATTAATTATCAAATAGTTATGTAGAAGAAACAATATCTACCAATATCCAAATATCTATAAATATCAACTAACCTATAATTCACCCAAAATCAACATATTACTCCCTTAACACTTATTTTCCTCCAATGAATAAATTGAAATCCATATTTCTTTTTTCCTTTTTCACATGCTGCCAAGTAGTTTTTGGACAGGATGTACAGCCTAAACTTTCGCTCGTGGAAGGCAAATTGGTCTATGGGGCAGATGATTTGGGAAATAAGATTCCGGATTATTCATTTGCTGGATATCGATTGAGCGAAGTCCCAATACCAAATGTCAAACCTGCTTTCATAATTTCTCCGGTTGAAGGAGATGCCACCGCATTGATCCAAGAGGCATTGGATCAGGTGGCGACCATGCCATTGGACAAAAATGGTTTACGGGGAGCAGTTGTATTGGATAAAGGTGATTTTGAGATTGAAGGCACATTGTTTTTAAGAAATGATGGGATTGTATTGAGGGGAAGTGGCGCTGGTGAAGGTGGAACTCGATTGATCGGGGCTGGTACCAAAAGAAATGATTTGATCAAAGTACATGGGACAGGTGATGCGGTTGTAGAAGAAAAGTTGGATGTTAAAGAACTTTATCATCCTTTGGGCAATGATTTTATCTTGGTAGATCAAGCGGGGAAACTCAAAGTTGGGCAAGATATTTTTATAACCCGACCAGCTATGCAAGAGTGGATTGATATTATGCAGATGGTTGACTTTGGTGGAGAGACGGGATGGATAGGCTGGAAGCCGGGTGATCATGATCAAGTTTGGGATAGAAAAATCCTCCAAATCAAGGGAGATACTGTTTTTTTAGATGCGCCAATCACCATGGCTTTGGATCCCAAATACTCCAAAGCATATCTTCAGACCTACAAATGGGAAGGTAGAACAGCCAATATTGGTGTAGAGAATATGCAGTTGATTTCCACGTTTGATGTTGAAAACAACAAAGATGAAGCCCATCGATGGACGGCTATTTCAATGGAAAATGTCCAGGATGCTTGGGTAAGACAGTTGAGTTTCCAGCATTTTGCAGGTTCGGCGGTAGCTATTCATCCAACAGGCAAAAGGATCACCGTGGAAGATTGTATTTCATTGGATCCCATATCCGAAATTGGAGGACATAGACGCCGCACTTTTTATACCCAAGGTCAGCAAAATCTATTTCAAAGATGTTATGCTGAATATGGCATGCATGACTTTTCGGTTGGGCTGAATGCTGCCGGTCCCAATGTATTCCTTTCTTGCGAGTCATTTTTGCCTGATGGACACAGTGGAGGAATAGATGGCTGGTCATCAGGAACATTGTTTGACAATGTAAAAATAGATGGTCATGGACTAGGCTTTAAGAATCTCGGACAAAGGCAAAGAGGAGCAGGCTGGACGGGTGGCAATAGTATGCTTTGGCAATGTTCGGCTTCACTTATTTCATGTTTTTCCCCTCCAACTGCCCAAAATTGGGCTTACGGAACTTGGGGACAGTTCGAAGGCAATGGAAATTGGGAAAACACCAACAACCACATCAATCCCAAAAGCCTGTTTTATGCCCAGTTGGAAGCAAGGCTTGGGAAATTGCCTTTTCAGCCTGATTTGTTGCCCATGGATTCTGAGGCATCTACAAGCCCAAGCTATGAGCAAGCTGCAGATTTGACCCGTGCAGCACAAGAGGAATTGATTACTTTGAAGGAATGGATTTCCTTGGCTTCAGAGCGAAATCGTATTAACACCCAAGGGGGCAAAGTCTTTAAACCTAAATCAAAGAAACCCAATTCAGAATCAACCAAAAATGCAAATATCCGCTTATCCAACGGGCTTTTGGTTGCCGATTTTGGATTGTTGGTCGGAAAGAGACAGGAAGTGTCTTGGTGGAGAGGAAGCTTGAGGGATCGGGATGTAGAGTCCGCCAAACCGCACGTGACGCGATTTGTGCCAGGCAAGGATGGCCCTGGATTGACCGATGAATTGGGTTCCATGACTTTGGAATTGAAAAAAGAGGGCATTGTGACCTTGGATCATAATTATGGTCTTTGGTATGACAGAAGGAGAGATGATCATGAAAGGGTCAGAAGAATGGATGGAGAAGTCTGGGCACCATTTTACGAGCAACCTTTTGCCAGATCTGGCGAGGGAAAAGCTTGGGATGGATTGAGCAAATATGACTTGACAAAATACAATACTTGGTACTGGCAAAGACTCAAGGATTTTGCTGATCTGGGTTCAGAGCTTGGGCTGGTATTATTTCATCAGCAATACTTTCAGCACAATATCTTGGAAGCAGGAGCCCATTGGTCGGATTCCCCATGGCGACCAGCCAACAATGTCAACCAAACAGGATTTCCTGAGCCACCTCCCTATGCTGGTGACAAAAGGATTTTTCTCGCCGAACAATTTTACGATGTCCAACATCCTGAGCGGAGAAAATTGCATCAGGCATATATCAGAAAAGGGCTGGAAAACTTCGCTAATAATACAAATGTGATTCAATTTACCAGTGCTGAATATACCGGTCCTTTGTCATTTATGGAGTTTTGGGTAGATGAGGTGATCCAATGGGAAAAGGAAACTGGCTCAAATGCACTTTTGGGATTGAGTGCTACCAAAGATGTACAGGACGCCATTTTACAGGATCCGGAGCGGTCAAAGCACATTGATGTGATTGATATCCGCTATTGGCATTATAGCCAAGATGGAAATGTATATGCCCCAGAAGGTGGGAAAAATCTAGCCCCCAGACAGCATGCCCGGCAACTCAAATCAGGCAAAGAAACGCCAGTGGAGGTTTACCGCGCTATCAGTGAATACAGGCAAAAATATCCCAAAAAGGCAGTGGTTTACAATACCCCAAAAGCACCCGATTTCGGCTGGGCGATATTGTTTGCAGGAGGTTCTTTGCCTCCCATTCCACAGATACAAGAACCTGGATTTGCAAAGAGCTTGGCGAATATGAAACCCATTTACAATGCCCAGATCGAAGATACCAACTGGAAAATGGAAGGGATTGACAATCAATATTTAATCTACGCCCAAGACCATGTCGAACTTGACTTTGGAACAAAAGAGACCACTTATGTCCTCCGCTGGATTGATCCAAGTTCCGGAGCAACAGTAGCGAATTCAAAGCAGAAACTCAAAGGCAAAACATATCTAAAAAAGCCAAAAGAGCAAACACTTGTACTATGGATAGTTAAAGAGTAAAGGTTTCACGCAGAGATCGCAAAGGAGCAGAGATATGCAAAGTTTGATTTGGGGAAGAAGAAGTCAGAGTTAAGTGAAGCGAAGCCTGTCCCGATAAATATCGGAAGATAAGAAGCGAGATATAAGATGCAAGACACAAGACGTGAGATTCAAGACAAAGAATAGATCAACCACAAAGTGCCTGCCTGCTGCAGGCAGGGTTAAACCTTGAATAGCCCCGGGTTACAACCTGGGGAAAGGGAATGATAATAGAAGCGAAAGAACCAATCCCGAAGGGGTTAAACCTCGATTAGCCCCGTATGAAATGCGGGGAATATGAAAAGAAATTCAGGCACGATTCTACCAACCACGAAGTGGTTGAATCTTGAAAAAGGTGGTCGTGGAGAAGCCCCAGTTTGAAACCCGGAGGAGTAATGGAAACCCCATCACAACCCCGAAGAGCCTGTTCCGATAATTTCGGGAGGCTATTGAAAATTATTCAGAATTAAAGAAAAAGTCTCAAGTAAAATCAGCACGTGACACGTGAGAATTAAAAAAAATCTTGCACCCTTTGCTCCTCTGCTGTCTTTGTGAGACCTAAGAAATGAATATGAAAACAAAATTGAAATAATTAAACCATGATCTTAAAAAACTCGAAAATAAACATCATCACCATGCTGTTTGGAGCAGCATTCATTCTTCTTTCCTGTGGACAAAAAGACATTGAAGATCAGGTAGATAAATCCCATGAAGGTATTACCGCACTCAAGATCTCCGAAAACCAAAGGTATTTTGAAACTGAAAATGGAGACCCTTTTTTCTGGCTTGGAGATACAGGCTGGTTGTTGTTTAGCAAATTGGATAGGGAGCAATCTGAGAAATACCTAGAAGACAGAAAGCAAAAGGGATTCAATGTGATCCAAGTGATGGTTTTACATACCACAGAAGCTGTAAACGTTTATGGAGACACTGCTTTAGTCAATGGAAATGTAGCTACACCGAAAATTATAGAGGGCACTGACATGGAGCAAGGGCAGTATGATTATTGGGATCATGTAGACTATGTGGTCAATCTTGCTGGGGAAAAGGGTTTGTATATGGCGCTCGTTCCTATTTGGGGATCGCCAGTCAAAGCAGGTCAGGTGACGAGCAGTGAAGCTGAAATTTACAGTAAATTTCTCGCCGAGAGATACAAGGATAGTAAGCACGTGATTTGGCTCAATGGTGGAGACATCAATGGTGCTGATTCCACAGCAGTATGGCAAACGATTGGTCATAATCTCCGGGAATTGAATCCTGACCACTTGATCACTTTCCATCCCAGGGGAAGAACCCAGTCATCGGATTGGTTTCACAATGAAAAATGGCTCGATTTCAATATGATCCAATCTGGACATAGAAGATATGACCAAGATACCTCGGGCAAGGCTTATGGGGAGGACAATTGGAAATATGTAGAGGTGGATTATGCATTGAATCCTACCAAACCTACGCTTGATGCCGAACCTTCCTATGAAGGAATTCCACAGGGACTTCATGACCCAAAAGAACCCTTATGGGACGATGCAGCTGTTAGGAGATATGGCTATTGGTCGGTATTTGCGGGAGCTGCTGGTTACACTTATGGACACAGTGCTGTGATGCAGATGCATAGATCAACTGATCAGTCAAGTGCTTATGGAAACAATATTCTTTGGGAAGAAGCCATGGATGCTCCGGGAGCAAAACAAATGGTTCACCTCAAAAAACTGATGCTTGATTTCCCTTATTTCGAAAGAATTCCAGACCAAACTTTGATTCTCAATCAAGGGGAAAAATATGATTACCTGGTAGCGACCAGAGGAAATGATTATGCATTGGTTTACACCTATACAGGCAGGGAAATAGAATTGCAACTGGGGACATTCGGTGGATATACCATTGAAGCCAAATGGTTCGATCCAAGAACAGGAGCATATTCAGAAATCGGAAAAATCGAGAACAAAGGAACCCATAAGTTCAAACCAGACGGGGAGGTGCAGGATGGCAACGACTGGGTGTTGGTGTTAAATTGAAACTGATGAACAGACGACGGTCAACGGTCAATAGAAGCTGAAGTGTTCAGTGTGTTAGTTTTCAGTTGATTAGGGGAATAGTTGATTAAGTTAATGGGGGCATAGCCCACATATCTTCGTAGCAAAGTAATATAGTTCACGTGAAAATAAGGGGCGTAGCCCTGTAATCTTACGAAGGAGGGGGGATTGACCCTGTGAATTCCCGGAAAAGAAATCAGTGCTACGCCCCTTTTGGATTGGCTTGTTCCTTGATTTTCTACGAAGAAAACAGGGCTAACGCCCCTGGTGAAGTGCGAATAATTAGCAGTTAGCTTACTAGGGAACTTGATATATTAAATAACTAATGTGTAGGGATTGGGGGCATAGCCCACATATCTTCGTAGAAAAAAAATGTGTATCTGGATGAATTTTAGGGGCGTAGCCCTGTAATCTAATTTGAGGAGTTAGCTAGTGATATAAGTTAATTTAGTTATATGTTATTGGTCAATAATAGGCTATGAAAAGTTATTTTCTCTAAACCCTTAAACAATTACCGATTGGGGGGGGAATTATCGGTTGACTGCGTTGTTAGGAAAAAGATGCCTGAAATGGATTGATGAAAATGCTGTAGGTATGACCGAAATAATAGCCTGGCAATTTATTGCTGGGAACAAAGATTGAATTTAGGTATCAACAGTGTCATAGGCACGGACGATATCAATATTACAAGGAATTAATTATAAAGGTTTGATGCCCGAAAAGGTAATAAAACCACGTGAAAATATGGGGCGTAGCTCTGTAATATTAACAAGGAGGGGTGGGAACAAAACATAATATTGGATGGTGAATAGGTTGAATTTGCTATTAATTGATTGGTGTTTACATATTCAACCAAAATCCCTTGTGTCCTCCGTGCCTCCATTGTGTCCATAGTGGTTCAATCGTTTAAACTGAAAAGTTTATCTATAAGGAGTAAAACTTACCACAAGGAACAATAAGGTTTTCACAAAGACCACAAAATGTACAGGAAACTGAATTTATGAAACTAAAACCTGCCGGCAGGTCTAAAATCTAAAATAAAAACCATGCTTACAAGAATCTTATTCATTTCCATATTGTGCTTTGCCACTTCCATATCCTTTGCAATGGATCAGGAGGGGTGGATTGATGTGACCAAACATGGGGTAAGTAAGCAAGGTGAAATAAGCACCAAAGAAATCCAACAAGCTATCAACAAAACCCATGAATCAGGAGGGGGGACGATTTTCTTTCCGGCAGGGGAATATTTGACTGGGGCAATCCAACTGAAAAGTAACATTACCATTCACTTGGATGCAGGGGCATTGCTAAAATTCTCTACTGATCTAGAAGAATATCTGCCATTTGTAAAAATGCGCTGGGAGGGAACTGTGATGCAGAATTTTTCTCCTTTGATCTATGCCTATCAGGCAGAGAATATCACGATTACAGGCAGGGGGAAAATAGATGGACAGGGTAAAGCTTGGTGGGAAGAAATGTACCGAATTAGATATGCTAAAGAGGAATTGCCCCTCAACAAGTATCAGAAAATGTGGGATGAACTGAATCCTGATTTGGAAACTGCACCCTATTATCAAGGGACGATGGGAATGAAGTTTTTCCGCCCGCCATTGATCCAGCCATTTGAATGCAAGAACATCAGAATAGAAGGAATTACGATTGTAAACTCCCCCTTTTGGACGGTAAATCCAGCATTTTCCGAAGATATCAAGATTTCTGGTTTGACAATCATCAATCCTCCATCACCCAATACCGATGGGATCAACCCTACTTCTTGCAAGAATGTGCATATTTCCGATTGTCATATTTCTGTGGGAGATGATTGTATTACGATCAAATCAGGACGGGATATGGATGGCAGGAAGTATGCCACGCCTACGGAGAATGTTACGATCACCAACTGCACGATGCTTTCCGGACATGGGGGTGTGGTCATCGGAAGTGAAGTTTCTGGTGACATCAGAAAGATCACGATTTCCAATTGTGTATTTGACGGCACAGATCGAGGTATCAGAATCAAATCTGCTAGGGGACGTGGAGGAGTAGTCGAAGAAATCAGGGTGAGTAATGTCGTGATGAATAATATCAAAGGAGAGGCCATTGTCCTGAACCTATTCTACGACAAAGGCACTACAGAAGAACCCGTGACGGAACGGACTCCAACCTTCAGAAATATCCACATTGCGAATGTAACAGGAACCAACGTCAACGTAGCTGGAAATGTGTTGGGGATTTCTGAAATGCCGATAGACAATATCAGCTTTTCCAATATCAATATGGAAGCAAAAAGCGGATTTTCTGTGCATACAGCAAAGAACGTGGAGTTTCATGATGTCCAGATTTCTACTACGAACGGCTCTTCATTCATATTTGAAGATGTGGAAAATCTTATCGTAGATAATGTAAAAACAAAAGCACCTCTGCAAAATACCGCTGTGGTAAAACTGAAAAATGTTTCAAACGCACTACTTCACAACAATTTTCAAATGATTTCTTCTGATTTGTTTTTCCATATTGGAGGAGAAAAAACCTCAAAGATCTATTTGAAAAACAATACTTTGGACAATGTGGCTATTCCACTGACCGAAGGGAAAGGCCTGCCGAAAGAAGCTATTCGTTAATAATTAAAGTGTATATGCGATGAGAAAAGAGGGGGTTTCTCCCCTTATTTCAGGTGACATGACAAAGATTTTAAATCCAAAATAATGAAATTTAACAACTGCGTATTCTTGGTCCTGGTGATCTGTTTTTCTTTGGGCATACTTTCCTGCAATTCAAAGGTAAGTGATGTGTCTTCAAAAGAAGAAGTGAAGGAGGAAGAGATTTACCTGTTCACCACTTTTAGGGAGCCGAAAAATGAAGGCCTCTTCTTGGCATACAGCCTTGATGGCTATCGATGGGAAGATTTGGGTGGGACTTTTCTGCCAGCCGAAGTTGGAGAAAGCAAGATCATGCGAGATCCTTCTGTGGCAAAAGGCCCGGATGGTACCTATCATATGGTATGGACTACAGATTGGAAGGGAGGAAATGGCTTTGGATATGCCAGCACCAAGGATTTTGTCAACTGGTCACCCCAGCAATTCATTCCTGCCATGGAACATGAACCTACTGTAGTCAATGTTTGGGCACCGGAAATCTTTTACGATGATGAGCAGGAGCAGTTTATAGTTTTTTGGGCTTCGACGATTCCATTTCGGTTTGAAAAGGGCGAAGAGGCCGAAGACAATAACCACCGGATGTATTATTTGACGACCAAGGACTTCAAGGATTTTAGCGAAACCAAACTCTTTATAGATCCGGGATTCAGCATCATCGATGCAGTTATAGTCAAAAGGGATTCGGATGATTATGTGCTTGTATTGAAAGACAATACCAGACCAATGCGCAACCTCAAGGTAGCTTTTGGAAAAAGTCCAATCGGTCCTTACGAAAATGTATCGGATCCTTATACAGGTTTTTTGACCGAAGGACCAACTGTCATCCAGAAAGATGGTGAATGGATTATCTATTATGATAGTTATGGGGATAAATCCTATTCTGCCGTAACCACCAAGGACTTTAAAGAATTTACTGAAATTGGCGAAAATTTATCTTTCCCAAAAGGACACAAGCATGGAACGATCACCACGATTTCCAAAGAAATATTGAAAAACCTAAAAGAAAACTCCAAGATAACCACAACCGATAATGAATAAACCTTTTTCGATTTCTTCTGTTCTGGTCATATGCTTGCTGGTTTTCAGTCTTGGGGATTTGAAAGCCCAAGATACGGTGCACTACACAGGAAAGATGATTTCCAATATCGACTACCACCATGGTAACCTTAGACCTGCGGTTGGTGTACATGCTACCCAAATACTCAGGGCCAATAGACAACATCCCGAATTGGCTGATGGATTTGGCTGGACTTATAATCATGCCTCGATGATAGCACATTGGAATGATACTTTTTATGTCAGCTATATCAGTGATTCTGTTGGAGAGCATATTCCGCCAAACCATACTTTACTGCTAAGCTCTAAGGATGGGAAAGAATGGTCCAAACCAAAAGTACTTTTCCCGATCTATAAAGTTCCGGATGGGTTGACCAAACCCGGAGTAGAAGGGGAAACCAAAGATGCTGATGCCATCATGCACCAGCGTGTTGGTTTTTATGTATCCAAGCAGGGAAGGTTATTGGCTTTGGGATATTACGGGATTGCGATTGATGAAAAAGACCATCCGAATGACGGTTTGGGTATCGGTCGGGTTGTCCGGGAAATCCACAAGGATGGTAGCTTTGGTCCCATTCATTTTATCAGATACAATTCCTCTTGGAACAAAAAACTCTCGGAATTTCCTTTTTACAAATCTAGCAAAGACAAAGGCTTCGTCAAAGCTTGTGACGAGATCTTGTCAGACCCCCTGATGATGATGCAGTGGGTGGAAGAAGCAGATCGTGATGATCCTTTGATTCCATTGAAGAAGCAATACAAGGCATTTAGCTACTATCACTTGGATAATGGAAATGTGGTTGGCTTGTGGAAACACGCCTTGACTTCCATCAGCAAGGATGGCGGTAAGAATTGGGAATACACACCAACAAGAGCTCCTGGTTTCATCAATGGAAATGCAAAGATTTGGGGGCAGAGAACTCCTGATGGAAGATTTGCAACGATCTATAACCCCTCTGAATACAGATGGCCTCTGGCTATTTCCAACAGTGATGATGGGTTGAATTATACAGATTTGTTGCTTGTGCACGGTGAGATTACCCCTATGCGTTATGGAGGGAATTACAAATCTTACGGGCCACAATATGTGAGGGGGATTTTGGAAGGAAATGGTGATCCAAGTGATGGCAGGATTTGGGTGACATATAGCATGAACAAAGAGGATATCTGGGTAGCTTCTATTCCCGCACCTGTAGTAGATAAAGTTGACACCCATCCAAATGAGGTGTTTGACCAAATGGAAGCAGGTAAGGAGTTGGATCAGTGGAATGTATATAATCTGCTTTGGGCTTCTTCACGGATAGAGGAAGATGGGCAAGGTGAAAAATGGCTGACATTGAGGGATAAAGATCCATTTGATTATGCTAGGGTAGAACGGGTAATTCCGGAATCCAAAAAGCTAAAGGCTGTATTTGAAATCAAGCCAGAGCAAAATGACAATGGGCTTTTGCAGATTGAATTTCAGGATGAAAGGGGATTGCCGGCCATCAGGTTGATTTTTGATGAAGATGGAAATTTCAAAAGTAAATCCGGAGCAAGATTCCGAAATATTCAATCCTACGAAGTTGGGAAGGCTTACAAAATTGAACTGGAAATAGATGTGGATTCCAGATCCTATACAGTTGCAGTAAATGGGGTGGATAAGGGGATGAGGTTGTTTCATGCTCCGGTTGGAAGCCTGGAAAGGGTGATGTTCAGAACTGGCGACCAAAAGCATTTCCCAACTCCGGATACTCCGGCAGATCAGGATTATGATTTGGAAAATGCAGGTGAAATGGTCAAAGAAGCTGTTTTTAGGATAAAATCAATTCAAACGAGTCAGGGGAATTAAATCAGTTTCTGTGGGAAAAAGAGTAACATATAATTCTTCGGTTGGGGTAGCTTTTAGCTTCATGATGCTTTTGCTGGTTATAGGCAGTTGCAGCAGCCCTGCTGTGGAAATCAGCCGAAAGACCGCAAACTGGATAGAAAACCCCGTTGGAATTTCTGTTGATGAAGAACTGAAGCTTGGCTGGGAAATTACCTCACAAGATCCTGGTACTATCCAGTCCGCTTACCAGATCGTAATTGCTTCTACTGAAAAACTAGCCGCACAAGGCAAAGGGGATCTTTGGGATTCAGGAATCGTGAATTCCTCTCAAAGCCAATTGATTTCCCTTGACAAAAATATCAACAAGCATGAAGAGCGCCTGTATTGGAATGTCAAGGTTTGGGATCAAAACGAAAAGGAAACAAGCTGGGGAAAGCCAGCATTTTTTGAGTTTGAACCAGAGTCCATGGACGGAAAATGGATAGGGGCTATTACCGAAGAAGATTCAAGACTTCCGATTGGCAATAGAAATTTCCACCAACCATTGATGCGCAAGGAAGAAAACAAAGCGCTTTGGGCTGAAGTGGAAGACTTGGCAAAAAGGAGCATTCTTTTGAGAAACTCTATCAAAGTAGAGAGAAAAATAGAGAAAGCGACCGTTCATATCAGTGGATTGGGGCATTATGAATTCAGCATCAATGGCCAGAAAATCGGAAACAGTGAATTTGCCCCACTCTGGTCGGATTATGACAAGACTGTCTATTTCAATACCTATGATGTGACTGAAAATATCAATCAAGGAGAAAATGCCTTGGGGGTAATTTTGGGAAATGGAATGTACAATGTCTCCGGTGATAGGTATACCAAATTCTTGGTGAGTTTCGGTCCTCCGACATTGATGATGAAGTTGAAGCTACACTATGGTGACGGTACGACCGAAGAACTGAAATCTGATGAAAGTTGGAAGTATGAATCCAGTCCAATTGTATTCAATTGCATCTTTGGTGGGGAAGATTATGATGCTAATTTAGAACAAGATGGTTGGGATATGCCGGGTTTTGATGATTCCGGATGGAAGCCTGTTGTAATCCAAAAGGGACCCAGTGGAAGATTGAGACCCCAATTGGCATCAGCTGTCAAGATTCAGAAAGCGTTTGATATCAAGTCAATTGAAGAACCTGTTGCAGGAAATTTTGTCTTGGACATGGGACAGAATATCTCTGGTTTTCCAAGTATTAAAGTCAAAGGTGAGAAAGGTCAGAAAGTAAGACTTTATGTGGGAGAGCATTTGAACTCAGATGGTACTGTTGGTCAAAAAAGATCCGGTGGTCCCCATTACTATGAATATACTTTGAAAGGTGATGGAGAAGAAGCTTGGCAACCAAAATTCAGCTATTACGGATTCCAATATATCCAAATCGAGGAAACCAATCTTCCTGGAAAACCAGTACTAAAAGATTGGCCAACACTGACTGAGGTCAAAGCAAAATATATTTATAATGACGTGCCAGAAATTGGTGATTTTGAAAGCTCCAACGACATTTTCAACCAAACCCATTTGCTGATCAACAATGCGGTCAAAAGTAACATGCAGGCAGTTTTCACGGACTGTCCACACCGTGAAAAATTAGGCTGGTTGGAAGAGACGCATTTGAATGGACCGGGCTTGTTTTTCAATTATGATTTGTCGGGACTGATTCCCAAAATCATGCAAGACATGGAGGATGCCCAACATGTAAGTGGATTGGTGCCTAACATTGCACCGGAATATGTGGAGTTTGGAGGTGATTTTACCGATTCTCCAGAGTGGGGCGTTGCGGTGATTATTCTTCCATGGATGTATTACGAATTTTATGGGGATGATCGATTGCTGAGAAAGCATTTTGATGCCATGAAGCATTACACAGAGTATTTGACTTCCATGTCTTCGGATTTGATACTCTCACATGGTTTGGGAGATTGGTATGACTATGGTGATCACGCAGCTGGATATGCCAAAAATAGCCCAATAGCCCTTTCTGCAACGGCACACTATTATTTTGGTGTGAAAACTTTAGCAAAAACAGCAGCATTGTTGGGATATCAAGATGATTTTGAAAAATATTCAACCCTTCAAAAAGAGATTGGAGAGGCTTTCAACAGAGAGTTTTTTGATGTAGAAACCAAACAATACCAGTCTGAAAGCCAATATGCCAATGCCATTCCGGTTTTCTTGGGGATAGTTGATGAGCAGTACAAAAAAGACGTTTTGGAGAATCTACTTTTGGCAATAGCAGAAAGAGATGGGAAATTGTCGACAGGCGATGTTGGAAATAGGTACCTCTACCAAACCTTGGCGAGAAATGATCTCAATGAAGTCATGTTTGACATGCACAACCATTATGAAACTCCCGGTTACGGTTTCCAGATTCAATTTGGCTTGACTACCCTTACGGAACAATGGGATCCACGCAAGGGAAATTCTTGGAACCATTTTATGATGGGTCAGATTGAAGAATGGTTTTTCCAAAGTTTGGCTGGAATTACTGTGGATGAAAACGCACCAGGGTTCAAGCATTTTTATCTCAAGCCAGAGTTGGTCGGTGACCTAACGCATGTAGCTGCCAAAACAAGATCCCCTTACGGAAGAATCCGATCTTCTTGGGAAAAATCGGAGCAGCAAATAAAGTTCGATTTTGAGATCCCTGCCAATAGCAGCAGCACAGTTGTTTTACCAATTTCCAATAAAGATAAAACAACAATCAACGGTGAAAAATTGCAGGATTCCAAATGGATTTCCAATTTCAAAGAGATAGAGGGGAAGGTGGAGTTTCTGTTGAATTCAGGGAGCTATACCATCATCAATGGAACAGAATAGTGGAAAAGAATTAGAAAGAAAATGATTGAGAAAAGATATAGAGGAGTAGTAGTACCCATGGTTACCCCGCTTACAAAGCAGGGACAAATCGATGTGGAAGCCGTTGTCCGAATAATGGAGGAGTTTGCCAAGAATGACATCTCACCATTGGTATTGGGAACTACCGGCGAATCTTCCTCTTTTACCAAAGCTGAAAGCATGGAGATGTTGGAAGAGACAGTTGCAGCGAAGGGAAAGCATCAGAAGGTTTATGCCGGAGTCGTAAGCAATTGCTTTGAGCAGCAGGTGGATTATGGAAAGGCTTTTCTCGATCAGGGAGCTGATGCGATTGTTGCGACACTGCCGGGATATTATGTTTTGACAGCATCCCAAATGACAGCTCACTTCATCAATTTGGCTGATGCCATCCAGGGCGATTTGATTGTCTACAACATCAAAGCTACTACCCAAATGTCTATTCCGATTCCTGTTGTTGAAACATTGAGCCAACACGATCATATTCTTGGCCTCAAGGATTCTGAAAGGGATGAAGAGCGGTTGAAAACCTGCATTTCCTTGTTTAAGGAGCGGGAGGATTTCTCATATTTCTGTGGCTGGGGAGCCAAATCTGTTGACAGTTTGTCTTTGGGTGCAGATGGGATTGTTCCAAGCACTGGAAATCTTGTCCCATCTTTTTATAAAGAAATGATGACTGAAATCGGACAAAACAATTGGGAGAAAGCGATGGAATGGCAGTCAATTACTGACGAAGTGGCTAAAGTCTATCAAGGGGGAAAGACCTTGGGGCAATCATTGGCTGCATTGAAGCTGTTGATGTTGGAAAGGGGATTGTGCCAAACATTTATGAAACCTCCTTTGACAACTTTGGAGGATAACTTGTGTACGGAGATATTGTCAAATTGGAAAAACCTTGAACTGAAATTTTAATGGAGCAAACAGGTTTGCAAATATTGGATTATGCGATAATTCTCCTGTCTATTTTGGGAACCATCTACATGGGGGTGTACTTCTCCAAAAGACAGAAAAGCAGTGAGAATTATTTTGCCGGGAGTGGAAGAATCCCCTCTTGGGCAATCGGTATGTCCATTTTCGCAACCCTGATCAGTAGTGTGACATTTTTGGCCTATCCAAGTGCCGCTTACAAATCAAATTGGATTTTGTTGGTTCAGGGCTTGATGGTGCCTGTGGTACTTGTGATGATGATTTGGGTGATTGTGCCTTTGTTCAGAAAAGTCATTGGCCTGAGTACCTACGAGTATTTTGAAAAAAGATTTGGCGTATTTCCGAGATTATACAGCTCTTTGGCATTTGTATTTATGCATTTCTCTAAAATGGGAACGGTGCTGTATTTGGTGAGTCTTGCATTGAGTAGCATGTTACAGGTAGATATTTTCATCGTGATCGGGACCTTGGGGGTATCGATCATCATTCTGACATATCTGGGAGGAATTGAGGCGGTGATTTGGATGGATGTGATCCAAGGTTTTTTGTTGATTGGTGGTGGGTTGTTTTGCTTGTTTATTCTCCTTTATCCCGCACCAGAGGTAGGACCAGTGGAAGCCATTGGCGAAGCGATTTCATTGAAAAAGATTGGATTTGGACCATATGATATGGATTTGGGTCAGTTGACATTCATCGTAATGGCTTTGAACGGTGTGTTCTATGCAATCCAGAAATATGCTACGGATCAGACGATCGTCCAGCGGTATTTGACTGCGCAAAATGACAAGGAAGCCAAAAGAGCAGCCTACATGGGAGTGTTTTTAAGCGTTCCTGTTTGGACTGTTTTTATGCTGATTGGCTCTTTGCTCTTTGTCTTTTACCAATTGCCAAACAATGTCCTTCCTTCAGAAATGAGTGTAGATGAAGTATTCCCTTATTTCATCATGACGCAACTCCCTGTGGGTGTTACCGGATTGGTGATTTCGGCAATTGCCGCAGCGGCGATTTCCAGTTTGGATTCGGATATGAATTGCCTAGCAGCTGTTGGGGTAGAGGATTTTTACACCAGATTCAATCCCAAAAGTACCACGCAACAAAGGCTTTGGGTCGGAAGGTTTTTGGTTTTGGTAGCAGGCTTAGCTTCTGTTTTGGTGGCGGTTCTTTATGTGTTTTGGGAGGGTGAAGGAGTACTTGGAGCCGTGTTTGAGCTGTATGCCATTTTCTCGGCAGGGATAGTTGGGATCTTTCTTTTGGCTTTGTTCAGCAGAAGTGCCAACAACAGCGGTGTCACCGTCGGGATTATTGTTTGTATCCTTTTTACAACCTATGCATTTCTGACTTCCACACCTTTGAGTTTTGGTGGGGAAAAGAAATTGCTCCTCGATTTGAGATCATACAATTTCCCACATCATAAATATATGTTGGGAGTTTATAGCCATTTGATAGTACTGATAGTAGGATACATTGCCAGCCGCTTCTTCAAAAGCCCAAAAGTCCCGGATAGCTTGACGATACACGGCTATTTTAAAAATAGAAATATGAAACTTAAAAAATCTTCATGAAATGCCCATAAGCTATGTTTCTCACACAGGGAAATCATAAGCAAGGTATTCCATATGACCGATGAAAAGCAATTACATACATATGAATTCAATTACTTTATATCAACCCAAGAAACTTGTTTTCGGTGCAGGTGCTCTTCAGAACTTCATTGAAGATCTCAAGTCCAGCAGTTATCGAAGGGTTTGGGTTTTGAGTGTATCTGCACTTCAGGAAAAATTACAACCTGTAATAAATGACTTGGGCAGTAATGATAGAACTGTCGCTTATGAAGTTTATAAATCTGGAGAGCCGAATACCGAACATTATAATTTTTACCTTGAAAAAGTCAGGGAGTTCAACCCTGATCTCATAGTGGGGATTGGTGGCGGAAGTGTCCTGGATTTGGCGAAAATATTGGCCGCCATGAAATCCAATACCCAGACTTTGGAAGAGGTGATTGGAAGGGATCTGTTGACAGAGCGAAATACTGCTTTGATTTGCTTGCCTACTACTTCGGGTACTGGAAGCGAGGTTTCGCCCAACTCGATTCTTTTGGATGAAACTACCTTGGAGAAAAAGGGTATCATCAGTCCATTTTTGATGCCGGATGCCAGCTATATCGATCCGGTTTTGACATTGGGATTGCCGAGGAAAATTACAGCCGAGACGAGTATAGATGCCTTGTCCCACTGCATGGAAGCTTTTACCAACAAGCACAGCCATCCGATGATAGACAGCTTTGCTTTGAAAGGAATAGAATTGATTAGTAAGAATGTCCTGAAGACATTGGAAGATCCTAGTGATATTGAAGCAAGATCTGCAGTAGCTCTTGGGAGCATGTATGGGGGAATGTGTCTTGGTCCTGTCAATACTGCTGCGGTCCATGCGCTTTCTTATCCTTTGGGCGGAAAGTTCCATGTGCCACATGGCTTGGCAAATGCCATCTTGCTTCCGGAAGTGTTGTCATTCAATATCAGTTCGGATATCCCAAAGCATGCCCAAATGGCATTGGCCTTGGGGGTAAAAGCAGGTTCTTCGGACTTCGAAACAGCCAGAAAGGGAGTGGAAAAAGTCAAGGAGTTGGTGAAATCCTGTGGGGTTATGCAAAGTCTTCAAGACCTGGGTGTAAAGGTGGAAGATATAGACATGTTGGCTACGTTGGGAATGAAGGTAAAAAGGTTATTGGACAATAATCCTCGGGAAATGACCCATAGTGATGCCGAGGAAATTTACAAAAGATTACTCTAAAGATTAGAAAATGATACCAAAAATAGCAGTTACCATGGGGGATCCGGCAGGAATTGGACCGGAAATTATTGTAAAGAGTTTTTCCAAAAAAGCGCTTTATAATACGTGCAAACCTTTGGTGGTAGGAGATGCAGATACAATTCAGGACGCAGTGGAAAAGTTGGGCAGTTCGCTGAAGGTTAATGTCATAGCCAAAGTTGATGATGCTGTTTTTGAATATGGCAGCATTGATGTTTTTGATTTGGACAATGTCGAATTGGGTCAATTGGAATTGGGGAAAGTCTCTGCCATGGCTGGGAAAGCGGCTTTTGAGTCTGTTGTGAAAGCCATCCATCTGGCATTGGCCAATGAGGTGGATGCCACTGTGACTGCACCGATCAACAAAGAGTCGATCAATTTGGCGGGACATCATTATTCAGGGCATACCGAGATTTATGCGGATTATACCGATACGAAAAAATTCGCAATGCTTCTGGTGGAAAAGAACCTTCGGGTAATCCATGTGACGACGCATGTGGCTTTGCGACAAGCCTGCGATATGATCAAGAAAGACAGGGTAGTGGATGTCATTCGGCTTTTGCACAATGCCTGTGTACAATTTGGGATTGAAAAACCAAAAATTGGCGTGGCTGGTTTGAATCCACATGCCGGTGACGGTGGCTTGTTTGGGACAGAAGATGACCAGGAGATTTTGCCTGCGGTCAAAGAGGCTGTTGAACAAGGATATTTGGCAGAAGGACCGATTCCTCCAGACACGATGTTTGCAAAAGCAGTACAGGGATATTATGACGGTTGTGTGGCAATGTACCATGATCAGGGCCACATCCCATTCAAGATGATTGGTTTCAAATGGGACAATGAAAACCAGAAGATGGAAAGTGTAAAAGGGGTGAATATTACATTGGGATTACCGATCATCAGGACTTCTGTGGATCACGGAACAGCCTTTGAGATTGCGGGTAAAGGGATCGCTTCTGAGGATGCGCTGGATTTGGCAATCGAATATGCAATCCCAATGGCAATAAATAGAATGGACAAGAGCAAGGATATTTAAGGTTTATGGGTTATTTTTAACATCTAGTTTGATTGATAATAGCCTATAGTATAAGTAGATGTTCGTCGATCAATACACGATGATAAGAAATTAATGTTAACAAATAAATAATTGAATTTTGGAAAAAGTTGTAGTGATAGCTGATGATATGTCAGGAGCGGCAGAGTTGGCAGGGATTTGTTCAAGATTGGAAATCCCGGTTTCTTTTTCAATAGGTTTTTGTACGCCAAAAGAGGGTGTAACCGTGATTGCTACAGATACACGGTCCATGTCGGAGGCAGATGCCAGAAAAGAGGTCAAGACTTTAATCCAGCAATTGAAGGAGGTTGGTTTTTCCGGCCTTTTCAAGAAAGCGGATTCTGTTTTTAGGGGGCATGTTGCCGCAGAGATCGAGGAGATATGTGATGAAATGGACGTAGAGAATGTACTTTTCATTCCTGTCAATCCCTATACGGATCGGAAGATTGAACATGGAGAATATTTTCTGCAGGATATTTCCCTGTCCCAAACCAGCTTTTCCAAAGATCCCGAATATCCAATAGGTTCTTCAAATGTACGTGACCTGATAGGGCCAA
This sequence comes from Belliella marina, assembly GCF_042682445.1. Lineage (NCBI taxonomy): Bacteria > Pseudomonadati > Bacteroidota > Cytophagia > Cytophagales > Cyclobacteriaceae > Belliella > Belliella marina. Next base: position 70,574 of record NZ_JBHUHR010000012.1, read on the forward strand.
GTAAATTCTTGGTGCATTATGGAAGTGATCTGGTAGACCAGCTAAAAGACGGGATCAATATTCCCGATGCACAGAGTTTTGAAGATATGGATCATTGGTTGGAAAGGTCTCCTAAAGGGATCTTGCATGCCGGTAGTGGTGCTTTTTTTGAAGCTTATTTAACACAATTCTATTCCACATTGATACAGAAACAAAGCAGGGCAAAGATACCTTTCAAGGGCAATACGGTCATGGTACTGGGAAGTGCCCATGAATACAACAAAAATTTCATATTGGCGGTGGAAGCGGAAGGCTTGACTTGCCTGGGCTTGCACCAGAGCATGGATTACCAAAGCTATGTACAGGAAGCCAAGAAGAATATCAAAGATTCAGGCTGTGTTTTGCTGTACATCCAGGAACATAAGGATGAAAAGGGTGATCCTGTAAAGTTGAAAAAAGCGCTTTCGGATACTGTCATTGCATTGATCAATGAAGGATCAATCAACGAATTGTTGATCGCTGGTGGGGCTACTTCCTATGCGATCATTGATAAGCTTGGAATCGGTAGTATGCGTGTGTTGGAAGAGCTGTGTCCAGGTGTGGTGAGGTTCAATACCGATGTAGATGATCTCAAAATCACCATCAAACCTGGTAGTTACCCTTGGCCATATTCTATCAAGCATTATATGATCCAATCAAAATCTGTGTTTTGAGCTACTTTCTGAATCGGACTGTTTTGGGAGGGACTCTATGGCGTAAGCTTGGTATTAGCGCTTTGGTTGCCCTTCTTATAATTGGTCCGAATACCATTGTCCTTTCCCAAACATCAGACGATAATTACAGTTCTCCTTTAGTCAAAGTTTTGGAACGGATAGAAGAGGTTTTTGAAGTAACGATCAAAACAAAACCAGAGTTGGTTGCCGATCTTATCCTTTCGTATGGAGAATGGAGAATAGACCCGACCAATATAGAATCATCACTGATACATGTTTTGGCACCATTTGATTTGACATTTCATCAAGTTGGTCCAGAAGAATACGAAGTCCGGAAATATGAATATGCCAGAAACTCAGTTTATTTTGGCAGCAATCAATTGAAAAGGCTTTCAGGTGTCTATGATGATTCCAACAGCTGGGAGGAAAGAAAATCCTTGCTCAAAGCATGTTTTTTGGAAACACTTGATTTTCCCAGACTTTTGGAAAACCCCATCATAAATAGCTACAAGTCAAATTTCAGGTCTTACAAAGGATATACTGTAGAGAATATTGCGATTGAAATTTTCCCCGGGGTTTTTTCGACAGGGTCCATTTACAAACCTTCCAGAACCAAGAAAAAAAGCCATCCTGTAATCCTCTCTCCCAACGGCCATTTTGGTAATGGCCGCTATGGCAAGGATCAGCAGATCAGAAACGCCAAGCTTGCCAGCATGGGGGCATTGGTAGTCAGTTATGACTTGTTTGCCTGGGGGGAATCACTTTTACAATACCAACCGGAAGATCACCGTACAAGCATTGCGGCGAAGATGCAATTGATCCAGGGAATCAAATGGCTCGATTATTTGCTGAGTCTTCCGGAGTCAAATCAGGAAAAAGTAGGAGTCACTGGTGGTTCTGGCGGCGGTTCCCAGACGCTAATGCTCACTGCTCTCGATGACAGAATCAAGGTTACAGCCCCAGTTGTGATGGTTTCTTCCCATTTTTCAGGAGGCTGTCCCTGTGAAAGTGGCTTACCATTCCACCTCTGTGGACAGCGAACCAACAATGCTGAAATTGCAGCCATGGCAGCTCCAAAGCCCCAGTTGATCGTATCAGATGGAAAAGACTGGACCCGTACCGTCCCTGATTTGGAACTCCCTTTTATCCAGCGAACTTATGGATTTTACAATGCGGATAGCTTGCTGTTCAATGCTCACTTCGAAGCAGAGGGACATGATTATGGTCTATCAAAACGATCAGCTGTTTATAAGTTTATGGCGAGATTTTTAGAATTGGATTTGGGGTCAAAAGTGCAAGAAAGTGGCTTTTATGATGAATCCTTTATCAAAGTGGAGGATGAAAAAATGCTGAAAGTATTTGGAGAGCAAGGTGAAAAATTACCCAAACATGCGGTCAAAAATATCGAAGCATTGAGCAGGATTTTGAATGAAGAATGAAAATAGAAAATATGAAGAAGATTGTATTAGGATTTTTGGTTAGCATCATGGCTTTTTGTGCATCAGCGCAGGAGTTGGATAAAAAACTGAAACTTTGGTATGACAAGCCAGCATCAAATTGGAATGAAGCATTGCCCTTGGGAAACGGAAGGTTGGGAGCCATGGTGTTTGGTACTCCTGCAATGGAAAGACTCCAACTGAACGAAGAAACACTCTGGGGAGGTTCTCCCAACAACAATATCCATGATAAGGCAAAGGATGCCTTACCGATTGTCAGAAAGTTGATTTTCGAAGGGAAGTATGTTGAGGCGCAGGATTTGGCGACCAAAGAAATCATGTCCCAGACCAACCATGGAATGCCTTACCAGACCTTTGGTGATTTGTTTGTTTCTTTTCCAGGCCATGCGAACTATTCGGATTACTACAGGGAGTTGGATATAGAAAATGCTGTCAGCACAGTCCAATACAATGTGGATGGCGTGAATTATAAAAGGGAAACTTTGACGGCTTTTGCTGATCAGGTGATCATCATGAAATTGACTGCAGACCAGCCTGGGAAAATCACCTGCCAACTTCAATTAAACAGTCCACACGACAATGCAGATGCAGTTACCGAGGATGGGGAGATTTTGATTTCTGGGGTGTCAAGCATGCATGAAAAACAGCCCGGTAGAGTCAAATTTCAAGGAAGGGTAAAAGCCAAACTTGTGGGGGGAAAGCAAATTGCCAAAGATGGTGTGATCCAAATCGAAGGCGCAGACGAAGTGATTGTTTATGTTTCCATTGCTACAAATTTCAACAACTACAAGGATATCTCTGGTGATGAAGTAAAGAGAAGTAAGGATTATTTGGAAAATGCCTTTGCAAAAAACTTCGATGTGATCAAAAATGCCCACGTAGCATATTTCAGAAGCTTTATGGATCGGGTGAATATAGACTTGGGGATCACCGAAGCATCAACAAAACCTACCAACGAAAGGGTTGCTGCATTTGCCCAAGGAAATGATCCCCATTTGGTGGCGCTCTATTTTCAGTTTGGCAGATACTTGCTGATCAGCAGTTCGCAGCCAGGTGGACAGCCTGCCAATTTGCAAGGGATTTGGAATGACAAACTTTTCCCTTCATGGGATAGCAAATACACAGTCAATATCAATGCTGAGATGAATTATTGGCCTGCCGAAGTGACGAATTTGACTGAAATGCATGAGCCATTTTTACAATTGGTGAGGGAAGTCAGTGAAACTGGCAAGGATGCAGCGGAGACCCTATACGGTGCAAAAGGTTGGGTGCTTCACCATAACACAGACATTTGGAGAATTACCGGACCCTTGGACCGTGCACCTTCGGGTATGTGGCCGAGTGCTGGGGCTTGGGTAAGCCAGCACCTTTGGGAACGGTACCTGTTTACTGGTGACAAAGATTTTTTGAGGGAAGTTTACCCTGTGATGAAAGGTGCAGCGGAGTTTTTCCTTGATTTCATGATAGAAGAGCCAACCAACAATTGGCTGGTAGTGACACCTTCCAATTCTCCGGAAAATGTCCATGCCGGAAGTGGCGGAAAAGCGACTACAGCTGCAGGAGTAACCATAGACAATCAATTGGTTTTTGATCTTTTTTCGAACTTGGGCAGAGCTTCGAAAATCCTCGGGATAGACGAAGAATTTGCGGTCGAATTGGATCAAGCAAAAAGAAGAATGCCTCCAATGCAAATCGGCAAACATGGTCAATTGCAGGAGTGGATGCATGATTGGGATGATCCCAAAGACCAACATAGACATGTTTCACATTTATATGGCGTAGCTCCAAGCAATCAGATTTCACCTATCCGCACACCAGAGCTTTTCGATGCTGCCAGAACATCATTGATATTTAGGGGAGACCCTTCTACTGGTTGGTCGATGGGATGGAAGGTGAATTTGTGGGCAAGATTCCTTGATGGAAACCATGCCTATAAACTGTTGCAAGACCAGTTGTCATTGGTTGTTCCCGATAAAAAAGGAGGAGGGACTTATCCAAATTTATTGGATGCACACCCTCCATTTCAGATTGATGGGAACTTTGGCTGTACTGCGGGAATAGCCGAGATGCTGATGCAGAGCCATGATGGTGCGGTGCATTTGCTGCCTGCTTTGCCCAGGGTATGGGAAGCTGGGAGTATCGGAGGCTTGGTAGCAAGGGGAGCTTTTGAAATAGTAGAACTTTCTTGGAAGGGAAATAAACTGGAGAAGTTGGTCGTGAAATCCAAGATAGGAGGGAATCTCCGTTTGCGGACTTCAGATCAGCTTCGAAACGATCGGGGGTTCAAAATGTCCAAAGCCAAAGGATCAAATCCCAATCATCTATTCGATATCATTCCAATCAATGAACCACAGATTTCCCCGGAAGCAAAACTCAACGAAGTGACTTTGACCAAGTATTGGGAATATGATATTGAGACAAAAGCAGGGCAGACTTATACTTTCTTTAGGAAATAAAATGAAAATACCTAACGCGATACTATTAATAGTCTTGGTGTTGGCTTCTTGCCAAACTAAAACCGAGAAAACGGAAGAAACTGTTGCTGAAGAAAAACCTTGGTCTGTGCAGTTGGCAGTGTCTGATATAGAACGGTTCACGCAATTGATGACGGAAAATCCTCGCTGGGGATACCATCAGGGATTGATTGGGAAGTCCATGTTGGACATGTGGGAATATACAGGGGAGCAAAAGTATTTTGACTTTGTCAAGGCTTTCGGGGAAAATGTCATTTCCGAAGATGGACATATCAATACCTACGAATTCAAATCCTACAATATTGATAATATCAATGCTGGGAAACTCTTGATTCCACTTTATCAAGAAACAAAGGACGAACGCTACCTGAAAGCTTTGGATACATTGATCCACCAAATGGCATCCCATCCAAGGACTAGCGAAGGAGGGTTTTGGCACAAACTCCGGTATCCACACCAAAAATGGTTGGACGGTATCTACATGGCATCTCCATTTTTGGCAGCTTATGCAGTAGCGTTTGGTCAACCTCAATATTTTGATGATGTAGTCAACCAAATCACTTTGATGGCGAAGCATGCATATAATCCTGACAAGAAGCTATTGTATCATGGTTGGGATGAAAGCAAAGAACAACCTTGGGCAGACAAGACCACAGGTTTATCGGCAAATTTCTGGAGCAGGAGTATTGGCTGGTATGGTATGGCGATCGTGGATGTTTTGGATTTCTTGCCAGAAGACCATCCAGGCCGAAGTGAATTGATCGCAATTGCCAGAAATGTGGCAGAAGGAATCCAGATGCATCAGGATGAAAAAACAGGTACTTGGTATCAGGTAACGGATATGGGAGATAGAGAAGGGAATTATTTAGAATCTTCCGGGACTGCCATGTTTGTTTATTTCCTGTACAAGGGGGTTCGGTTGGGATACTTGGACAATTCATACTTGGCAACAGCAAAAAAAGGATATGAAGGAATGGTCAACCAGTTTTTCAAGACGGACGAGGATGGAATGGTGTCTGTTTCCCAAGGGTGTGTTGTAGCAGGACTAGGAGGTCCAGACAATAGGGATGGGAGTTTTGAATATTACATTTCCGAACCCATCAAAGACAACGATCCAAAGGCAACTGGTCCGGCGATTATAGCCAGCATAGAGCATGAAAGATCAGTCAAATAATATCCATAGGTTTGAATATGAATTCTAGACTAACTGTATTTCTGCTAATTGCCGCATTTTCATTTATCTCATGCCAAGAAAAAGCAGACGACCCCAAAGGGCCAGCCATATTGAAGGCGGAGGATTTTAAATTCCACGTTGATTACTTCAACAGCATGGAGGATGAAAATATCCAACAAGCCATTCCAAATGTACAATCTTGGGAATGGATGGAAGAAAATATCCCTTTGTTCGAATGTCCACAGCAAAATTTCCAAGAAATCTATTACTACAGATGGTGGTCTTTGAGAAAGCACATCAAAGAAACACCCAAGGGTTATGTAATGACTGAATTCCTTGTTGATAGACCCTATGCCGATGAATACAACATGATCAGTTGTGCATTGGGTCACCATATCTACGAATCGAGATGGCTTCACAACCCGGAGTATCTGCATGACTATGTCCATGTTTGGTTTAGGGGAAATGAAGGTGGCCCTATGGCAAAACTTCGTTCTTTCAGTAGCTGGACAGCCGATGCTTTGTACAACAAATTTTTGGTTGACAATGACCGGGATTTTCTGGTCGATATGTACCCAGACTTGCGTAAAGAGTATTTTGCTTGGGAAGCAGACAGGAGATTGCCATCAGGGTTGTTTTGGCAGCATGATGTCAAAGATGGAATGGAAGAGTCCTTGAGCGGAGGAAGAAGGGTTCAAAATGCCCGCCCGACTATCAACAGCTACATGTATGGAAATGCAAAAGCAATGGCAAAAATCGCACAGATGCTTGATATTCCTGAAGATCAGACATTGTTCAATGCCAAGGCGGATACGATGAAAATGCTCGTGGAGGAGAATCTATGGAATCCAGAATCTGTGTTTTTCGAGACCTTGACGCCAGAAGGGGAGTTTGCAGGTGTACGGGAAGCGATTGGATTTATTCCTTGGTACTTTAACCTACCAGAGAATGGCCATGAAGCTGCTTGGGAACAGGTGAAAGACAAAGGTGGATTTCTGGCGCCCTTTGGGCTGACGACGGCAGAGTGCAGACATCCTGATTTCCGATCGCATGGATGCTGTAGTTGTGAATGGGACGGTGCAATCTGGCCTTTTGCCACTAGCCAGACCATGACTGCGATGGCCAATGTCCTCAATGATTATACCCAAGAAGTTGTCGGGAAAAATGATTATTTCCAGCTGTTCAACCTCTATGTTGAATCCCAATATTATAGAGGAAGGCCTTATATTGGTGAATATCTGGATGAAACAACAGGTTTTTGGCTAAAGGGTGATCAGGAAAGAAGTCGCTACTACAACCACTCCACATTTAATGATATGCTGATCTCGGGATTGGTAGGCTTGAGACCAAGAGCTGACGACAAGATTGAAGTCAATCCACTTATTCCAGAAGACAAATGGGATTGGTTTTGCTTGGATAATGTTGCCTACCAAGGCGATATTTTGACCATCATATGGGACAAATCAGGCGAGAAATACAATTTGGGACAAGGCTTGAGGGTATTGAAGAATGGTGAAGAAATAGCTTCTTCCCAAAGATTGGAAAAAATCCTTGTGGAAAAAAAGACAAAATAATATGAAGTATAGCTTAAGCATTCTTTTCTTCATCTTATTATCATTGGCCAACCAATTTTCTGGTTCTGAAAATGATTCCAAGGATGCTGCCATTCAGGTTTTTGATCTGAAAGTGGAGGGTTTGACAAATCCTCTGGGGCTGTCAGCAGATCAGCCAAAGTTCAGTTGGAAACTAAAGGGGAATAAAAGGGATGTTCAGCAGGTCGCTTACAGGATTATTGTGTCCAGTTCAGAATCCAATTTAGCCGAAGATATTGGTGATTTTTGGGATTCAAAAGAAGTCAAAAGCGGGCAATCCACAGGGATAAAATACAATGGAAAGGCCCTTTCCAACAATGAAAAAGTCTATTGGAAAGTCAAGGTTTCTACCAACCAAGGTGAATCGCAATGGTTCGAGGGTGGATATTGGAGCAAAGGGATTTCTGCTTACAATGATTGGAAGTCAACCCGTTGGATTGGCATGGACAAGGCATTTGAATGGGATGATTTGACTACTTTTTCAAAATTATCGGCTAGGTATTTCAGAAAGGAATTTGAAGCCAAGAAGGAAATCAAAAGAGCCACAGTGCATTTGATGGGACTTGGTCTTTTTGAACTTTATATCAATGGGCATAAAATCGGGGATCAGGTATTGGCACCAGTACCTACTGATTACCATCAAAATGTAAAAATCAATGTGTTCGATGTCACCGAGGAGGTAAAATCAGGATCGAATGCCATTGGCGTGATTTTGGGTAATGGGAGGTTTTTTACCATGCGTCAAAACTATAAGCCCTACAAAATCAAAAACTTTGGATTCCCTAAGATGGCCATGCAATTGCATGTGGAATTTACGGATGGATCAAAGGAAATCATCCGTACAGATGAATCCTGGAAAATGACAGCAGATGGACCCATCCGAACCAACAATGAATATGATGGCGAAATCTACGACGCCAGAAAAGAAATGCCCGATTGGAATAAAGTAGGTTTTGATCCCTCAACTTGGCTCAATGCCGAATATGTCCAAGAACCCGAGGGGGAATTTCAGGCTCAGGTAAATGAAAATATGAAAGTCATGATGGAGTTGAAGCCCATCAAAATTTTGCATGGAGAAAATGGGAAGTTTATCTTGGACATGGGACAAAACATGACAGGATGGCTACAGATCAAAGTGGAAGGAAAAGAAGGGCAGGAGGTCAATCTGAAATTTGCTGAGTCACTGCAGGAAGATGGATCACTTTTTTTGACAAACTTGAGAGATGCCAAAGCACAGGATACCTATATTTTGAATGGCAAAGGGAAAGAAATATGGGAACCCAAGTTCACTTACCATGGATTTTGGTTTGTGGAAGTAAGTGGTTTTCCCGGCCAGCCTAAGTTGGCCGATTTTACGGGGAAAATGGTCTATGATGGTATCGAGACCGTTGGTCAATTTGAAACCTCAGATCCTACCATCAATGCTATATACAACAATGCTTGGTGGAGTATTGCTGGGAATTATAAAGGAATGCCAGTAGATTGTCCCCAGAGAAACGAAAGGCAACCTTGGTTGGGTGATCGACCTACAAGCTCTTATGGTGAAAACTTTGTTTTTGACAATACCAGAATTTATGTGAAATGGCTGGAAGATATCAGACTTTCACAGAAAAAAGATGGAAGTATTCCGGACGTAGCACCTGCTTTTTGGAGGTATTACAGTGACAATATGAGTTGGGCAGGGACGATCGTCAATGTCACAGACATGCTTTATCGGCAGACTGGTGATGCGCAGGTGATCGAAGAGAACTATGATGCGATCAAGCTTTGGTTGGATTATATGCAGTCCAAATATATGGATGAATCTTACATTTTGACCAAAGATAGCTATGGAGATTGGTGCGTGCCACCACCAAGTATCGAAGAGGCTACAGGCCAGAATGCAGATGTAAAACGCCCAAGTCAATTGATCTCCACGGCATACTATTATTACTATATGCAGTTGATGACTGACTTTGCAAGTGTCATTGGTAGGGAAGAGGATATCGCTGGTTTTCAGGAATTGGGTGAGAAAGTCAAAAAAGCTTTCCAAGAGACATATTACAATGAAGCTGGATATTTTGGCGAGAACCAAATGACAGATAATTTACTCGCATTGCATTTTGGGTTGGTTGAGGATGACCAGAAACAGAAAGTTTTTGAGAGCTTGGTGCATAGCATTGAAGTAACCCATAATGGTCATTTGAGTACGGGTGTGGTTGGTGTTCAATGGCTGATGCGAACCTTGACTGACAATGGAAGGGCAGATTTGGCATTTAAACTGGCAACGAATAGAACCTACCCGAGTTGGGGGTATATGCTTGAAAATGGCGCCACCACCATTTGGGAACTTTGGCACGGAAATGTTGCCAAACCTTCCATGAATTCCCAAAACCATGTGATGCTTTTAGGCGATTTGATCGTTTGGTATTATGAAAACCTTGCCGGAATTCAATCTGACCGGAATAATCCAGGTTTCAAGAATGTGATCATGAAACCATCTTTTGTCCAAGGACTGGATTATGTCAAAGCATCCCATGATGGACCTTATGGAAAGATATCCTCCCACTGGCAGAGAAAAGGACAAAAAATAAATTGGGAAATCACCATTCCTGCAAATTCTTCAGCGAATGTATATTTGCCAATAAGTGAAGCAAAAACTTTGGAGATAGATAATAGAAAAGGGATGAATCAAAATGATGAGAGTATTTCTAAAGTCGAAGGCAAGATTATGCTAACTTTAAAATCGGGAACTTATAAGCTTGGTTTCCGAGAGGAGCTTTGATCTTGCAGTTGGAATGATAACAAGAAATGAAATGGCACCAGTAGTTAAATTATGCATATGAAATGATGCGGATAATTGTCAACTACGCCACGGCGCACGAGTGTCGACGGTTGACAGTCAACTTGGCCTGGAAACAATATGGATACATTATTTTAAATGGCTACTGGTAAGAAATCGGATATCCACAAAAAAATAAAATTCAAAAAGCCGATTATGAAGAATATCAAAAAATATCTGCCTTACCTGACATTATTTGTTCTGTTGCCAATACTATCCTGTTCAAGCAATAAATACAGCCCCAATGATATCACCGGAAATTATTATTTGCCGCCAATTGCCAAAGTTGGGGAAGGGGCATATCTGAAAGGAGGGTTAGTTTATGACCTTGATAACAAACCTGTCCCCCAATGCCATGCTTCGACCATTGTGGAAACCCCTTCAGGTTTGGTTACAGCTTTTTTTGCTGGAACGGGGGAAGCCCATCCGGATGTAGGGATCTGGGTAAGCCGACTTGAAAATGACAGTTGGACATGGCCTGTAGAAGTGGTCAATGGCTTTGAGCATGACACTTTAAGATATCCTACCTGGAATCCTGTTTTCTTCCAGCCTGAAAATGGTCCCTTAATGTTGTTTTATAAAGTAGGACCAGGTCCACAGACCTGGTGGGGCATGTTGATCACTTCAGATGATGATGGTAGAACATGGTCCACACCAAGGAAATTAGGGGAAGATGAGCAGGTTGGAGACTTGTTGGGTCCCATCAAAAACAAACCTGTTCAGCTTCTTGATGGTACGATAATCAGCCCAACCAGTATTGAATACCCAGTGGGTGACATTCCAGAACAGGATTGGAGGGTGTATTTTGAAATCAGCTCCGACATGGGAAAAACCTGGGAAGTCATTCCACCCATCAATGACGGTGTGGGATTTGACGCTATCCAGCCCAGTATTTTGACCTATCCTGATGGAAGACTGCAGGTGATTTGCCGAACCCGGCAGGGTGTGTTGTCCCAAAGTTGGTCTTCGGATCAAGGACGGACATGGAGTGAGATGACCGCACTTGGCTTGCCCAACCCCAACTCAGGAACGGATGCGGTAACACTCCAAGATGGAAGGCAGCTGTTGATATATAACCACTCCACCAAATCGGGAGAAGAACCAAAGGGAAGAAATATCCTTAATCTGGCATTATCCGATGACGGAGAAAATTGGATTCCTGTAATGACCTTAGAAAATGACCCCATTGAGGATGGCTATGCCTACCCTGCCATCATTCAGAGTTTCGATGGCTTAGTACACATAACGTATACCTACAACAGGGTGTCGATCAAATATGTGTTGATTGACCCTGCAAAATTAAAAATTTAGACTTTATAGCAACTTAATATACAATTAGACCACTAGAGGAATCGCTTTTAGCCAAAAAACCTCCAGGATTGTCCTGCCCAATTTAGTGGATTGTTCTGTGGGGACACAGACCAAGGTGATTAAGTGAAAACCCTCGAAGGTTTTACCACGCAATAATCCTTCTCTTATTTTTTCCAAGTAAATATATAAAGCATGATTACTTTGGAATATCTAAGACTCCATGGGACTGTGATGATGGCAGGAATGAAAATCATCGCATAGTAAACCCAAAGGGGAGGATTGTCAAAGATCAGATAGGTCAGAAATCCGAATATTACAAACAATGCTACACTGAAAGCGTAAGTTAGGAACATCGATATCTGGTAAAACCCTGGTTCTGGCATAAACTTGAACCCACAATTTGAACAGGACTCATTGAGTTCATTGAATTTTTTCAGGTCGGTAGCACTTGATTTGAACATGTCACCTTTTGTACAAATTGGACATTTGCAACTTTCCATGGATAGCCATAGATTGCCTTTTTCGATACCTTGAAATACAAGTCCAGATCGATTTGATTTTTGATGACCTTTATTTTCCATCTTGATTCATTTTATTCTTGGTGCAAATTTCAGGTTTTATTATTTTTCTTTGTATAAGAAAAGTAGCAAGTATTAGGATAATTGGGACATGAAAACTTTTTTTAAGAATGAATATCACTTACTTTGGCATACAGGAAATTAAACAGAATGTAGTCAGAGGATAAGGATACTAATGGATACTTCTTGATATTTTTCTATAGCAAAATCTAATTTGAAAATCATCCTATTTGTCAAGATGTATATACGCTACTTTGCCACAAGCCAAACAAAGTTTCTCCAACAACGGATTTTCATTACTGTTGACTGTCGTCCGTTGACACTCGTGCGCCGTGGCGTAGTTGACGATTATCCGCAACATGATGGTTTGCTTACTTCATTACTGGCAAAGTAGCGGATAATCATATATCTTAATTTGAGAATATGAAAAATACCTTCCCTGTTTTGAATATTGAGCAGTTTCCCTCTGAGCAGGACGGGAATTTTTATGCAAATGATATAAGGAACCATATAGATACCCATCATCTTCATATCAGTAAGCCCCACAAGCATGACTTTTACCTTACAGTCATATTTACCCAAGGAACTGGTTTCCACGAAATAGATTTCAATTCCTATGAGGTGAAAGCAGGTTCCGTATTTCTCCTCAGTCCGGGGCAAACCCACTTTTGGAATTTGTCAGACGATATTGCAGGGTTTGTGATTATACATAACAGGCTTTTTTTTGATGTCAATTTTTCGAATAGATCGATTGATGATTTTCCATTTTTCTATTCTTTTCAAAACGATCCCAGCTTGTATATTGAAAAAAACGATTTGGGTAAAATCGTGCAGCTGTTTCGGGAAATCAAAGATGAATATGAATCAGGAAAGGCTTTTAAATCCAATAAAATCAGTAGCTTGACCGATATTCTCTACATCGAACTGAGTAGATTGTATCAACCAAAAATCAATGCTTCCGAACAGCATTCAGGCAATCAAATTGTGCAATTGAAAAGGTTGGAGAGGCTTATTGACGAATTCTATCTGTCAGAAAAGTCTGCTGCTTTTTATGCTGACAGCATGAGTATAAGCACACGGCATCTCAATAGAATCATCCAAAATCTTTTGGGAAAGACGACGACAGATTTGATTTTGGAAAGGGTCTTGCTTGAAGCCCAAAGGCTATTGTCCGGATCAAACATGACGATAGCCGAATTGACAGATTTTCTTGGGTATGAAGACCAATCTTATTTTTCCAGGATTTTCAAGAATCGATTAGGGCTTACACCGACAGAATTTGCGAAGAAATATTAGGAGATCCGATAGGAGTGAAGTCCATGTATTTAATATCTGAAGACATTCACTCCCTTGGATTGGCGCATTTATATTTTCAGAGCTGAATTCTGAAATTGTTATCAAGTGTCAACAAGACAACAGTCAAGATGCACATCATCAAAGAATTGTAAAAGTATTGGTATTCATGATGAGCCATGTGGGCTGTAAATGCACCTACAGCAAAGGGGAATAAAATCAATATTCCCAAATTTCTAAATTGGGGCTTGAATAGACCAACCACTATCAGAATTACTCCAAGCAGCTCTCCAATACCTATAAAGACTGTCCAAGTTTTGTTAAACCCTAACCCAAACATACTATCCATCATGGACTTTTTTTGAAAGACCTTAAACAAAGATGCATATCCAAATACATAGAGATAATATGCATAGCTTAACCAATAAATGATTGTCTTGATTGTTTCCATTTTCTTTTTCTTTTTGCAAATATTCGGATTTATCCTTAAATATGTAAGTACATACAAAATTGTATGGTACTAACAAAAAAGTAAGTATGAAGTCAAGAAAAGAGAATTCTACCAATGCCATAAATGAGCGTTATTGGAACGAGCATTGTGGTATTTCACATACCTTATCTTTGATAGGAGGTAGATGGAAAATCAATATCCTTGTTTACCTCTTGAATGAAAAGAAGTTGCGTTACAATGAATTGCAAAAAAGAATGGTTGGCATTTCTGAAAGGATGTTAATAGCAAAATTGAAGGAACTGGAAAGGGATGGATTGATAAATAGGATCGTTTATCCAGTAGTACCTCCAAAGGTAGAATACGAATTGACTTCTTTGGGGAAATCTCTGGAGGATATATTGAATCAAATGGAAAGTTGGGGAGAGTCCAATCTTCCTTCTTTGACTTAGGGATATAGCTGTTTATTTTATATTTTCAATGATGCTTTTTCAATCCTTTTGGGAGAGTAATGACTCCGTAAGTAATTTATTTTTTGGGTTATTGATCACCTTCTCCTATCTTTTTTTATAGTCTTTTGGGAGTTCTCCAAATTGTTTTTGGAAGCATTTGGAGAAATAGCTGGGTGAATTGAAGCCTACCATATCGCATACTTCGGAAATGCTGTGTTTTCCTTCATTCAGGATTTCGGCGGCTTTTTTCAACCTGACCAATCTGATATATTCTATGGGGGTCAATTTTGAGATCCCCTTGATTTTTCTCAAAAGGCTTGATTGGCTCATGTTGAGGTTTTCTGCCAATTCGTTCACCCCAAACAGTTCATTTGAGATGCTTTGTGAGATTAACTCATTGACTTGTTCGAGGAATTTTTCATCAGGTTTGGAATGGGCGATGCTCACAGCAAGTACACCAGGGGAATTTGCGAAATTCTTCCTGACTTGATCCCTGTATTTGAGTAGGTTTTTGATCTGCAAGATGAGATATTCCAAGGAAAAGGGCTTTTCGATATACACGTCAGCCCCTACTTCAAGACCTTCGATTTTTGCTTGAAGGTTACTCTTGGCTGTCAGAAGGATAATAGGGATATGGGAATAAGAGAGGTCCAACTTGGTTTGCCTGCACAGTTCGATCCCATCCATCACAGGCATCATGACATCTGAAATAATCAAGTCAACCTGATGCGAATCCAATATTTCAAGGGCTTCTGCCCCATGATTTGCCTTCAGCAGCTGATAATCTTGCTTCAGGTTGCTGTTGATAAAGGTTTGGAGTTCTTTGTTGTCTTCCACCAAAAGGATGGTTGGTTTTGAAGAGATGTCTGAAGATTCAGGATCCAATGCTTCCGAAATATCAGTTTCCGAATAATTCCCATCATCCTCAAGGTCTTTGAGTTGGTAGCTATGGGCTTGCTTTATGGGGAGGTTGAGCGTGAAGCTATTCAGACCGGGAATGTGGTGAGGATCATAATACAACTGCCCACCGTGCATCTCTGCCAATGACTTTGCCAATGGCAAACCTAACCCGGTTCCTTGTCTTGGCTTTTGGTTTTCTTCTGGGTCAATTTGGTAGAATGGTTCGAAAATCTTCACACGATGCGCCTCGTCAATCTGCTTTCCATCATTGGAAACAAATATCTGGAAATAGGATCCGTCTTGTTTTCCATGATCCAAATGGATCAATACCTTTTTATCAGCATTTTTTAAGGCATTGAGAACCAGATTGCTTAGGATTTTGATGATTTCTTCCTGATCCACATCTGCAAAAAATGGTATTTCTACTCCTGTCAGCTGAAAATCAAGCTTGTTTTGTTCAGCCAATGGATTGAACCGATATTGGATGTCTTCCAATATCCTGGTGATATTGGTCTTGACAAAATTGAGTTTGAAGCTTTGTTTCTCCGCTTTTCGGAAATCCAGGAGTTGATTGCTAAGCTGGATCAACCTATTGGCATTTTTCTCCATTATCTGTAGATTCTCCTGGGTACTTGGTTCCAATTTATCTTTGGACTTCAACAGAATCTCCAGCGGTCCTTTGATCAATGTCAAAGGCGTCCTGATTTCATGGGTGATGTTTGTGAAAAACTCAATCTTTGCATGGAAGATTTCCTTCTCTTTTTCTACCTCTAGGGAATTGATGTTTTCTTGGTGTCTTTTGGCAACTCTCGCTCTATACTCAGATACGATCCAATAGATAAAGCCCAAAACCAATAGTACATAGAGCAAAAAAGCCCAATTTGAAAGGTAGTAAGGAGGATCAATTTTAATCTGTAAGGTAGCTTCCTCTTTCCCGAGTTCACCGTTATCACTGATTGTCTTGACCCTGAATGTGTATTTTCCGGGAGGGATATTGAGGTAGGATATATCATTGTTCTTGTCTAGCCTGTTCCAGTCTTTATCCAGCCCATCCAATTTGTAAATATATTTCCAGGAATCAGAAAAGGTATAGCCCAAGGCTGCAAATGAAAGGGTCAGGGAAGACTGGTCATGCTTCAGGTGAATAATTTCAGTTTCGGTAATGGAAGTTTTGAGGATGCCGTTTTCAGGCTTAACAGGAACTTCCTGATCAAACAATTTCAATCCTGTAATGACAACCTTTGGATCAAGATTCGTCTTGGTGAATGTTTTTGGATCAAAGGAAATAAATCCATTCAGCGAACCAAAATACAACATGCCGTTGCTTGCCTTTATTCCTGATTTGTAGTTGAATTGGTCTGAAAGCAAGCCATCAGATTTGGTAAAGGTCTCAATGTTTTGGTTGTCCGGGGAAAACCTGACCAAGCCCATGCTGGTACTAAACCAGAGATGTCCCAAGTCATCTTCGAGGATTTTGAAAATGGTATTGCTTGGAAGTCCTGTTGCTGTATTGTAATGGATAAATCGATCGTTTTTTTCAGAATATTGACTCAATCCATATCCCTCCGTTCCAATCCAAAGCCGCTGCTTACTATCTTCAAATAGGGAAATAACAGAAATTCCTGGGATTGATTTTTCAGTTTCATTTTCCGGAAGGTAATGCCTGATTTTGTTCGATTGGGGATGGTATTTAAACAATCCATTGTTGACAGTGGCAAACCAAAGGTTTCCGTGACTGTCTTCGAGGATTTCATGGTAGAAACTGATGCTTAGCTGATCAAAAAACTCCATGTTTTGTTTTCCTTTTGCGATTCTATACACTCCGGAAATCGTCCCAAACCATTTGTTGCCTTCCGAGTCTTCGAGGATGGAAAATATATCGGAGTCAAACAAGGGGTTTTGGAGCTCTGACTGATCGAGTTTTCTGAACTTGTCTTGGTTGATGTCCAAAATATCCAACTTCAGGCCTTGGCTGTGGCTGGATATCCAGAGTTCATCATTAGTCAGCAAAAGACCGTGGACATTGTGGTAGCTCAGGGTGTTTTTTTCTTTGCTAGGCTGGTAATTTGTGAATTTTTTGGAGTCTGGGTTGAATTTTGACAAACCCGCATCTTCAGTTCCAATCCAGATATTTCCCTTTTGATCCTCTACAAACTCCCTTACTCTTTTACCTGAAATGGAATTTTGATTGATGACAGGGTAAAATTTTTCGAATGCGGTAGGGGAGTTGGGGAGGTAATTGATCCCACCGAAATATGTCCCCAACCAAATCCCACCTTCCCGGTCTTTGAATATGGTGTAAACAGCATTATCGGACAGGGAATAGGGATCGTTTGGATTCTGGATCAGGTGCCTATACTTTTTTTCTGTCGAATGATAGACAAATACGCCCAACTCTGTACATACCCAGACCTCTTGCCCCTCATACTTTGCGATGTTTCTCACAAACAAAGAATTGTTCTCCTGATCTTCCTTCAAAACATCCTTAATCAGCCCCGTTTCTTTGTTCAGGGATTTTAAGCCTCCATTCTTTGTTCCAATGAGCAGTTCGGTTCCATGGTCATAGATATCCAGGATCAGATCTTTTTTCAACACCTCTTCTGGGCTGTCAAACTGCACGAAAGATTCGTTGGCTGGGATAAATCTCTGGACACTTCCTCCTAAAATCCCAATCCAAACCACACCTTTTTCATCAATACTTAGGGAGGAAACCGAACCTGAACCCAATGATCCTACTTTTTCCTTTATATGATAAAAATGCGTCAGCTTATCTGCCTGTTGATTGTATCTATACAATCCGGCAGAGCTGGAGGCAATCCAAATGTTTCCTGACTTGTCTTCTTTTATTTTAAGGACTTGTCCCCATACAGGTTCGTTGTTTTCATCCTTAACCCTGAAATCGCTGAAGGACTCTGTCTTTGGATCATAGATCGAAATCCCATCATTGGTCCCGATCCAAAGCGTTTTTTCTTTGGATTCAAAGATGAATTGCACAGTGTTGTTTCTGATGCTCCGAGGGTTTTCCGGGTCATTTTTGAAAATCTTGAATTGGTGGCCATCATATCTGTTTAGGCCATCTTTGGTACCAAACCACATAAATCCTTTGGAATCCTGAAAAATGGTAAAAACAGTATTATGGCTTAAGCCATCTTCAACATTGATGTGTTTGAAATATGGTTTTTGGGCAAATGATAAATAGGGTGATATAGAAAATAGAAGTATAACCAGCCAAAAGGCAGGAGTTGTTTTTTTCATTGCAGAATGAATATGAGGTGTCTTTGGGTTCAAAGTTATTGGATGCTATCTGGTTCTGGTAACAAGCTTACACTAAATAAAGTAATTTATCAATCAGGTTTTGAAACAATCCCGTCATGGAAATCCCCCAGAAGGATTTTTATCAAATATTGGTGGATTTGTGCTATTCTTTGGATGGGATCGGAACTAGTTTCAACCATCTTTAGCGGGCAAAAAACCTCTAAAGAAATCCGTAAAGGCGGATCAAAAGCAAATTCAATCAATTATACATTAACCCAAAATGCTCCATGAAAAAAAAGCTACAGAAGTCAGCTTTATGGCTAATATTATTGTTAAGCTGTAACTATCTACCTGTTTTTGCACAAAGTAGTCACCTTGTGCAAGGTACGATAATAGACAAGACAACGGGAGAGCCCTTTCCCGGTGTGACGATTATGGAAAAAGGTACTTCCACTGGTGCCGTGACGGGTATGGACGGAAAATTCCAGTTGCAGGTAAGCAGTCCACAAAGTACTTTGGTGATATCTTTCATCGGTTTCCTGCAACAGGAAATCCCATTGGTGGGCAGATCCACTATTCAAGTAGAGTTGGATGAGGATTTGAGTGATTTGGAAGAAGTGGTAGTCATTGGTTACCAAACCGTAAAGAAGAAAGACCTCACAGGCGCAACTGCCGTAGTGGGCACAGATAAGACTAACAGGGTCACTGCTGCATCACTTGGAGAGTCCTTGCAGGGCTTGGCTCCGGGCGTATCTATTCGTAATGGAGGTGCGCCAGGTCAGGGTGCCCAAGTGGAGATCAGGGGAGTGGCGAGTTTTATCAATTCCAACCCTCTGTATGTAATCGATGGGATGATAGCGGATGCCAATCCTACGATCAATACCAATGATATTGAGACTATCCAGATATTGAAAGATGCTTCCGCAGCTGCCATTTATGGTTCGAGGGCTGCCAACGGAGTCATCATCATCACCACAAAGCAAGGTGCTGAAGGCACTCCAAGGGTAAGTGTCTCTGCAAAATTCGGTTTGCAGCAATTACCTCCAGGATACAATATGATGAACAATGTGCAGTTTGCCGAAATGCAACGTACACAATTCACCAATTCTGGATTGACTCCTCCTGCGAGTGTCGGGACAAATTTTGATCCCAATGTCAATACCAACTGGTATGATGAAGGGACCAGGATGGGAAATGCGCAAGATTATAATGTAACCCTATCTGGAGGTTCCAAACACAGTAGCTATTTGATTTCTGGATCGTACTTTGAAAATAAAGGTGTTTTGATCGGGAATGATTTCAAAAGAGCTGCTTTGAGGATCAATACAAAAAACACGAAAGGAAGGGTGACTTTCGGGGAGAATTTGGTTTTCACCAACTCCATTACAAATTCTCCAGGTACTGGAAATCCATTCTATGATATGCCGCAACACCTCCCTGTCATTCCAGTGCAAGATGCCCGATTTATTACCGGTGCAAATCCTGACGGCTGGGGAAAAGGGACAACAGATGCGGTAACTTACGCTTGGAATCCGGTAGCAGTCAATGCAATCAACAGTTATAGAAGAAATTTTGCCAAAGCGGTAGGAAATGCATTTTTGGATGTTGATATCGTGGACGGATTGGTTTATAGGTTCAATGCCGGTGCAGAATTGAGTTTTGATCACAACAAACGCATGAGAAGGGCAGGAGAGTGGCATTTCAACCAACCTGCGGCACCTACCAATATCATTGAGGATAGGTCCTTGTTTTCTAGTTTCCTACTTGAGCATACCCTCAATTATACGAAGACTTTTGGGAAGCACAGTGTTTCTGCTGTAGTCGGACATTCCCAGCAACATACCAAAAGGGATGTGCTTTCTGCTGGAAGGACTGATCTTCAGTCATTTGATGGAAGATATTTGAATACTGTGAGTTCTGCCACGGGTGACCCGATTGCGGACGGATATATACCAATCAACTATACGATTTCTGGATTTTTGGGTAGGGCAAATTACACCTATGATGACAGATATCTCTTGACAGTCACAGGAAGGTATGATTCTGATTCGAGGTTTGGTAAAGACAATCGTTCGAGATTTTTCCCATCAGTTGCAGGTGGATGGAGGATTTCCGAAGAGGCATTTTTCAATTCTTCCTTGGTTTCTGATTTGAAAATCAGGGCATCTTATGGTGAATTGGGAATCGTGACGGTAGGTTCTTGGGATTATATAGGATTCTTGAATTCCAACCCAAGGGCAATTTTTGGTCCTGATGAGCAAGCCTATGTGGGAGCTACCCAAGCCAGACTTGCCAATCCAAATTTGGGATGGGAAAGAAGAAGCAGCCATAACATAGGCTTTGATGCCGGTTTTTTTGACGACAAATTGACCATTTCAGCTGAGTATTACAACTCACTTTCTGAAGATGTATTGGTGAATTTGCCGATAGCTTGGTACCTGGGAAATCTGGGTGGAGAACCGGCAGTCAATGCTGCTTCCATAAGAAATAGGGGGATAGAATTGGCAGCAACCTACAGAAGTATCAAAAATGCATTCAAATGGGATGTGTCTGCAAACATGACCACCATCCGCAACAAAGTGATGGATGTTGGGAATTTGGGTGAAGGGATTGATTATATCCAGACAGGGATTACAAGATCCCAAATCGGAAGACCGTTGGGTGAATGGTATGTACTGAAAACCGACGGTTTGTTCCAAAGCCAGGAAGAAATCAACAATTACACGAATGCTGATGGCAGGGTGATCCAGCCCTTTGCAAAGCCTGGTGATGTTCGTTTTGTGGATGTCAATGGAGATGGTGAAATCAATCAGGAAGATAGGGATTTTGTAGATTCTCCCTGGCCGACGCTTCAAACTGGAGTACAATTCAATGCTTCATACAAGAATTTTTCCTTCAACATGCAATGGGTAGGTGTATTTGGCCATACGCTGATGAATGGGGTAAGAAGGGATATAGATAGCTACCAAAACACAAACTTCAGGGCTGATATCAGTCCCTGGTCTCCTACCAACACCAATACGACAGATCCAAGAATCGGCGTGGCTGTTGGAGATCCAGGCTTGATAGACAATGCCAGATTGGAAAGCGACAGGTGGTTGGAAGATGGTTCCTACATCAGGTTGAGGAATTTGGAAGTTGCCTATAATTTCAACTTGCCAAGCTTGGAGAAATGGAATGTAAGCAATGCAAGGGTATTTGTGAGTGGTCAAAACCTATTGACTTTCACCAAATATTCGGGTCTAGATCCAGATGTGACAGGAAACGGGATTTTGCAAAGAGGTTATGACAATGGAAACTGGCCTGCCAGCAGAATCTACTCCATCGGTTTACAGTTTGAATTTTAATATTCCTAAAGCATTTGTTTTATGAAATCGAGCATGATAAAAAAGTCAAACACTGGGATGATTCTCAATCATGCGAGATTCCATGTGACCATAGAAAAAAATATAAACACATGAAAAAGTTACTTAAATATATATTGATGGCAGCTTCCGTTGGGGTGATGAGCTGTGATCCAGATTTGGATATCACCAATCCCAACCAGCCTACAATTGAAGTGTTTTGGCAGAATGCAACAGATGCAGAACAGGGTGTGAATGCCATTTATTCAACATTTGCAAGGCCTGGAATGTCCAGATGGATGCCGATAATCTATGTTACCAGATCGGATGAAGGATTCTCTGGAAGTCCCTGGTCAGATTTGGCGAATGCCATGGGTGGATTTATCCAACCAGACTATAATTTCGGTCCAGTGATTGACGTGTGGGTAGATTGCTATGTGGGGATTTTCAGGGCAAACCAAGTCCTTGATAATGTTCCGGGGATAGAAATGGACAATGATCTTAAGAATAGATTGCTTGGGGAAGCCTATTTCCTTCGTGCCTACTTCTATTACAATTTGGCTTTGCTTTGGGGAAATATCCCCATGATGTTGGAGTCTTCCAAACCAACTGACTTGCCACCGACTACCCTCCAGGCGGACGTTTGGGCCCAGGTAGCATTGGATCTTGGGAGGGCAGTGGATGGATTACCCGCTGTATATCCAAATAGCAGGGATTTGGGAAGGGTGACAAAGGGGGCAGCTCAGGCACTTTTGGCAAAAACTTACA
Source organism: Belliella marina (assembly GCF_042682445.1). Taxonomy (NCBI): domain Bacteria; kingdom Pseudomonadati; phylum Bacteroidota; class Cytophagia; order Cytophagales; family Cyclobacteriaceae; genus Belliella; species Belliella marina. The sequence goes on from NZ_JBHUHR010000012.1 coordinate 93,133, forward strand.
TGCAACAGGGGAAATACAGTGAAGCAGAAGGACCTCTGACCTGGTTGGTGACTGGGGAAGGCGCAGCTATCTATAACCTCATGCCAAACTACAGGGACAATTTCCTGATTACTTCTGAAAACAATCAGGAATCGGTTTTTGAATGGCAGTTTACAGTCAATCCAACTGAAGTCACCGATAATGATGTGGATACACCAAACCATAATTATGGAACATCCATTTCCCAGTTTATGGCTCCTCCGGGGATTGGCTGGGCTGATGCGGAAGCGAGAACTTGGGCTTTGCAGGAGTTTCTAATGGAACAGACGACACAGGGGGATAGGGATCCAAGGTTGGCAGCTTCCTACTTGTTTGCAAATACAGATGAGAGAGGTCCTGACTTTAGCATGGTCTATGGCCAGACTTTTGCACAAAGATATGGCGCGCAAAACAAAAGGGCGTTTTTCAGAAAATTCCTGAATGACCATTGGAAGAATGAAGAGGGGTATAGGTCGCCAAATAATTATCGGGTGATCAGGTATGCCGATGTGCTTTTGATGTATGCCGAGGTATTGAATGCAACCGGAAGAACCAATCAGGCATATGCACATGTAGATCGTGTAAGGACCAGGGTAGGTTTGGCACCTCTCTCCCAGACAAAGCCGGGATTGGGCCAAGCTGCATTCTTGGAACAGCTCAAACACGAGAGACTTCTCGAATTGTCCGGAGAAGGACATAGATGGGCAGATTTGGCGAGATGGGGAGATCTCAATTCCCAACTTGCAAGCAGAGATCCAGGATTCAACAATTTTGTGGTAGGAAGACATGAGTTTTTGCCGATCCCACAGAGAGACTTGGATATCAACAAGAATCTCGACCAGAACCCAAATTGGTAAAATGAAAACCTATTAAGCAATGTAGTAACGTGGAGGATTCTCTGCGTTACTGCTTTATGAATCATAAATAATTTTCAGATGAAATATTTCCTTAACTGGATGGTTTTTTTGGCCATCACATGTATCAAACTTCAAGGATGTAGTGATCCAGGTTCTGAACCTCCTACACCGATTGACGAAAATCCAGACCCTGTTCAGAAAACTTATGTCAATCCAGTTTTTTCACCTGTTTTGGCAGATCCATCCATTTTGCGGGAGGGAGATTATTTCTATGCCTATGGGACAGAGGATAATTGGGGAAGTGAAGGGGGACATAAGCTTGTACCGATCGTCCGCTCTACAGATATGGTCAATTGGGAGTTGGTAGGCACTGCTTTTCCGTCCAAGCCAAGTTGGAAAAATGATGGGGGGATTTGGGCACCTGATGTGGCCAAAGTGGGAAATGAATTTTTTATGTATTATTCTTATTCGACTTGGGGCGATCCCAATCCCGGTATAGGGTTGGCCATTGCCAGCAAACCGGAAGGTCCCTTTATCGATCAGGGAAAATTGTTTCTCTCCAATGAAATTGGTGTGGCAAACTCTATTGATGCATTCTACATAGAAGAAGATGGTAAGAAATATCTTTTTTGGGGAAGTTTCCATGGGATATATGCCGTACAGCTCTCTGATGATGGCAAATCCATCCAGGGAGAGAAAGTTCACATCGGACACAACCATTTGGAAGCATCCTATATTTTGAAAAAAGATGACAAATATATCTATTTTGGATCCGAAGGTTCTTGTTGTGCAGGTGCAAATAGTACCTACAGAGTTCGGGTAGCCGTGTCTGATAATTTGTTGGGACCCTATCTGGACAAAGCAGGTAATAATATCAAAGATGGAAACTATGGTGAGTTGATACTGAGTGCCAATGTAGAATCATATGGTTTTGCAGGTCCGGGACACAATGGGCACATCATGACCGATGATGCAGGAGACGATTGGATTCTTTACCATGCAATTCCCAAAAACAACCCGACATTGCAGAATGGTGCAAGCAGAAGGCCATTGATGTTGGATAAAATCATCTGGGACAATGGTTGGCCAAGGATAGAAGGGGGAGTGCCAAGTATCAGTAGCAGAAATGTCCCGGAAATAAATTAATTCAATTATGAAAAGATCGATCTTGTTATGCTTGTGCATTATTCTTGGGATAAATGCACAGGCTGAAAATTTTTCCAAAGAGATAAAGGGAAATGCCGCCTATTCCATTTCAATCAAAAAACCGGGGAATGTAGCCAGGGATTTTCCAATCCAATTGGACCAAAATGGTGAGTTTGGAGGGAGTGAAGATTTACCTATGCGTGTGGAAGTATTGTGGGATGAAAAAGAAGGCTACACAGATATCTTGGTGAAATTGGAAGCTAGAGCAACTGTTTTTTACAATTTTTCATCAAAAATCCACCTTGATGAAATGGATTATGATGCTTCCCAAATACTGATGCCGGGATACTGGTATAGAAAAAACCTCAGGTCTCCGGACAATGCACCTTCTGTCAGGGAATCCACAGATTGGCTGATTCGGGAAGATCGCTTGAGCAGCCCATTGGTGAGTATTTTCAATCCGAAAAATAGGCATGGTTACAGCTTGTTGCGATTGGATGAAATAGCCAAAACTTCCCTGACAACCCATGAACAAGGTGAAGTCATTCTTTCAGGCGAAAATGATTTGGGTGCACTGGGTTTTGGGAAAGCAGGGCCTGGATCATATTTCGAGTTTTCTTACCCTTTTGCGGAGCGTCCCTATACATACATCCGCAAATTGACATTGGCAGAGCCAGTGACTGCCTATGCCAAATTGGAAGCAGGAGAAACAAGAGAGTTGAGATACCGCATCAAAAAGCACAAAAACAATGAGTTTTCTGATTTTGTTGCCACAGTTTGGCATCATTCCTATCAGCAGTTAAAGCCAGCTCCGATTGAAGAACAGAAGTTTTCAAACCATGAGGTCAAAGGGGTTTTGACCTCATACTTCAAATCATCTTACGTGGACTTTGAAGAATTGAAAGGTTTCTCAGGAGTTCATCTGGAGACGGCGGTTTGCTCGTCTACTGGAATATTGGAGGTTGGATTTATTGGTCGGGTATTGTTGAATGCCTTCAATGCACTTGAGTTTGCCGAAGCCAATGCGGATCGGGAATTGAAAACCATGGCAGATGCCATTTTTGAAAGCTATATATCAAATGGATTCAATCAATCTGGATTGATCAGGGAAGTCATCGACTTTGAGAAAAAAACGGAATCGGAAGTTTATTCGATCAGGAGACAGTCGGAAGGCTTGTATGCATTGCTTTTATTCCTGAAATACGAAAAAGAGAAAGGGAGAAATCATCCTGAGTTGGAAGGAAAAATCAAAAATCTTTTCACCCAACTGATCTCGCTTCAATATAAAGATGGAAGTTTTCCAAGGAAATTTGACACAGACTTGAAGGTAATAGATGAAACAGGCGGAAGTTCTCCTTCCATAGTTTTGCCTTTGACGATGGCATACCATTATTTCAGGGACAAGCGATATCTCGAAGTTGCAAGAAAGGTGGCAAAGTATCAAGAATCGGCAATCATAGGCCCGTCAGACTATTTCTCTTCAACCCTAGATGCAGATTGTGAGGACAAAGAGGCTTCCCTTTATGCAGCTACTGCGATGTACTATTTGGCTCAGGTGACCAAAGGAAAAGAGAGGCAACATTATATAGATTTGGCAAAAAAAGCTGCTTACTTTACTTTGTCTTGGTATTACACTTGGGATGTACCATTCTCCCAGGGGGAAATGCTGGGTGATCTGGAGATGAAAAGTAGAGGCTGGGGAAATGTATCTGTTGAAAACAACCACATCGATGTCTTCATCTTTGAATTTGATGAAGTGTTGGATTGGCTTGCAGAGGAGACCAAAGAGCCTGATTTTTCGGCTTTTGCTGAAGTGATCAGGTCATCTATGAGAGAGCAATTGTTGCCTCACGAAGGTAATCTAATGGGGGTTGCGAAGATTGGGTACTATCCGGAAGTAGTCCAGCACACAGCTTGGGACTATGGCAAAAATGGAAAAGGCTTTTACAATGATATTTTTGCACCGGGATGGACTGTGGCCTCCATTTGGGAATTGCTTACAATTGGAAGAACTACCGGATATTTCAAATAAAGTCTAACATGTCAATAAAATAACCATGACAAGAAAACCAATATTATTATCCTTACTTACCTATTTGATAATCTTTCTCAATGCAGTAACTGTACAGGCGCAAAGCATTGGGGAACTTGTGTCAGAAGATCCGTTTGCCGATTTCCAAACACCTTTGAATAAACTCCAAACAACTTGGGCTGAAAAGGGGGAAGGCTTAAACCATGATTACTACCCTCGTCCACAGATGGTGAGGTCCGGATGGATAAACCTCAATGGACAATGGGATTATGCCATCCTACGAAAAGGAGAGGGGATGCCCCATGAATATGATTCAAAGATAACAGTTCCATTTGCTGTAGAGTCAAGCTTGTCGGGAGTTGGAAGATCCGTAGGGAAAGAGGCTGAGTTGTGGTACAGAACCAATATAAAGATCGACAACAAACTCAGAAATGGAAATGTCTTGCTCCATTTTGGGGCTGTGGACTGGGAATCAGAAGTCTTTGTCAATGGCAAGCAAGTAGGCATACACCGTGGAGGTTATGATCCATTTAGCTATGATATTACCGATTTTCTTATCTCCGGTGCTGAGCAGGAAATTGTGGTGAGGGTTTGGGATCCATCTGATGATGGTCCTCAGCCAAGGGGAAAGCAGGTGAAAGAACCACACGCAATATGGTATACGCCAGTCACAGGTATTTGGCAGACTGTCTGGATAGAGCCTGTACCCAAAAGCTATATCCAATCGGTTCGTCTGGAACCGAATTTAGATCAATCGGAATTCAAAATCCAAGCTGATGTAAAGCATGCCAAATCAGGTCAAAAGATTGAGGTGGTTGTTTTTGCAGAAGGGGTGGAAGTTGGAAAAGGAGAGTTTGGAGCTGGATCAGAAGGCAACATCAAGCTTGCATCTGTCAGGACTTGGTCTCCGGAGGATCCGTTTTTATACGATGTGAAGTTTAAGTTGAAATCAGGGAATAAAACCCTGGATGAGGTCAAAAGCTATTCAGCCATGAGAAAGATCAGCATGGCCAAAGACAGCAATGGGATCAACCGCATGATGTTGAACAATGAATTTGTCTTCCAATATGGACCGCTGGACCAAGGTTGGTGGCCGGATGGCTTGTACACCGCACCTTCTGAGGAAGCAATGCTGTTTGATATCGAAAAAACCATAGAGATGGGCTTCAATATGATCAGGAAGCATGTTAAAGTAGAACCTGCAAATTGGTATTACCACTGTGATAGATTGGGTGTCTTGGTATGGCAGGACATGCCAAACGGTGACCATGGCAATAATTGGGAATCAAGGCCTGGGATAGCTGGATATGGTACAGAAAAGGAAAGGACAGTGGAATCCGAAACAATCTACAAAAATGAGTGGAAAGCAATTATGGATGCCTTAGGCCATTTCCAATCCATTGTAGTTTGGGTGCCCTTCAATGAAGCTTGGGGTCAGTTCAAAACCAAAGAGATTACCGAATGGACACAGGCTTATGACAAGAGCAGATTGGTAAACAGTGCCAGTGGAGGGAATTTTGTCATGGAAGGATCCAAAATCACAGGAGATATCATCGATTTGCACAACTATCCCAATGCAGTAATGCCTGATCCTGGGATTTATGGAAAAGACCAAATCATTGTCCTTGGAGAGTTTGGAGGGCTGGGCATGCCTGTTTCTGGACATACTTGGCAGGAAAAAGACAATTGGGGATACCAGAGTTTCAGCTCAAAATCAGAATTGCAAAAGAAGTATGGTGAATTGATTGAATCGATGATTCCGTTGATTGAAAATGGACTCTCTGCAGCAGTTTATACCCAAACAACAGATGTGGAAATAGAAATCAATGGACTGATGACCTATGATCGGAAAGTCATCAAATTTGATATCCCCGTCTTGAAAGCACTCCATGACAGGCTATACTCGGTCAAAGTTGGGTTTGGAAAATAAGTGGAGAAAAACCAGAAACATCTTTATGATATTATTTGAATTGATGCTATCCAATAGCAGATGGAGATTGTTACAGAGGGGCTTTGGTCCCTCTGTTTTTTTATAATCCCCGTAAACTAGGGCAAGGAAATCGCTTTTGACAATTTCAACGCGAGAACCTTCAAAACCTGAGTTCGATTGTAATCACAAAGTCAAAATCAATAAAAATATCCAGTTACAAGGCAAATTTTTGAGGGATATAAGCTATCGCTCAAAAATTTAACGCAGTAAATGGGTGTTTTTATTGACTGAGCCGACTATTCGGTTTTAAACGGCAACCTACTTCACTTTTTCAATCCGCA
>NZ_JBHUHR010000012.1:99607-221008 GCF_042682445.1 Belliella marina
CAAAGGTTGTTCTATTTGGGTGGATTGGTCGGTGGGGACACCTACCAAGGTGATAGTGTTTTTTTACTTTGTGAACTTGGTGTTTTTACTTTGTGATCATTGTGGTAAAAATTATAACCACTAAGATCACCAAGTTTTTCACACTAACACTAAGTCTCGGATGCACTTTAGTTGTCTATAGGCGAAACCTCAGACTGGACAGACATAAGAATTTCACCATTAATGTATTTATTTAAAATTAATCTTAATAAATCGATGAATTGTCTTTTTCATGCCGCATATTTGTATTCTTAATCAGTAAAAAGTATGAAAGCCTCTGAAATATCCCGCGATATAACTTATTTGATAGAAAAAGTCATTCCTTCTGAAATTGATGTAAATCTTTTGGAGATCGGTGTAGTGGAAGGAAAAACAATAAAGCTGATTCGAAGAGCTCCTTTTTCTGGGGCATTCGCTTTTCAGATAGGAGAAAACTTCATTTGTATGAGAACTGCAGAAGCTGAATTGATCCAGGTCATTTCAGAAAACTAGTTTTACCCTTTGACAATTATTTCAACCTGACACAGCGTTTTGTTGATGTTGGTTGACGGATCAGCTATTTAATACAATGCAAACATTAGCAGGCAAATCTATTACCACAGTTGCAATTATTGGGAATCCCAATGTAGGCAAATCAAGTATTTTTAATCAGCTCACAGGTTTAAACCAAAAAATCGGCAACTATCCGGGAGTGACGGTAGATAAATCAACCGGTTTTTTGAAAGGATCCAAAAAATCGATCCAATTGGTTGACCTTCCAGGTACTTACAGTATTTTTCCAAAGTCTGAAGATGAGTTGGTAGCTTATAGGGTACTGACTGGAATGGAGGATGAGAAGCCGGATGCTGCATTGGTGATCTTGGATTCCTGCAATCTTGAAAGAGGCTTGCTGCTCGGTACACAAGTGATGGATTTGGGAATACCTGTGGCTTTTGTCTTGAACATGAAAGACCTTGCCGAGAAAAATGGCATCCAGATCAAAAGCCACCAACTTTTCAAGGAACTTGGAATCCCCTTGATTTTGACCGATGCAAGGAAATCTGACGGATTGGAAGCTATCAGAATCCTGATCCAAGAAAACCGTTTTCAAAAATCCAATCCCTTTCTAAACATAAATGAAGTTCTCCAGAGCGGAGTTCTGGAGCAGGTAAAGGCACGCTTCTCTCTGGAAGGGGATTATCTTGCTTTCCAGTTTTTGGTATTTGCAGCATCCAATAGGAATCTAAGCAATGAAGATCGCCAATGGATTGGGGAACTGCTTGCAGCTTCAGAAGTAAATATTTCCAGTTGCCAACTGGAAGAAACGAGAAAGCGGAACCAAAAAATAAAGTCCCTGATGAATCAGGTTGTAGCTACGGGCAATAGCAAAGGGAATGGTTTTTCCAAAAAACTGGATACTGTTTTACTGCACCCAGTATTTGGGTACTTGATATTTTTGGGGATTATGCTTTTGGTATTTCAGGCGATATTTGCTTGGGCAGAAGCCCCAATGGATTTGATTGATGGAGCTTTTGCGACTTTGTCATCCCTGATTTCTTCCAATTTGCCCGAAGGTGTTTTTACTGATTTTCTGTCTGAAGGATTGGTGCCAGGTATTGGTGGGGTGGTGATATTTGTCCCTCAGATTGCCCTTTTATTTGGTTTCTTGGCGTTGCTGGAAGATACGGGATATCTTTCCCGTGTGGTGTTTTTGATGGATAGGGTGATGAAGCCACTTGGATTGCATGGCAAAAGTGTGGTTCCGCTTATTTCAGCCATGGCTTGCGCCATTCCGGCAGTGATGGCAGCTAGGACCATCAGTAATAGCAAGGAAAAATTGATAACCATTTTGGTGGCACCATGGATGAGTTGTTCTGCCAGGTTGCCTGTATATATCATCATCATTGGATTGATTATCCCATCAGAATCATTTTATGGTTTGGATTACCAGGCATTGGCATTGCTGGGGATGTATCTATTGGGGATTGTAGCAACTTTGGCTGGTGCATTTGTCCTTAAATTATTCCTGAAACAGAAAGAAAAGAGTTTCTTGTTGACTGAGTTGCCTATCTATAGGGTTCCAAGATGGAAAGCGGTGCTTTTGACCATGTTTGGAAAGTCAAAAGTATTTGTGTTGGAAGCTGGGAAAGTTATCTTGACAGTGTCTATCGTGCTTTGGGTTTTGGCCAGTTATGGTCCACCATCGAGAATGGACGCCTTGGAGCAAGAGAAAAATTCAATGGTTGAAAATGCAACTTCGGAAGAGGAATCAGCTGAAATTGAAGATTTGTATGCATCAAAAATGCTGGAAAATTCCTACATAGGAATCATGGGCAAATCAATAGAGCCAGCGATCAAGCCACTTGGTTATGATTGGAAAATAGGGATTGCCCTAATTACCTCTTTTGCAGCACGGGAAGTATTTGTCGGCACCTTGGCTACGATCTACAGTGTTGGCCAGGAATCTGAAGATGAGGTGACACTCCGTGAAAAAATGGCGAATGAGGTATGGGTAGATACAGGAGAGAAAGTATTCGACATTCCAACCGGGATTTCACTGATGGTATTCTATGCATTTGCCATGCAATGTATGAGTACCATTGCAGTAGTAAGAAGGGAGACCAAATCTTGGAAATGGCCGATTTACCAAACAGTCGTCATGACGGGGTTTGCGTATTTGGCTGCATTGATCACTTATCAAATCCTTAGTTGATATGGTTCAGGAAATAATTGTGTTCAGTTTATTTGCCCTTGTGGTTTTATGGGGTGTGTACAGGTTGTTTTTCAGGAAGAATCCGGAAAAGAAAAATGGCTGTGGCTGTAATAGTTGCTAACTTATACTTTCACAGTTTTCCATTTTCCTTTGGTAAACAGCCAAAGGGTAAACAGCCCTACAGAACTCTCAGAAAAGAAAATCGCCCAAAACACACCTGAATAACCCCAATCAAATGTGATTGCCAATGTATATGCCAATGGAATCTGGATCATCCAGAAGAATACCACATTGATTTTGGTCGGGGTGACAGTGTCCCCAGCGCCGTTGAAGGCTTGGACAGAAACCATCCACCAACCATAGATAAAGAAGGAGTAGGATAATATCCTGAGCCATTTCGAACCTATCAGGATCACTTCCATATCTGCCGTAAAAATACCCATCAGGTTTTCTGCATAGATGAAATAGACTATCGAAACTGCCACCAGAAAAATCATGTTATAGGTTCCTGTTTTCCAAATGGCTGATTCAGCCCTATCGGATTGATCTGCTCCGAGATTTTGTCCGACTAGTGTAGCAGCAGCATTGGAAAGCCCCCATGCCGGCATCAAGGTAAATAGCATTACCCTGAGTGCTATCGTAGCTCCGGCAACTGCCTCACTTCCGATATCTGCGAGGATACGCATGATGAATATCCATGCACTCATGGCAATGATCATCTGCCCGATTCCCCCCAGGGAAGTACGGAAGATGTTCAGCATCATTTTCCCATTCCAAGAAAGATGTCTTAGGAGTATTTTTATATGTTTCCCTCCCTTGAAAAGAAGCCAGACTTGGATAGCCACACCAATGCCCCGTCCGATGGTGGTGGCTACTGCGGCACCTTCTATCCCCATAGCTGGTATAGGGCCCCAACCGAAGATCAAAAGTGGATCCAACAGGATATTGATACCATTGGATATCCAAAGAATACGCATGGCAATGGCCGCATCACCAGCTCCCCGGTAGATGGCATTGATTACGAAAAGCATCATGATCACGGCATTGGTCCCCAACATCCACTGGGTGTAGCGATAGCCGTGTTCGATGGCCCAAGCATCCGCCCCCATCACTGCGAGCATCTCTTTGGAGAAGAAAATCCCCAGAATAGTAAAGGGAATTGACGCAAAAAGTGCCAAGAAGATAGCTTGTACCGCTGAGATTGCAGCTTTGTCCTTTTCTTTCTCCCCAGTCCTCCTTGCGATGATGGCCGTCACTGCCATGGACAATCCCATGCCTATCGAATACAATAGGAATAGGTAAGTTTCCGTGAGTCCCACAGTCGCCACAGCGGAGGATCCCAACTTGCCCACAAAATAAATGTCAACCACAGCAAATGTGGATTCCATCACCAGCTCCAAAATCATAGGCACCGACAACAGGAAAATAGCCTTTCTCATATCGATTCGGGTATAATCTTCCTCTGTGCCTTTGATGGCTTGCTTGAGTTGATACCAAAAGCTTCTTTTTGCAATTGATTTATCTTTTGTTGACAGGTTATTTTCCATGATGTGGGTCGGGGGTAAAGGGGGAATAGAAGATTAGCATGGATGGATATTATGCTCCAAAATCCAAATGGAATATCCATAGGAAATCACCAAATCCATGATCGTTGCTGTTTCCAAATTGTCTGGACTTTCCACTCTGAGGATTTTATCACAATCTTCCAAGTCAAAATTCACTTTGTATCCAGGAAGTTTTTCTCCAATCAAATCGAGGATTTTGTTCGCCACTTCATGACATTGAACATTGGTGCAGAAGACTTCGATCATTTTCCCAAATTTAAAAATTAGAATGTAATTACAAATCTATCAGGATAAAACCATAACTTCAATACGTAAATACGACAATTGATGCGGTTGATTGCGACAATTTGAGATACTAACTTTGAATCATGAAACATGTATCCATACTACTTCTGAACCATGTCAATCTTGGGAGCATGGAGAATGCCAGACATGGATTGCTGGAAGCCAATATCTATCTGAAAATGAAGGGAAAGCCTGAAGCATTCAAGGTAGAATTGGTAGGTCTTGAACAGGAAGTCAAGCTTAACAATGGTTTGTATACCATCAAACCGGACAAAACCATCGGTCAAGTTTCCAAAACCGATTTGATCATCATCCCTCCGGTGCAGTATGATCTAGAGCAGGGGATTATTGCCAATCAGGGATTCAAGGATTGGATTATCAGGCAATATGTCGGAGGGGCAGAATTGGTTTCCCTTTGCCTGGGTGCTTTTATATTGGGAGATACGGGATTGTTGGATGGCAAGAGCTGTGTGACCCATTGGCAAGCAGCACCCCAGTTCAGGAAGTTGTTCCCTGAAACCAATTTAGCTGATGACAGTCTGATGACGGATGAAAAAGGTATTTATACCGGGGGAGGTGCCTTTTCTTCCGCAAACCTAATTTTGTATATTATAGAAAAATTCATCGATCGGGAGGCAGCAATCTATTGTTCCAAGATATTCCAGATAGATATGGGTAGGAACTCCCAGTCCGAGTTTATCATTTTTTCGGGTCAAAAAGACCATGCGGACAAAGCAGTGAAAGAAATCCAGGAATTTGTGGAACAGAATTTTCAGGAGAAAATCAATGTGAATGATTTGTGCCTAAAATTCAATATGGTCCGGAGGACAATGGAGAGAAGGTTTAAGCATGCGACAACCAATACACTGGTGGAGTATATCCAGAGGGTGAGGGTGGAAGCTGCAAAAAGAGATCTCGAAAAGACCAGGAAAACCATCAATGAAGTCATGTATGATGTGGGCTATGCCGACTCAAAGTCCTTCAGGGACGTATTCAAAAAATATTCAGGGATCTCACCTATAGATTACAGGGAGAAATATGGCATTATGGAGAAATAACATTTCCAAAGTGCACAACTACAAAAGCGATTTTTTAAAAGCTTGGAACGATTGTCGCAATCTCCCTTTTTTATGTCGTTTTTCACATATTGTCTTCTTTTGGAGATGCTTAAATTTGTTTTAACCTAATTCATAAACAAACTTTCTAGGCAAATGAAAACGATCATCTCAATCAGCACCAACGTTAAGGCTTCACTAAGCCAGGCATGGAGGTCTTGGACTTCATCCCAGCATATTGTCAACTGGAACTTCGCTTCAGATACTTGGCACTGCCCCAAGGCGGAGTTGGACCTACAGGTTGGTGGGAAGTTCAACTATCATATGGCTGCAAAAGATGGGAGCATGGCTTTTGATTTTGAGGGGACTTTCGATGATGTCAAAGAGATGGAATCATTGGCGTACACTTTGGCTGATGGGAGAAGTGTTTTGGTGAAGTTTGAACAAAAAGAAGATCATGTATTGGTAACAGAGGAGTTTGAGGCGGAAGAAATGAACTCTTCTGAGATGCAGAAAAATGGCTGGCAGGCTATTTTGGATAATTTCAAAAAGTATACTGAAGAACTCAATACCATGGATCGGTTGACATTTCAAATAGACATATCAGCTCCGGTAGAGAAGGTTTATGATACCATGCTTGGCCAAGAAACATATCCGAAATGGACAGCTGCATTTCATCCAAGTTCATTCTACAGGGGAAAATGGGAAGAGGGAGAGAAAATCCTTTTCTTGGGCTTGGATGAAAATGGCAATGAAGGCGGTATGGTTTCAAGGGTGAGAAAACTGATACCAAGTGAAATTGTAAGTATAGAGCATGTGGGGATGTATGATAAAGGCGAAGAGCTACTTGAAGACCCAGAAGTCTCTGCATGGGCAGGTGCTATTGAGGAATACAGATTCGAGGAAAAAGCAGGATTGACCACGGTCAAGGTATTGAGTGATTGTAATAAGGAGTATAAGGGATATTTTCTGGAAGCTTGGCCCAAGGCATTGGAAATTTTGAAATCAATTTGTGAACAATAAAAACCAAAAAAAATGGCAGCAGTAAGCACTTATCTCAATTTTGCTCGGGAAACCGAAGCCGCATTTAATTTCTACAAAGAAGTATTCGGCACTGAATTTATCGAAGGGGTCCACAGGTATAGTGATATGCCTCCATCCGAAGAATTTCCTCCTGCATCTGAAGAAGACAAGGACCTAATCATGAACATGACACTCCCAATCGTAGGTGGTCACCTCTTGATGGGATCGGATTGTCCTTCCACAATGGGCTTTGATGTGAATATTGGCAATAATGTACATATCAGCTTGCATTTGGACAGCAAAGAAGAAGTCCAGAAGTATTTCAACTCACTGGCAGAAGGTGGGAATATTTCCATGGAGCTTCAAGACATGTTTTGGGGAGATTATTACGGCAGCTGTACCGATAAGTTTGGTATTCAGTGGATGTTTCACTGTCCTTCAGGAAAGTAGGTGATATATAGCCACATAGGATAATAGAGAGAATCTGACAGGGAAAACAACCCAATAAGCAACAAAAATGCTTTGAGGTTAAAACCTGTCAGCTTTTATCCAAAGACCAATTAGGGACATTTTTTGGAGGGTTATCGACCTTCCTGGACCAGTCTAATATTTTTTTCAAGCATATTTCAAAAACAACCAACTATATAACCAATGGAAAGTATAGAGCAAATCAATTATATCAAGGCGTCTTCAGCTGAAATCTACAAAACGATTACGACGGAAGAAGGCCTGGGAAAGATCTGGACAAAGAAATTGAAAGTGAAGCCGGAAATCGGTTTTGTCAATGAATTTGATTTTGGTGAAGAATCGCTCACAAAGATGAAAATCATTGCATTGGAAGAAAACAAAAAAGTCATTTGGGAATGCATCGAATCCGATCAGGAATGGATTGGTACTTCCGTATCTTTCGAACTTTCGGAAGAGGGTAATAAGACTAAAATATTGCTCAAACACTACGATTGGAGGGAGCTGACCGATTATTACCGTTGGTGTAGCTACAATTGGGCGATGTTCTTACAAAGGTTGAAGAACCATTGCGAGAATGGATAGATTGTGCTTTTTTAAGGATAAATATGTTTGGAATAGAATAAGAAACAATGGCAAACAAGACTTACTTATTGGTACCGGGAGCTTGGATGGGTAAAATTGTTTGGGGAAAGCTGATAACTGAACTCACGACAATGGGATGCGATGTGCAATCTCTGAATTTGGGTGGACTTGAAGGTGATGGGGGTACAAAGGCAGTGGGTTTGATGGATCATGTAAAGGATGTAATTGATTTTATTCATAGCGAAAATCTGGGTGAAATTATTTTAGTCGGCCACAGCTATTCAGGATTTGTGACGACAATAGTAGCAGATATGATACCTGAGAAGATCTCTGTTTTAGTATTTGTTGAATCTTTTTTGCCGGAAAATGGAGTTTCCTTACTTGAAGCAGCTGGGTTGGATGTGGAAGACGAAATTGGAAGCATCAATGCCAACAATGGTTTTTGGCCACCACCGACGAAGGAAGAATTGATTTTTCAGCCACATTTGACTGAGGAGCTTCTTGGGTTTTTGACAGATAATATGATTGGTCATCCCGGTAAAACAGTGACTGATAAAGCTATTATTCGTCCAGGAAACCTAAATAAAATACCGACCATCTATATAGGGGCAAACCTCTCTATTCCAAATAAAAGCAATTCCAACTTTAAACATATCCAATTTCTTGAATTGAACGGTGGACACTGGCCTATGCTAACGAAGACCAAAGAATTGGCAGATTTAATAAAAAATATAGGATAATTTACTAGATTGGTTCCTCTATAAGCATTAAATCTGAATTTTGTACGATATGGGACATTTCGTACATAAATTTAACCCACAAACTCATCAACTCATGAAAAAGTCGATTGCAATAATACCACTTATTTTGATGTTTATTTGGACTTCTTGCGATTTGCGTATTTCCGAATACAAAGGAGAAGTTGCAGAAATCAATAAAGATATTTCAGAGTTCAGTCAGCTGTATCTGAAAGGAACATTTGAGCTTGTATTGCTACAGGGAGAAGAAGTGTCACTTAGGTTAGAAGGAAATGAAGATTTGATTGACAAAGTCAAGGTGGATCAAATCGGCAAAGAATTGAGGATTACGCTGGAATCGAAGGAGAAGAGGAAGTTTCTGAAAAATGAAGTGAAAATATTTTTGACGGTGACAAATCTTGAGAGTTTGGATTTTCAGGGAGTTGGCCAGATCCAATCAGAAGGTCAGTTGGCATTTGACAAGCTTGAGATCAATGGGGAAGGAGTAGGGAATGTGGAGATGGACTTGGAAGTAGGGGAAATATCGAGTCGGCTTAATTTTGTCGGTATCTTGAACCTCAAGGGAGTTGCCGATAAGCTTTACCTTTCCAATGAAGGAATAGGGAATATAGATGCGTCTGAACTTATCGTTCAGGATGCGGAAATTGTCAGTAATGGCATCGGATCAGTTTCTGTGCATTGCATTGGAGAGTTGTCATTGGAGATAAATGGCATTGGCTCCATTAGTTATACAGGCGATCCAAAGGTAGTTCATGAAAATATAAATGGACTGGGAAATATCAGTAGGAATTAAGGGTGTTGATTTAAAGATTTATGATCCAATGTCGTTTAGTAAAGAAACCAGACCTGCCAGGTTTAAATCTTTTAATGGCTTTCCTTGCCAAATAAGATACCTGTTCTTATTTAACAGAAAACCTGGCAGGTCTTATCTATACGACATTGACACATGATCCAGGGAAATCGCTTTTATCCAAAAAAAACTTCCAGGGTTTGAACTTAATCACCATTGGACTGTGTCTCCACAGACCAATTCACCAAATTGGACAACTCTCGAAGTTTCTCACTTTGAAATTGTTAAAAGCAATTTCCATGACACATGATCCCTTTTCTTGGATTTCAGCCCTTTCAGTACTACTTTACTGAATACTAATCCCAATTTTAAGCTTGTCGTTGGCTGAAGAACTTCCAACAGAAATTTCGAATTCTCCGGGTAGGTTGACATAATTGAAGGTTTCATCGAATGTCTGAAATGCTTCTTTGTCAATTTTCATGTCCAGATTTATGCTTTCACCAGCTTTGAGATGGATTCTTTTGTATGCTGCCAGATTTTTAATGGGTGAATCAGTTTTTCGGTTTTTGTCCTTGACATAGAGTTGGACTACTTCCTCTCCATCCATCTCACCAGTGTTCTTAACTGTAAGATTGACATTGATTTCTTTGCCTATGGTTGTTTCACTATTCAGCTTAAGATCCGAGAAGTCAAAGGTGGTGTAACTCAAACCATGTCCGAACGGATAAAGAGGCTTTCCTTTGAAAAATCGGTAAGTTTGGTTGGTCATGTTATAATCTGTAAAGTCAGGCAAGTCGTCTTCTGATCTGTAATAGGTAATTGGTAGTTTACCTGATGGATTGTAGTCTCCAAAAAGTATATCGGCAATAGCGGTACCACCTGCTTGTCCGGGATACCAGGCTTCCAGAATAGCAGGAATATGATCGTTTTCCCAATTTACTGCTAGTGCAGAGCCATTCAACAAGACCAAAACAATAGGTTTTCCGAATGCATGCATGGATTTGATAAGATTAAGTTGAGTTGCAGGTAGTCCAAGCTTAGTTCGGTCACCACCCTTGAAACCATCTACCTGGATATCCATTTCTTCACCTTCCATCCTTGGGGTAAGTCCCATAAACATCACGATTACATCAGCATCCTTGGCAGTTTCCAATGCCTCTTTTTCCAGATCGGGCTTGGGTTCTGCCCATACCAGTTGCACCATGGCATCCGCATAGGTTTCCCCGGCATCAACTTTGAAAGGGTAGGTTTGACCAGATTCCAACCAGATAGGATCTGAGTGAACCAATCTAGGATCGCCATATTCATCCCTGAAATGATAAGTTGTCTTTGCTGCCAATTGATCTTCAAAATACAACTGTGTGTTACATGTCGTAATGACGCCAATTTGGTGGTATCCTGTTTTGTTTGCTATGAGTTCGCCAGACCAGCTTACCCCAAAATCATCATCATCCATATCATCCCGTGGAGCTTTGTCATTCCAATTGATATCCAGATTGTCAATTGATTCTGAGAAAAGTACATTTCCCTCCAGCTTACTGTTGTCGTAATATTCAGCTTTTATTTTTCCTTTGATTGCTTCTTTGGGTATAGTATAGAACATTGGAAGTCCATCTGCATATTCTGAACCTTGGGCAAACACGATCTCTGTATTCTCCCCGACTTTATGCCGTATTCCTTGCAAAGGTGTGACAGCTTCGGAAGGTACTCCATTGTAGTTCCCCAGCAACATCAGCCATTGGTCGGAGTTTGGTCCTATTACAGCTATTTTTCTGAGGTCTTTTTTTAGGGGCAATGTATGGTTGTCGTTCTTTAACAATACCATAGATTTCCTAGCCGTTTGTAGGGCGAGATTTTTATGGGAATCCTGATCCACTACAGTGTATGGTATTTGTGCATACTTCACTTTCTCAATTGGATCGAACATTCCCAATTTGAACCTGGCATTAAATAGCCGCTTGACAGATATGTCGATTTCTTCTTCTGTAATAAATCCTTTGTCCACTGCTTCTACCAAAGAGAGGTATTCATTTCCACAGCTAAGATCAGTACCTGATTTTACTGCCAATGCAGCTGCCTCGGCTTCGGTGTTGGTGATTTTATGGAATTCCCATATATCGGTAACCGCAAAACAGTCTGATACTATGAATCCATCAAAACCCAATTCATCTTTCAAGGTTGTTTGCAAGAGCCATTCACTTCCACAGCAGGCTTCTCCATTGAGCCTATTGTAAGCGCACATGGCAGAGTAGGGGTGGGCTTGCTCAATTGCCATTTTGAATTGTGGAAGATAGGTCTCGCGAATGTCTTTGATACTCACTTTGGCATCAAATTGATGCCTTTCAGGCTCTGGTCCGCTATGGACTGCAAAATGTTTGATGGTTGCGATTGTTTTGAAATATTCAGGGTCATCACCTTGCAGGCCTTTAATAAATGGAATGGCAAGGGTGCCACTTAAGTAAGGGTCTTCTCCATAGGTCTCTTGTCCTCTTCCCCAGCGGGGATCTCTGAAAATGTTGATGTTTGGTGACCAAAGCGTCAATCCTTGATAAAGAAAGCGCTTATCCTTTCTTACAAAGTCATGGTGCTTTGCCCTGGTTTCATCTGAAATAGCTGTGGCAACATCAAAAATGAGGTCGGTATCCCAAGTAGCTGCCATACCTATTGCCTGTGGAAATACGGTTGCGATTCCGGCTCTTGCCATTCCATGAAGACCTTCATTCCACCAATTGTATGCTGGGATTCCAAATTCATCAATTGCAACAGATTCATTGACCATCTGACTGACTTTCTGCTCCAAACTCAGTCTAGAGACCAAATCATCTACTCTTTGTGCTGTAGACAATTCCGGGTCTTGGTATGGGAATTCGTATTGTGGAGTTGTTTTACAGGATATGGTTACCAAAAAGGATATAGAGACAATGAACAATCTTATGAATGAAGGCATTTATTTTCTGGGTTTGTTTTTTATCAAATTTTTGTTTTCCGAAACCCTAAATTTGACCATTCTTTCTATCAGTTCAAAGGGAATGTCTTGATCAAGTGGGAATTGTACTGAACCTTTCCCCTGTTTGTATTTGGAAAGTTCTTCTTGGAACTCACTGTGTCCCGAAGGAGTGGCGTAAAATCCTATATGGTTTTTGAAAGCGGCAAAGTAAACCAAAGGTTTCTTATTTACCTTATAGCTGGGCATCCCATAAGCAATCAACTCCTCGGAACCAGGAGCATTATTTAACACTAAACTCCTTATTTGCTTTAGCTTTTCCTGAACATCTTTTGGAAACTGTCCAATGTATTTGTCGATTTCGTTCATTTTGATTTTTATTTTAAAAATAGGAAAATCTATTCTTTTTCCTCCAAAACAATATAAGGGAATACAAAAACAGTGTGGAATATTTATTTGAACTATCAATTAAAGACTAATTAATCATTTAAAAATTTTATTTTATGATTTTATGTTGTTAAATTAAGATATTATTAATCACTAAAATCATAATACTATGGGTGTACCAATTATTTCTAATGTAGTAAATGGGATCAAAGGTGGGGTGAAAGCTACCTTGAAAGGAACAGCTGATACAGGAAGTGTATTGGCAAATTCTGTGAAAAATATTACTGTGACCACATTGAAGGGGACAGGAGAGTTGGTAGTAAAGGGTCTGCAGGTACCTGCATCGATTGTTGCTGGAGCATTTGAAGGTGTAGCAGATATTGGGGTATCAGTAGTCAAATCAGCACGTGGCATTGTAAACGGGACTATCCAGGGGGCTACAGACTCTGGGGTAAGCCATAAGGACGCAGTCCAAGGCAGCGTAAGACAGGCTATTGAATCTGCCAAAGATTTGGGTGAAGATGTGGCGGAAGTGGCTGTTGAGGCAGTGAAAGGTGCTGTCAATGGCGTCAAGCAAATAGGCGGTGATACTGTAGGGGCAGCCAAGGATGCCATTATAGCTGCACTGGAGGCAGCCAAGGATATTGGAGGTGAATCGGTGGAATCGGTAAAAACAGCTCTTAATTCCAGCGTGGACGGCGCCAAAGAAATCTTGAATGAAATTAAAAAATAGATTTTTGGTTGTAGGTTTTACGGATATAGGGGCTCATGTAGCCCCTATTTTTGTTTGATTCGATTGATAGTTTATCCTTTATAAGCCGAAGGAAGTACACCAAATTGTTCTTTAAACACCTTTCTGAAGTATTTCACATCATTGAACCCAGACTCAAATGCAGCTTGGGAAATGGGGATTTTCTGGTTGACGATAAGATGGGCAGCTTTTTTTAGTTTGGTCATCCGGATATAGGCATTGATATTGTATCCAGTGATTGCTTTTATTTTTCTGAACAGTGAAGTCCTACTCATCCCCATTTCCATGACGATTGCATCTACCTGTGCTTCTTCTTTGCCGATTTGGGAGAGAATGATACCATCCAGCTTCGCAAGGAATTTCTTTTCCACTAGAAGAAGATCATTTTGCTTGGCATCAAGTGGTTCTGGGTTAATGTTTTGACCAGAAAAATGTTTTCTTAAATTCTGCCTGCTTTCGATTAGGTTATGGACTCTTGTTTGGAGCAACAAGCTATTGAATGGCTTGGTGATATAATCGTCTGCACCTTCCACAAATCCTGTTTGCATACTCTCTACATTCCCTTTAGCGGAAAGCAGAATAATGGGTATATGTGAAGTGATATCATTTTTTTTGAGGGTAGCACAGAGTTCAATACCATCTCTCAATGGCATCATGATATCCGAGATTATCAAGTCGGGTACATGCTTGAGTGCTTTCTGTATCCCATCTTCTCCATCTTGCGCATGGATCAGGTCATATTTTTTTCTCAAAAGACTGTCCAGATAATTGAGAATGTCCGTATTGTCATCTATCAACAAAATGATAGGTCTTTCTTCTTCCCCATTCATCAGTATCTCCTGATACGGGGATTCGTAGAGTGAAAGTAGGGGGGCATCTGCAAGTAAAGGTACTTGTTGTTGGTCTGAGGACCAGCGCTCTGGAGAAGTGACAGGAAGATCTCTCGGTATTTCTACGATAAATGTGGTTCCTTTCCCTTGTTCGCTGACGACTTGGATAGCGCCGTGGTGGAGTTCTGTCAGGCTTTTGGCCAGGGCCAAACCAATCCCTGTCCCTCCTTTTTTGAGTTTGGTTCCTGATTGATAGAACCACTCAAATATCCTTTTTTTGTCCTCAACAGCGATGCCAAGACCATTGTCTGAGACGGAGATATAGAAACTTTGCTCATCAGAATACAGACTCACCTGGATTTTGTCATTGTCTACAGCATGTTTGAGGGCATTGGATAGGAGGTTGTTGATGATGATTTGCAACTTTTCGAAATCAAACCGGGCAAGCATGTTTCTTTCGGAAAGCGAGCAGCTTAGTTGGATATGCCGTTTTTTGGCAAGTGGTAGGTAATTTTGGACCCATTGCTCCAAATAGAGTGAAAGATTGTATTCCCCAACCGTCAATTGACTCAAACCAGTTTCCGCTTTTCTGAATTCTAACAAATTCCCTATCAACTGATGGAGATATGCTGCATTTTTTTGGACAAGCGTAAGTTTGTTGAGGTGTGTTTTGGATTTGACTTGGTTGATGAGATCTTCGATCGGAGCCAAGATCAGGGTAAGAGGGGTCTTCAATTCGTGTGAGAAACTTGTGAAAAACCGTATCCGCTCTTCATTGATATCATGTTCAAGAGAGCGTTGTTGTTTTTCAAGAAGAAGGGAGTTCTTGAGTTTTACCCGCTCAGTGTAGTATCTCATTACCCCAATGACAAGGGCAAGTATGAATACTAGATAAAGGAGATAGGCAGGCATTGTTTTCCAAAAGGGAGGAGTGACCGTCAGGTGGATTTGGCGTTCCACTTCATATTCATTCCCGATTTTGGCCCTGGTAAGTAGGATATAAGTGCCAGGAGGAATATTGCTTAGATTGGCTGTTCCAGTACCTTGGACTTGAACCCAATGCTTGTGAAAACCTTCAAGTTTGTAGGAATAGGTCACGTTTTGGGCAAAAGGAAATTTGAGTAGGGAGAAATCGAATGATATCAGGGACTGTTTATGGTCTAGAGTCAATGAATTTTTGATTGAAACAGCAGAATCAAGAAATTCCTCACCTACCGCTACCCGGTTGTTGAAGAGTTTGAAGTTTTCAAAAATAAGGCTGTAATCATGAGCTCGATGATCAATCTTGTCGGGGTTTATGATATTGACTCCCTTATTTCCCCCAAAATAAATATTGCCATCACCAGTCAATGCAACAGCACCAATGTTGAATTCACTTTTTTGTAAATTGTCGTAAGTATTGAGGTGGTCGATATGGTTTGTATGTGGGTTGTAATGGCTGATGCCATTGTATGTGCCCAGCCAAACCAATCCTTTTTGGTCTACTTGCATGCTGCTGATGGTGTTGTTGCTGAGTCCATCTGCTTCTGTAAACAATCTTATAGATTCACTTTTAGGGTTTAGCCTCACAAGTCCACCATATCTGCTTCCCACCAAAATTTCTTGGTTTGGAAGGACCGCAATGGAGAAATAGATGTTGTCGGGAAGTTTTCCATATTCAGAAGTATGGTAGTCTTTGTAGCTGTCTGTCTTTGGTTCATAGCAAATGATCCCAGAACCAAATGTAGCCAACCAAATCCTTTGTCTTGCATCAAAAGCAATCCCCCTGATATCGATTTTTCCCAATGATGATATGTATTGGAATGTATCACTTTTTTCGTCATATCGGTATAGCCCCCCCTGGTTGGTGCCTACCCAGATTTGCTGTTTATTATCTTCTGCGATGACCCTTACATCAGATCCATCTTGGGAACTTCCCTGCAGATAGCGGTAGAAATTACCGGTAGAAAGGTCCAGACGATTTAATCCTGCTTGATAAGTGCCTATCCATAGTCTTTCTTTGCTATCTTCTTTGAGGGAGATGATATAGTTACTGCTAAGACTTTCCTTTTTGGAAGGGTCATGCTGGAAACTTCTGAATTTTCTGTTGATAGGGTCATATTCATCCAGTCCACCACCATCTGTCCCAATCCAAATTCTGTTTTTTGAACCTCTGGCAACTGCCCCAATCCTGTTGTGGGATAAGGTTTGCTGGGAATTGGGATTTCTTAAGAGTAATTTGATAGGCTCACCATGTGGGTTTACGAAATTCACTCCGGTACTTGTTCCTATCCACATATTCCCATCCTTATCCATTTTCAAAGCTGATACCGTACGGTTGAATACGCTGGATCCGTCAGACTTGCTTAGGTACCAATTGATTTTTGTGTTTTTTCTTTCCAGAAAATCCTGCATTGCCAGTATGTTCAATCCGCCATTTCTCGTACCAATCCATATATTTCCACTTCGATCTTCTTCAAAACTCAACACATCTGAATCAGAAAGTCCATTGTCTGGGTGGTCTGCCTCATGGATGGAAAGTGTATCGCCTTTGATAGTGAATACCCTTATGCCTGAATTGGTACCTACCCATAGATTGCCGATTCTATCGGTGTATAGGGCATTGATTTGGGTTGGTGTGGAATTGGGTTTTGACTGTAAAAACCGCTGGTTTGATTTGTTTTTGAGATTCAACCTATTCAATCCTGCATCATAAGTGCCAATCCATGCGATAGAATCCCCCTGCATGCCAATGGTAGAAATCAGGTTGGAGGAGAGGCTGTTATTATCTTTGGCATCATGCGTCA
Organism: Belliella marina; assembly: GCF_042682445.1. NCBI lineage: Bacteria > Pseudomonadati > Bacteroidota > Cytophagia > Cytophagales > Cyclobacteriaceae > Belliella > Belliella marina. The sequence continues at coordinate 116,563 of NZ_JBHUHR010000012.1, forward strand.
TGGTATAGTCTACATTTCCTTTTCCGTCCAAAATCTGTAGTCCATATTTGTATGCACCCAAGATGATTTTTCCATCAGGGCATTCAAAGACAGAGCTGATACTGTTGGTCAGCAAACCATCTTTTTGCTGAAAAAGATCAAATTTCTCTTTTTCCAGATTGTAAATGTTGAGCCCACCATCTGTGGCCATCATCAACTTACCATCCTTCTTCAGTGAAATTTGCTGGATGAAATTATTGACCAAGGCATGCTCGGGATTTTGTACGTTCTGTTTGTAATTCAAAAATTGGTTTCCATTGTATCTGCTGATCCCTTCATTGGTGGCTATCCAAATATACCCCAAACCATCTTGTTCGATACTGTTGACCACATTGTGGGCAAGTCCAGCTTCCATATCCAGCAAATAAAAAGTGAGTTGTTCCTGTGATCCTATTTGTTTATCGGGGACACTCTGGGCAGTTGAAGAAATGTAACCACACAATAGGAAAATCAAACAGAGGATATATTTGGGAATCATTGGAGAGAAATTATCGCAGGTACAATATTTTGGAATATTTGTGACAATTACAATCATTGGACGATTTATCCCCCCTTTTTTGTCGGTTTGCCACCCTATAGACCAGTTTGCAATTCGGAATATTGTAATAATTCTCAATGGGAGTCCATTGGGTGAAATTTGAGTTTTAGAATCAATTTAACGATTTAACCCAAAGTAAGATGAAAAAACAATACTCTAAATGGGTACCATTCATTGCAATGGTACTGTTTTTCGCTTTCCAAACTTCGGTTATTGCGCAGCAATCGACCATCAAAGGGAAAGTCTACGATGAAAACGGGGAATCATTGCCCGGAGCTTCAGTATTGGTAAAAGGAACTACCATCGGAGCAGTAACTGACCTTGATGGTAACTTTACGATCAGTGTAAACCCCACTCCACAAACAGTATTGAGAGTGTCGTTTATTGGTTACAAAACACAAGAAATCCCTCTTGGTTCACAGACGGAAATCAGCATTACAATGGAATCCGATATGGACGACTTGAGTGAAGTGGTCGTAGTGGGTTATGGAGAGCAGAAAAAAGTGACCCTGACTGGTTCTGTTTCACAGATCGATGGGAAGGAATTGACCAAGAGTCCCCAACCAAATGTTTCCAATTCCCTTGCAGGTAGGTTCTCAGGTTTGATCGCCTCCAACCGAAGTGGTGAGCCCGGGTATGATGGTTCAAGCATATCAGTAAGGGGTTTGGCTACAACAGGCAACAATGATGTGTTGGTGGTGATAGATGGTGTTCCAGGACAGATCGGTGGTCTGGAAAGATTGAATCCAGATGATATTGAGAGTGTCTCAGTACTGAAGGATGCCTCTGCGGCTGTGTACGGTAGCAGGGCAGCTAATGGGGTGATTTTGATCACAACCAAACGAGGCAAATCAGGTAAGCCTGTGATTTCCTACAGTTACAACCAAGGTTTCTCTTCACCGACAAGACTGCCAAGTCTTGCAGATGCCGCTACATATGGAACGATCCGTAATGAGATAGCTTATTACAACAACAATCAAAATGGCCTAAACCAGGTTTACAGCCCAGAAGAAATTGAATTGTTCAGAAACGGATCTGATCCTTTGAATTATCCCAATACAAATTGGCAGAGGGAAACCCTTCAAAATTTCGCCTTACAAAATCAACATAACTTGAGCCTAAGGGGCGGAAGTGAAAATGTAAACTACTTTGTTTCCCTTGGCAAACTGTCACAAGATGGGCTTTATAAAAATGGTGTCGCCAATTTTGATCAGTATAGTTTCCGATCCAACATAGATGCGACTATCAATGAGCGTCTGACAGTAGGGCTTGGATTGTCAGGAAGAAAAGAAGCAAGAATGTTCCCAACAGAAGGAGCTGGGCATATTTTCAGATCTATCTACAGGGCTTATCCTACTGTCAATGCATTCTATCCAAATGGATTGCCTTCTACGGGAATTGAAAATGCTAACCCAGCTGTCTTGGCAACTGATATGGGTGGTACCAATGACAATCCCAGGTATGTGTTCAATGGGATCTTGAGGGCAAAGTATGAACTTCCTTTCTTGGAAGGCCTTTCTGTAGATGGTTTTTATTCGGTGGATGAAAGCTCTGACAGGTATAGAACATTCAGGGTTCCCTACACTTTGCACAACTACAACAGAAATGCAGATACCTACGATCCTATAGTGATCGGAGGAGGGCCAAACCAACGTCCATCTTTGGATGAAGGTCATACAAATGCTTCCATGATCGTCAGTCATATCAAGTTGAACTTCAACCGTTCTTTTGGAAATCATTTCGTAGATGCATTTGTAGGATATGAGCAGAGTGAAAACAAATCCCATACATTCGGTGCCGCCAGGATCAATTTTCCGACAGCCGAAACACCAGAACTTTCTCAGGGAGGTTCTGCTGCCACAGACTTTAATAACTGGGGAAGCAGCTACAACTTTACACGTAGAAGTTTCATCAGTAAGTTGAATTACAACTACAATGAGAAATACCTACTTGAGGTACAGGCCAGGGTAGACGGATCTTCCATTTTTCCCCGTGGCAATAGATATGGGTTTTTCCCAGCTGTATCCGCAGGTTATAGAATCTCTGAAGAGGATTGGTTTAGGGACAGTTTCAATTTTATGGATGATTTGAAATTCAGGGTGTCGCATGGCCAATTGGGAAATGACAATGTAGGCCAATTCCAGTTTTATGACAACTACACTTTCAACAACCGTTACGTTTTGGGAAATGTAGTGAGACCTGGGATTGATTTGGTCCGTTTGGGCAACCCAAACATTACTTGGGAGACTGCAAACAAAACCGATATTGGTTTGAATGCCGTTTGGTTGAAAAAGTTTACCACCGAATTTATTTATTTCTATGAAAACAGGACAAATATCCTGACTACCAGAAATGCATCTATTCCTTGGTCTTCCGGAATTGTGAATCCATATAATGGTGAGTCCTTGGTTCCGTCAGAGAACATCGGACAAGTAAAAAGCCGCGGTATAGAGACTACTTTGGGCTACGAACACCGTGGCAATGATTTCAGCTTTGGGGCATCGGGAAACTTTACGTTCGCCAAGAATGAAGTTGTTTTTATGGATGAAGCCGCCGGTGTACTGGATTATCAACGACTCACTGGAAGGCCGATGAATAATTATCTGCTTTATAGAGCGATTGGGATTTTCACGTCTGAGGATCAGTTTGACCAGTTCCCACATGTACCGGGAGCCCAGTTGGGTGATTTGATCTACGAAGATATCAATGGAGATGGGCAGATTACCGCCGATGATATGTACAGAACGGAACTGGGAAATATCCCCCAAATCACATTCGGATTGAACCTGAATGCAACATACAAAAACTTTGATTTCGCCATGTTATTCTCGGGTCAGGGAAGGGCTAGACAATATGTATTGCCTGAATCCGGAACTGTAGGTAACTACTATAGCTCTTGGGCTGACAACCGCTGGAGCCCAGATACTCCAAATGGTACATACCCAAGGGTGAGTGAGCGTTCTTCTACAGCAATCAGTGGAGGTTTGTTCCCAAGTGACTTCTGGTTGCAGGATGTTTCTTTTGTCCGTCTGAAAAACCTTGAGGTAGGATATACAGTGCCAAAAACTATTTTGGAAAGGTATTCGATTGGCAACCTGAGGGTTTATGCCAATGGTTTCAACTTGTTTACCATCACCAAAGTGAAGGATTTTGATCCGGAAGGTTCAAGCAACAGTGGGCAATTCTATCCACAGCAGAGAATTATCAATCTAGGTGTCAACATTCAGTTTTAATCCCGAAAAGCCATGAATTCATTGAAAAATTTAAAATTATATATAGTTGTTTTATTCTGCGCTCTTTTCGCTGGATGCAACGAAGACTACCTCGACATTGCCCCGACAGATAGGGTTTCCGATGCATCTATCCTTTCTGATACGACCTTGTTTGAAGCGTATGTGATTAATAGATACTTAGGAGTAAGACTTACAGACAAAGAGGGAGATGGTTCAGTGCCTGGTTTTGGTAGAGGATTTGAATATGCTCTATGGTCTTCTTTGACAGATGAGTCTATTTATAATAACGATGACAACACTTGGGTAATTCAGCAGGGATTGTTGTCTCCAGAGAATACCGGTATAGCTGGTACACTTTGGGGTAGAAGTTATAGAAGTATCCGTGAATGCAACTACGCATTGACCAATTTGCCAAACATTTCCATGTCAGAATCTGGAAAAGCGAGATTGAGGGCTGAGTTGAAGTTTATCAGAGCTTTCCGATATCATGACCTGATCAGGAACTATGGAAAAGTCATCCTGAGAGGAGATGAAGTGTCGATGTTGGGTGATGATTTTACGGATCCTTCCTTGTTTGAAAGGGTAAGTATCGAAGAGGGACTTGCGTATGTGATAGCGGAGTTGGATGAAGCAATTGCCGGCCTACCTACCCAAAATAGCAATAACTGGCTTGAAGGCAGGGCTACAAAAGGAGCAGCCATGGCATTGAAATCGAGGTTGTTGCTTTACGCTGCCAGTCCTCTCTACAATGGTGGTACTACAGGAAGCGCCCAGCAGTGGGGACTTGCGGCCCAAGCGGCTCAAGATGTGATGGATTTGGGGATTTATTCTTTGTATCAGCAGGGTTATTCAGAAATGTTTACAGCTTCTGAAAGCCACCAAGAAGTGATTTTTGCTCGGTTCTACAATCTAAACCAAAGACATACAGCGTTGGAGATTGCCAATGGTCCAAATGGCTATGATGCTTGGGGAGGAAATGCACCGCTCCAAAACCTGATTGATGATTACGAAATGATGGATGGATCTTCGTTTGATTGGGACAATCCTGCACATGCAACCAATCCATATGCAAACAGAGATCCACGTTTGTCAGAAACCATTTTATACAATGGCTCACAATATAGAGGTAGGGCAGTCGAGACTTTCCTTCCGGGAGGCAGAGATAGTCAGGATGGTCCTTCCAACTGGAATACAAGCCGTACAGGATACTATATGAAGAAATTCATCGATGAATCCTTGCCAATACAAAACCCTTGGCAGGTGGCAGGTACACAAAACTGGCTATATTTCAGGTATGCGGAAATTCTGTTGAATTATGCAGAGGCAAGGAATGAAGCTTCTGGACCTGATGCATCGGTTTACGAAGCAGTCAATAGTATCAGGGAAAGAAATGGTGTCAACATGCCACCTTTGCCAACTGGGCTTTCGAAAGACCAAATGAGAGAAAGGATTCGGCATGAAAGGAGAATTGAATTGGCATTTGAAGAACACAGGTTCTATGATGTAAGGAGATGGATGATAGCTGAAACTACAGAAAATGAACCTGCATATGGTATCGATATCCGAAGAGCTCAGGATGGTACCCTTACCTATCAGAAGAAGATTTCCCTACAGGGGAGAAGGTTCTTGGAAAGACATTACTGGTTACCGATTCCAAGACAGGAAATACTGGCCTCAAACAATGTTTTGGAACAGAATCCAGGTTACAATTAAATGGCCTCAGCAACCATGGGGGGATTTTGTCCCCCTTTTTTTATTTTAACCCGAAATATGCATTAGAATTTCTATTACAAGTTTAAAACACATCATAATCAATCGCTTCACTGCATTTAGCTTACCCACCATAGAGATGACTATGCTTCATTCGCTAAATACTTGATTATTTTGTGTTTTGACCTCACGATACGAACCCTAATGCATAATCCGGATTTAAGAATTTGAATATGAAAACTGGAATAATTAAAAGCATCAGAATAGCTGTTTGTCTTGGTTCGGCTTGGATACTGTTGTCATCTACATCCTGTAGTGATAATGAAAATGGTGACCAAAAGCATGAGGGACAGCGAAATATTTATAGCATTGAGATTGATCCTGAAACAACATATCAGGAAATAGACCACTTTGGGGCATCTGATGCATGGTCGGGACAATTTGTCGGCAATTGGCCGGAAGAGAAGAAAAATGCCATAGCAGATCTTCTTTTTAGCCAAGAGTTGGATTCCCAGGGACAACCCAAGGGGATTGGGCTTTCTTTGTGGAGGTTCAATCTTGGAGCCGGAAGTGCTGAACAGGGGGCAGGAAGTGGAATTGGGGATCTTTGGAGACGTGCGCCGTCTTTCATGGATGCTGAGGGAAATTTCAATGCGGAAAGACAAGCTGCCCAGGTTTGGTTTGCAAAAGCTGCCAAAGATAGGTCGGTTGACTATTTACTCACTTTTCTCAATAGTCCACCGGTTTGGTTGACCAAAAATGGAAGAGCCTTTGCGTCCAATGCAAACGAATCAAACCTTGCAGCAGAGAATTATGACGCTTTTGGGGAATATATGGCAGCGTCGATCCAAGGGATGGAGAAAGAAGGCCTCAAGGTAGATTACATCAGCCCAGTGAATGAACCACAATGGGACTGGATAGATGGGGGACAGGAGGGAACTCCATTTTGGAACCATGAAATAGCCGGCATAGTAAGGGCATTGGATCGGAAGTTGGATGAAAAAGGGCTCGGTACAAAAATCGATGTTGCCGAAGCAGGACAGATTGAATATCTTTATGAAGAGCATAACCGTCCCGGTAGATCCAATCAGATCGTTGATTTTTTCAATGAAACTTCCGAAAATTATATTGGCGATCTCAGGCATATTAGCCAAAATATTTCTGGTCACAGCTATTTCACAACTTCACCTTTTCAACAAGCTGTAAGCAAAAGAAGACAACTCTCCCAGGCCATAGAAAGTACTAATGGACTGAAATATTGGATGTCGGAATACTGCATCTTGGGGGACAATGATGGGGAAATCCAAGGCAATGGAAAGGATTTGGGGATGACTCCTGCTTTATATATGGCTAGGGTGATTCACAATGACCTGGCCATCGCACAGGCTTCGGCTTGGCATTGGTGGATTGCTATTTCACCATACAACTACAAAGATGGTTTGGTCTATATTTCAAAGACTGAAAGCGATGGCTCATATGAAAGCAGCAAGATGATGTGGGCTTTGGGAAACTATAGCCGATTCATCAGGCCTGGTTTTCAGCGGATAGGTGTGCAGGTAAATGGGCAAATAGAGCAAAGCCAAAACCTGTTATGCTCAGCTTACAAAGATCCGGAAACAAATGAGATGGTGATTGTCGCAGTAAATTCTTCAGTAAACGAGGTTGAATTGGATTTGAAAAGTGTGCAACTAAAAGGAAAATTGGATTTGACTGGTTATCTTACAGATCTGGAGAATGATTTGGCACCGATGGATTTTCATGCTGGTGATCATATAGTAGTGCCAGCTCGCTCAATAATTACTTTGACCACCCAAAAACAACAATAAAATGAACCCAAAGTATCAACTGAAACCGTTCTTGGTAATTATTCTTTTTGTGTGCAATGCATTGATGCTTTCAGCACAGCAGCAGGACAAAAAAATATTTAATGAAAATTGGCAATTTCAGTTGGTAGATACCGATTGGGAAGGGGTTCAATCATTGGAAAATGGATGGAGGCAGTTGGATTTGCCGCATGACTGGAGCATCGAAGGTCCCTTTAGTCCTGAATGGGCAAGTGGGACAGGATTTCTTCCTGCCGGTGTTGCCTGGTACAAAAAAGAATTCAGTATAGAAAGTTACGATAAAGAAAAAGTATATTCGATATACTTTGATGGGGTTTATAAAAACAGTGAAGTATGGATCAATGGCCATTATTTGGGCAAAAGACCATTCGGGTTTATACCTTTTCAATACGACTTGACTTCATTTTTGAAGGCGGGAGACAACACAATCCATGTAAAAGTTGACCATAGGAATTTTGCGGATGCGAGATACTATACCGGTTCTGGTATCTATCGAAATGTATATTTGATCACATCAAACCAAATCCATTTTGCCCAATGGGGTGTGTTTTTCCATACCCCTGAAGTGAATTCCTCATTTGCGAAAGCAGTTGTGGAAATTGAAGTTGAACAAAACCAAAAACCAAGTTCCGAACTTCGGTTGAAAGCCATCATCAGTGATAAAGATGGGAAAAAGGTAGGGGAAAGCTATCAGGAATTCACTGCAAAAAAAGGTAAGTCAGATCCTTTGAAACTGGAATTGACCATCCCAAATCCAAATCTATGGTCCCCAGACCAGCCCTATCTATATACTTTGGCAGTAGAGCTTTGGGAAGCTGATAGCCAATTGGATAGCTGGAAGGAAAAAGTTGGAGTGAGGACTTTTGATTTTGATGCAAACAAAGGTTTCACGCTTAATGGAGAGTCTATGTTGCTCAAAGGGGTTTGTATTCACCATGATGCGGGAGGCTTTGGTGCTGCTGTACCCAAAGAAGTTTGGAGAAACAGACTGGAGACCTTGAAGAAATTGGGAAGCAATGCCATCAGGATGAGCCATTATCCTCACCAGGATTATATGTATGAACTTTGTGATGAAATGGGATTTTTGGTACAAGACGAGGCATTTGACGAGTGGGAAATCGGCAAAAATAAGTGGATCGAAGGTTGGAATGCCGGAACCCCGGGAAATGACAGGCATCATGATGCATTTGAGGAATGGGCAGTAAGGGATGTGGAAGATATGGTGAGAAGAAATCGAAATAGGCCTTCCATCATCATGTGGAGTATTGGCAATGAGATTGATTATCCAAATGATCCCTACAGCCACCCAGTTCTGGATGAAGGAAGAAATCCACAGATATATGGGAAAGGTTACCAACCTGATAATCCTGCAGCTTCCAACCTGGGCCGTATTTCGGAGAAGCTGGCAAAAGCTGTCAAGCGTTGGGATACATCCAGGCCTGTGACAGCTGCTTTGGCTGGGGTGGCCATGTCCAACCATACCGAATACCCTTCAAATTTGGATATTGTCGGGTATAACTATCAGGAATACAGATATGCAGAAGACCATAAGGAGTTTCCAGAACGAGTGATTTACGGAAGTGAAAACGGTGATGCCCTTGAAGCATGGCTTGCTGTTTCCGAGAATGATTTTATCTCATCCCAGTTTTTATGGACAGCGTTTGACTTTATTGGAGAGGCAAGACCTTGGCCATCTAGAAGTAGTGGTGCAGGCATCATTGACCTTGCAGGGAATCCCAAGCCGGATTATTATTTCAGACAGAGTCTTTGGACGGAAGAGCCAATGGTCTATTTAGGTGTCACAGATAGTGAAAGACAAGTGTTGCGAAGGATTGGTATTTCAAATACTTGGAATGGGCAAACTGGTGAACCACGTTGGGTCACAGCTTATACAAATGCAGATGAAGTTGAGTTGTTTCTCAATGGACGCTCATTGGGCAAAAAGAATGGCCAATACAGTGTGGAAGAAATGATCGCATGGGAAGTGCCTTATGAGAAAGGGGATTTAAAAGCGATCGCTTTCATAGATGGAAACAAAGTTGCTGAGTATACGCTTGAATCACCAGGGGATTTAAAAAAAATAGAGGGTGAACTATCTGAAACAGCATACACCAATAAAGGAGATGTGATTGAGTTGAATCTTTGGTTGACTGATGGTGCAGGAAATTTAATTGAAGATAATGATGTGTCATTATCTGTGGATATTGATGGTCCTGCTGAGATCATTGTTATGGAGAGTGGTGATTTGTCAAGCCATGAACCCTATCATTCGGCTACAAGGAAAACATACCAAGGACGTCTGAAAACTTTTATCAGAACTTTGGATGATAAAGGGGAGTTGAAATTTGTAGTCAAATCATCAAGTTTACCTGAGAAGATATTCTCAATAAATTCAAAATAAGCTGGCAACATTCATTCTCCCAGGAGAATATTTCTTCTAAATTTTTCTTAAACCCTTATAAATTATCTTATTGTAAGTTAAAAACACTACTGAATCCAATCAGTCAATACAGCTTTATCGGTGATTTTCTCCAAATTCAATAAATCAATTTTGGGAATCTATGTGGTATGCTTGTTTATGTTTCTTAGCGTTTTTTGGTTTTTTGGAGAAAAAAGAAGTGACTTGGAAAGGCAAAGTATTGGATGGTGCCACTGGTCTTCCGATCGAGAACGTCCATGTGTTTTATAAAAACGATCAGGATGTTTCTGACTCCCAAGGTCAATTTGAATTGGTTTTGAAAGCGGATGAAATTGTCACCTTTAGCCATATTGGATATGAGGTAAATAAGGTTTCGGTGTCATTGGATGAATTGCCTGCCGTGGTATACCTTTTTCCAAAAGAAAGTGAATTGGATGTGGTAGAAGTCAGGCCCTTTCCAAGTGAAGGTGAGCTTAAAGAACTGCTTCTTTCCAAACCATACATCCCAAGTCAATTTGAATTAAACCTGAAAAGAAATACGACAGTCATGAAAATGGTCTATATGTATATTCCAAGTTCAGGAAAAGATGCTTTTGGGCAATTTATGGAACGGGCCATTCCAAATGGAGCTGGCGGAGCGACATTTTTCAATTCAAAAGGGGGTGGATTGTTGCAGGTGATTAGGGAGTTGAGACAGGATTATGAATTACCAAAGCCGGTATATCAAGAAAAAGACTCTGCAAAAGTCAATAAGATTTATCAATCCAAATACAATTTTTTGAGAAAGTATTGATGAAAAAAAGGCTATCCTACACACAGTGTAGGACAGCCTTGGAAAATTAGCCCTATTTGAATTTGTAATTTACTTTTTGGCCCAGTAGAGTGGTGTCAAAACAGCATCCGGACCATCCAAAAATCCTGTAGCGGCAGCATAGCCTGTTGGGTCTGCATTTCTCAATGAAGATGGGTAAGGAAGTCTCTGTGGGAAAAAAGCATTACTACTAGTCATATAGCTGGAAGAGTTCAAGCCAGGAAGATTAGGTAATGGATTTTCTACCGCTGGATTCACGAAGAATGGCAATCCCAACCTTCTATGGTCATTCCATCCTTCCAGAGGTAGCCACGGAACGTTTGCCAAGTATTTCTGGGTGATGATTTTTGTGAGCTTATCGTTTCTTATCGCTCCCGATTGATACAGATTGTTAGTCGGATATGCATAATTAAATGTGGTCACCGGCCCATTTTTGCCAATTCTATGTGTCATTGCCACAGTAGACGGTGGCTCTTGGGTGTGAGAGAACCTAGCCGAAGTGCCGTTTCTGTTGTAAGCATCTGAGCTTAGATAGGCATCCGCGAACTGACCTACATTGAAGTATTCGAAAGAGTGTCTCACTCCAGTCTCATATGCTTGCTCATCACTCATGGAGACAGTCCATCCTCTCACGGCAGCTTCCGCCAAAAGGAAGTAAGACTCCCAACTTCCGAAGAATACCCGTCTGTTGTTACTACTTCTGAACTGTTGTCCCAAAGCAGGTGCTTTACCGACGATTCCACGTAGTCTGTTGCGGGTGCCCTTGGCTCCCCAATCTCCATTTGCAAATGCATTCCAAGTATAAGTGGCATCGATTTTCACTGTGTCACCATTTGTTTCCAACAGGTATCCCTGCTGGTTTCTTGCGTCATTGGTCCATGAAGGAAAGAAGGAATAGTTCTGGTTGTTGAAGTCACCAGGGATATAGAAAGCTTTGTAAGCTCTAGGATCCATTGCTTCTGGAAGTCCGTCCAGCCAATGGGCTTTTGCAGGATCATTGGTTCTGTCAGCGTATTGATCTGGGAAATACATGCCCAAATAATCGGCTGGCTTGATATGTCCATGCATCTGACTGGCCACTTGGGATTGGGTTGGAACACCTCCCAAACCTACATAAAGATTATTCAACGTGGAGGAAAGCCACTGGATATTCCATTCACGTGACATTACACCCGTCAGGTCATCCCATCCCGGACGTTCTTCCACCGTGAAGTTATGTGATGCATCCGCTATATACATGTTGGTACTTGCCGCAGCCTGAAATTCAGTAGAAGCTTTTGCAGGATCGACTTCCGAAAGTCTCATCGACAATCTCATTCTAAGGGAATTTGCAAATCTGATCCATTTCTCCCATTCATACATATAGGCTGCATCGAGATTTTGGAGTTTGGAAGGCCTGGCTATATTGACATCGATAGCCGCTTGGGATTGTGCCAATTCTTCAAGCATATAGTCATATACCTCCTTGGTGGAGACAAACTCTGGGTTGACTCCCTGGAATGCATTGACAGGAAGTGGTCCAAAGCTGTCAGTAAGTTCTGACATCAAATACGCTCTCCATATTCTGGCTACTTGGATGAGGTTTTCGTTGTATGGTTGTGCCGATCCATTTTCGGCCTTCTCATTGCCAATCTGTATAGCTGTAGATGCGGCGTTGAGCCAAGAGGAAGCGGATCCCCAATAATCTACAGACCATCCGTCATTATGTGTTCCCAAAGCGATCCCACCACCTAGATGATGCATGCCTGTACCTTTCCAATACAATACAAAAATCCTTTCAGCCACGTGTGGATTCTGTTGTGCTCCGATGATTGATTGGTTGATGAAATATTCAACCTGAACCTGATCGGCGCTGGCAGCCATTGGGTCGTCATTGATGGCATCAAAGTCCTCGCAACCCATTAGGGAAACTCCCAAAAGTGCTGGTATGATTATTTTATAGATTATATTTTTCATGATATGTCTCGTTTTTATACTTAAAATCCAAATGCTGCCGTAAAGAAGTAGGAACGTGAAGTAGGGAATGAAAGAAGTTCAAAACCCACGGCGTTGGTATTGGTTGCAAACACTGATTCAGGATCAACTCCATTGGCATGGCTCACAAGCATCAAAAGATTGTTTCCGGTGAAAGAAAGCCTCAGGCTTTTGACAAATGAATCCCCGAGTACTTTTTTTGGAACATTGTAGGACATTTGCACAAGCCTCAACCTTACATTCGTGGCATCGTAGATGTTTTGCTCTGTGATCCCTAAGTTTCCAACACCTGCTACTGCATTCCAATAATTTTGGTGGGATACAGCATTCGTATTTGGTACAAACTGCTCGCCAGAGCTGATAACACCATCGACCACAAAGTCTTCTCTTTTGCCATTGACGACTGTTTCAGCTGCTAGACCTGCACGCTGTGTCATCACATTGGTTCCCGCAAAGAACACTCCGCCAAACCTTCCATCAACCTGTGCGGAAAGCGTGAAGTTTTTGTACTTGAAGGTGTTGGTTACTCCCAATAGGTACTTGGCAGTCTGGTTTCCGAGTAGATGGGTGCCATTGTCTGCAACTGGTAACCCTTCATCATTGAGAAGTAGTTTACCGAAATGCTCGCTATTTTCATCTTGCACCCTTCTGAACCTCGAACCATAAATGGCTCCATAAAGCTGACCTACTTCTCCGAATACAGTGACATTGTCGTATCCGCCTAGGGGAACCTGTCTTACTTCTTCATGAAGTTCATTGATGGTGTTGATGTTTCTGGCGAAGTTGGCACTGATATCCCAGTTAAGGCCAGAGAAGCTTCTCAAAACAGATGCATTGAATATCATTTCAACCCCTCTGTTTTCGATGTCACCTGCATTGACCAATCTACCGGTGTACCCTGATAATGGGTTCATCGGGATTGTCAATATTTGGTTGACTGCATTGCTTTTGTAATAAGTGAAGTCGATTCCAAACCTGTTGTCAAAGAATCCCATATCAAATCCGGCTTCGAAGGATTTGACCAATTCACTTCGGATATTTTCATTGAATAAGGTACCTCTTCTATTTGCTGTGGTATTGCCTCGTGGATCCCTGCCAATGTTATACACGTTGAAGATACGATATGGAGAAAGATCTGAACCCGTTTCTGCATAGGAAACACGGGCTTTGGCAAAATCCATCCAGTTGGGGATAGTGCCTCCTCTTTTTCCTATCATTTCACTGATGACTAAAGAGGTGCTGATCGATGGGTAGAAGAAACTTCTGTTTCCAGGACCAAGCGAAGATGACCAATCGTTTCTTCCTGTAACATTCAAAAACCAATATTTGTCATAGTTGATCTCAGCTGTTGCGAAGAGGGAATTGATTTGCTTTTGGTTGAAGCTTTCCCCAATGCCTGGCATGCCAACAGCATTTCCAAGGAAAAAGAGGTTCGGTACTTCAAGTTCTCCGGTACTTCCTGATAGTGAAGAGAAGGCTGTCTTCATCAATTGTCCATAGACAGAGGCCGCACCGCCCCATTTTCCGTAAAGGTCATCTTTACGGGCATTTAAGCTCAGGATAAAGTTGTTTTCATAAAAACTGTCGAATCCTATGCTGTAACTTGGATTGATTGGTGCACCTGTGTAGGTTCTGCCTGTGGTTTTTGTAGTGTAGATATCCGAACCTCCCTGGAACTGGGCATCCAGCCAATCATTGATTTGGTACTTCACTGTAGCATTCATCAGAAACCTGTTTCGCACATCTTGGTTCAGCCTGTTGTTTGCAGCCCAATAAGGGTTCACTTGGCTGGATTGCGGATTGTACCATACTTGTGGTGCCCCTAGTTGATCCATACCTGCCTTCAAAGAAGCGATATCCACAGTGTTTGGCATTGTCAAAACGGTTCCATAGTAGTTCCCCGAATTGTTGCCGCCTATTGGTCTGTTGTTGGCATCGGTATTCATATACTGAACCTTGATGTCAGTCATCCAGCGTTCGTTTTTGCCAAAGCTGGAAGTCAATCTGGTCATCAAATTTATCCTGTCAAGGGTTACTCCAGGTGTTTTGCTGTTGTCCCTCAAGTAATTTGCAGAGGAGTATATGGTGGTGTTCTTGTTCAGGGACTGTTGGAAAGATAGGTTGTGTGTGGTGTTGTTTCCAGTTCTGAAGAAATTGCCGAGATTGTCATATGCACGGAAAGGTGTGGAGTTGCCGGTCCAATCTGGTACCATCTGTCCTGTGATTTCCGGTCCCCAGCTATTGCCCGAAAGTGGATCGTAGATCCCGTTGGAACCCTGTCCAAATTTGTTTTGTAGATCGGGTTGCATGAATATATTTTCAAACCCTACTGTTGCAGAGTAGCTGATGCCGGTACCTTCCCTGTCTTTTCCCGACTTTGTAGTGATGAGGATGACACCATTGGCAGCCCTTGATCCATAAAGTGCTGAAGCTGCACCACCTTTCAATACTGACATGGATTCTATATCGTCAGGGTTAAGGTCACCTAATCCATTCCCCATATCAGCAGTAGGATTCCAAAAATCGTTGTTTGCCGCCCCTGTAAAATTGGAGAGTGGAACACCATCTACTACGATAAGTGGCTGGTTGTCTCCAGTCAATGAGTTGAAGCCACGTAGGATGATCTTGGAAGAAGCCGCAGGGCTACTGCTACTCCTCATGACTTGAAGTCCCGAAACTTTGCCAATCAGGGCATTGGCGATATTGTTTTCCCTCGAATCAACCAAATCAGCAGATTTGATCTCTTGAAAAGCATACCCAAGAGATTTACGTTCTTTCTTAACCCCCATGGCTGTGACGACCACTTCATCCAGGTTTTGGGAATCCGGTTTGAGGAAGATTTCGATTTCCGTGAGATTGCCAATTTTGACAGTCTGTGGCTGAAAGCCCACAAAACGGAATTGTAAAGAACCATCTTGGGGAACAGTTATGTTGAATTGTCCATCTAGATCGGTAGTGGTTCCATTTGTGGTACCTACTACGATGACATTCACCCCGGGTAGGGTTTCTCCTGTACTGGAGTCTTTGACTAGGCCACTGACTTGTTGTTGTGCCAATATTGGCAAACTGTATATTACAAACAGTAGGCCCAATAGCAATACTTTTGAGTAATTTTTTTTCATAGTTATTTAGGATTTATTGGATGGGTTATTTTATTTCTTCTAGTCTTTTTTCCATAATATGGGGATTGGCTGTACTTGTTTTATATCATAGGGTTCTGGGTTTGGAAAACTATATTGGATACATGTTGCTCCTTGTTTGGGTTTGAAGGTTTTTTAAGTAATAATACTTACTTTTAAATTGACTTATTCTACGTTTAATATAATTATATCTGTAACATAGATTGGGTTTTCATAATTGAAGTTATGTAAAAAAATCATAAAACTTTAAATTGTTTAATAAAAAAATTAATTTTTAAAAAAAAGTCATGAATCCCACTAATAGATAAGGATATGTGTCCATTTGCCTATTTAAGTGTTTTTTTTACGCTTATCCGATTTTGAAGATGTTAGATGTAAAAATGAAAATCATGATGAAATTTGCTATAGCAATGCTATGGAAATATTCTGGTAAGTATTTACTTAAATTACTTAGATTTGAAATCAGGATTAAAAAGTTTTTGTTATTTGTTAAGTAATTCCCGAATACCAAAATTCCCCTCCCATTCCCAAACGAATCCTGGGATTTTGTATGTGCTAAGGACTTCTTCCACATCCCTGAGGTATGCAATTCGAGAATCTTTTGCTGCATTATGGCTTGCTCCATACTCAGTACACCATAGTTGCACTTGATTATTTTTTGCCCAAGTTGAAATTTGGGAAATCTTGTCTATGACTGCGGTTTTGTTCCCAGTCAAAGCATAATCCCTATGGTTGATTTCTCCTTCTGTCCCTTTAGCTTTGACAGACAAATTTGGCATTTTGTTTTGCTGAAAAGGATATGGAATTCCTAAAGTTGCATTTTGTTTACCAGTCCATTCAGTTCCCTGATGGGTGAAAATATAGGGTTCATAATAATGAAAAGTGTAGATGATGTTTTGAAAATCGAATGGTTTTGTCCTGCTTAGCTCGAAGAGACTGTTGAAATTTGTCCCCCCGACAATGATTGGTATTTTCCTATTCTCCTTGTGCACACCTTTAATGATTTTTGGAGCTATATCCTCCCATACAGATGGGTTTATATTCGGCTCGTTCACCAGTTCTATATACAGGTTTTTGGAATCCGACTCAATATTTTTCAACACCTTTCTCCAATTCCTGGTGATTGATTTTGCTTGTCTTTGCGCATTGTTGTTATCGAGTCCATGGTCGAAGTATGCCAAGATCAGGACAATTTCATTGGATTCTGTATATTGAACTACTTGTTTCAGTTCTCTTAAGAAATTCTTGTCCTTGTTTAGATATTGATCAAAGGCTATTGGCAATCTTATAGATCCAAACCCATTGTCCCTTAAAACTTGGATATCCTGAATGATTTCTTTTGCTTCAAAACTTTGCCTTTCCCAAATTCTTTCTTTTCCCGTTAAATTTATTCCTCTCGGAATATTTTGTGCGAAACTTTGTGGAAGAGTCATGAAAGTAGCGAAAAACAAAAAACACAATGCATAAAGATTTTTTTTGGACATGATTCGGATTGATTAACACTACCTGAATTCTCGAAACGATTTTGGATCAATTTAGTTGGGAAAATTAGGTTGGCAACTTGTCTGGAAATATTTTTTCAAGAGAAAATTATATACATATTTGTGTTACCACCCTCTACGCCATGATACTAGATTTACCAAAATCAATGGACAAAGATTCACCTTTGAATTTGAGCCAGACATTTGAAAAAAAGACTTGGGATGCAGCCAATTACATTTATTGGAGCATCGTCAGTATTGTATTGTTGTTGTTTATATTGGATTTCTTTTTGTTGAAGGATTTATGGAAGGCAACATTTTACTTGAAGGTTGCATTTATAGCAATTAGTTTTTTCGCCTATTTTATACTGAAGCCACTCCTTAAAAAACCCGAATGGTTAATGTTTGGGATTTTGGCATTGTTTTCAGCGTATATTTTCAATATAATACATTTGTCTTCTGGATTCTTTGTTACTTTCTATTTTATCATTCTGACAATTGTGATAGGGGCTGGTAACTTTTTGGCTCTTTGGAGATCTAAATTCGGGGTGCTTCTATTTTTGTACAACACATTGTTATTCATCGTATTTCAATATCAATACAATTTCGAAACTCTCAATGAAGATTTAAGTCTAGGTGGTTATGCCTTTTTTATTGTTTTGATCGTGACATCATTTATTCCTGATTCAAGGAAAAGAAACTACCATGTGAATATTTTGAGGGAGGAAAAGAAGAACCAGATCATCCAAAGATTGAATGAAGAACTCATCAATAGCAATCTTAAGCTGACAGAGTTAATGCAAATCTCCAAAATCCACAAGGAGAAAGAAAAGCTGGTACTTCATGATCTCAAGAACAAGATTAATAACATCATAGGGCTTTCGGATTTGATTGATGATCATGTACAACAGCCACAGGAAGAAACGCAAAGCTATAACCAGCTATTGAAAGAAGTCGGATTCGACCTTCTGAAATATGCCAACAATATTTTTACTGACAACTCATTGGATGCTGAAAGTCCACTTAAGATCCAGCTTGAGCCAGTTTCAATCCAATCTTGTATCACCAGGACCACGAAAGAGTTAAAACTTAAATTGGAAGGCAAAAGGATGCAGTTGGAAATGGTTGACAGCGATGTGAAGGCGAAGGTGCATGCTGATTTTCTTGTGTTTAAAAATAGCCTGGAAAACGTTTTTAACTATCTTATAAATTGGTCTTCTCCAAACAGCCACATCGTGGTCAGGTGGTTTGCACATAAAGGGAATATAAGAATTGAATTGGTTGCGCCATCTGCGAAAATCCAACCAAATGAATTGAACAGGATTTTCAAACCACTTGAGAATTTTGAGAATCAAACAAGCATCTCACCACCGCAAGGAATGGGGCTTCAGATTGCCAGAAATATGACAGAGCAGATGGGAGGGTATTTTAAGTATCAGGCAAGTGAAGAAAGTGGAGTCATTTTCAAGTTGGAGTTTCCAAAAGCATAAGGGTTTTATTTGAATCATAAATATTTACAGATGAAGAAATTATACAGGTTTTCAATACTAAAATGCATAGCGCTGATTTTGGGTTTATTTATAGGGAACCTATCATTTGCAGGAGATCAATTTTTCAGTGAATTCGGCTATCCCAATAATACGATGATCTATGGACCAAAAAGCAGTACGGCATTTTTCTTCAAGCAAAGGAATGACTTAGAACATTCTGGGAGCTTTGTCCATCTTGAAGTCGTCTCTTCCCAAGTGCTCGATACAGACTTGAGTTCAATAGTCTTTGTTCTCAACGACACTCCAGTCTTGACTACCAAAATATTGGGTCTAGGTGATACTTTGAAAATAGACCTTCCTGTAAAAACAGCGGATTTTGCCACTGGATATTTGAAGCTGGAAGTCAGGTCCAATCTTTTCAAAAAAGACGAAGATTGTAGGGATTATGGGGATCCTGATTATTGGGTCAAGGTCACATCTGATTCATTTCTCAGCACAGAGCTTGTAAATCAGTTTGCTACAATAAAGGCTTCCAAAACCTTGGATAAATTTATCCCTCAAATAGAACGGTTGGTTATTCCGAGAAACAATGACCTGAAACTTGCCCAACTTGCCTCATATGTACACTTTTATTATAGAAGTAGTCTTGGGCAAAATCTGCCTATTTCCTATTTGGATGAGATTCCGGTGGATTCACTTGACTATGCGTTGATCATTGGTACATGGGATTTGATAGGAAAATCCATTGATGATAATCTTCCAGTGAAAGCTGGACAAGGTGAATTGAAAATCCTGCAAAAAGAAGTCATCAATTCCCAGACTGGTAAGCTGTATTTTACCTCAAATATTGTCCTTACTGGTGGGGATTTTGAGGGAATGGATAAAGCCATTCGTCTATTGTTTGAAAAGGACCTTTCTAAAAGCGCTGTTACTGACCATTTGAAAATATACAAATCCAGTACTTCTGCTTCCGAATTTACATACCATATAAAAAATGAATATAGTCTCAATGAGTTGGGATTGAAGGAAGAAATGACTTCAGGTACTTGCCGAATCATAAAGAATGTTGAAATCCCACGTTTCCTTTCAAAAAGCGAGTTGAAACTCCTCTCATTGAAGTTGAGGGTGAATCATATGCCAATTACTGCTGCAAATCAGGGGTATATCAATGTTTACCTAAACAACAGTTTACTGCAGACTTTCTCCCTCGATGAGTCGGGTGTAGTGGACATGAAAATTGACATAAAGAGAAAGCCAATCTATGCCAGCAGTTATTTTACGATGGAATTCATTAATATACCTGTTGGAGGTTGTTGCAATTCACACGAAACTGGTTTTTTTGCCCAAATAGATCCATTTGAATCAAAGATCAACCTGGATATTGACGGGAAAGCACCAATGATTTTTTCTGCCTTCCCGGAAAATTTCGCAGGAAAACCCATCCAGCTGTTGACTGATTTGCAAATCACCAAAGAGGAGATTCCCGCGCTGTCCAATTTGATAAGCCAAATCAATTTGCAGACAGACTTTCTCGATAATGTATATCTTCCCGAGATGAACATCCTTCAAGAAAATTTATTTGATAACTCGAACAACCATGTTGTAATCATCACCAACCAACCGCATAAGTATAACAATTTATTTCAAGCCAATCAATATGTTCGGTTCTATGGGGATAGCATCTCATATCAATCGGATGAACTGGAGACTTTCTTTACTGTCAATTACAACAAGGGGTTGACCTATGCCCAATTGTTTTCAAATTTGGACCAAAAGGTGTTGATGATTTCCCATCTTTCCGACAATTCTGAGTCTCTGAATAAAATCATAGATGGAATGTATGACCAGTTCTTGACCAATTCTGGGAATGTACTTTTGGCAAATGATCAGCGATATTACTTTTTTGACTTGAGGGATAAGGTCTCGGGGAGTCAAAAATTGGAAAAAAAGAAAAGCTTTGAGTCTTTTTGGGATAGCTACAAGCTGTTTATCATCATTATCCTTTTGGCATTCATTATCGTGCTACTGAGTTATATTTTCAGAAAATCAGAATTGGCTAAAACACAGATTGAAGATGCGAGAAAATAAATACATTACCTGTCTCATTTTGCTGATATTCTTCTTGTCAGGGACAATCCATGCCCAGAATCCATGGCAACAGGATAAAGGAGAGTTTCTTTTGTCTCCGTATTTGAGTCATTACAGTGCTTCTGCTTTTCGAAACAGAGATGGTGATAAAGTTGATTTTGAAAATCAGGGACAGTTCGTCAACTATAACCCAAGATTGTATTTCAGTATGCCAATCAATGGCTACAAAGTAAATTTATTCGGGTCATTGCCTTGGTTTTTTAACCAGTATGAAGATAATAATTTAAGACAGAGAAATAGGGATTTGGGGGATATTGAATTGGGAGCTAGATTTCATCTGAGGAAATTCAAGATGCACTACCTGATGGCAAGTGTCACCACATTCATACCAGCCTATAGCAATGATCAACTTCCATACACGGGGTTTGGGAGATTTGGAATGGAAGGTAGGGTGATTTTGAGTGGGAATTCCCCATGGATTGGTGAAAGCAATAATTTTCATAAGATAGAATTGGGTTACAGATATTTTTTTCCAAGTGACCCAGGGCAGATCAGGTTTTTTTCTTCCAAAGGTTTCAAGGTGGTGGATAAAGTCGTACTCTTGGGTGAATTAGATGCCATATTTTCATTCAGCAATGAAAGTGAGTTTTTCGAAAATAACCTTCAACTGGTTTCAGATTTTTCTGTGATTAAGGCTTCTGCGAATATTGGCTATGAATTCACTCCAAAATTTTCACTTTATGGAGGGCTATTCCACGATGTGTTGAACAGAAATTCAGGAATAGGCAGTGGATTCCAAATATTTTCTGTAATCAGAATAGATAAAAAATGATGGAAAGCCGGGAATTTTACAGAAAATCACTGTTTCAGGAGAAAGCTAAAATCAGCCGAAAGAAGCTTGATAAAATAGAGGGACTCGAAAAAAGCCTCAATAAGAGCTTTTTGAAGATTGTATT
This sequence comes from Belliella marina, assembly GCF_042682445.1. Taxonomy (NCBI): domain Bacteria; kingdom Pseudomonadati; phylum Bacteroidota; class Cytophagia; order Cytophagales; family Cyclobacteriaceae; genus Belliella; species Belliella marina. Next base: position 138,286 of record NZ_JBHUHR010000012.1, read on the forward strand.
GAATTATGGCTATTTAAGTAGAAAGGCATGGAAAAGTATATTGGTAGAAGAGGGGATAGGGCTTTATGATTTTGATTTTGGCAATTTGGATCAGATTCCAAAAAAGGAAATCATCAAGGAAAACCTGCATAAGTTTTTGGATGCCTTGGTATTTCCGTTGGTTCAGACAGATGATTACATGGAAGTCATCTTGGCAGATCCTTCAGATAGCATCAATATCAATCAGATAGAGGCGATTCTTGGACAAAAAGTAAATAAGTTTCAAGTAGCTGAGGACATGGATATATTGAAAGCCCTCCATGTGACTTACGGGTTGGATTATTTGGACAAGGCGGTTTTTGGCATTTATGACAGCGATCGGGATAGTTGTGCCATCGAGACATTCACCAAGCCGCAATTGATAGCCATCGGCTTGACCTTTGCCGTTGGGATTTTGTTTTTCTTCTTTTTCCCTATAAATACAGCCATTACGATCAACTTGATTTTGAATTTTCTGCTGTTTTTTTCCATTAGTTTCAAGTTCCTTTTGACCTTGTATGGATCAAAGATGGAGACAGCCAGGAAGATTTCAAAAGCGGAATTGGATGCCATCAAGGATGAAGAATTGCCATTTTATACGATTCTTTTGCCTGTATTCAAAGAATCGGAAGTGATCCATAAACTGGTTTGGAATCTCAAGAACCTGGATTATCCACTTGAAAAACTGGATATCAAATTATTGATAGAGTCTGATGATGAAATGACTTACAATGCAGTGAAAGAAATGGATTTTCCCTGTGTTTTTGAACCTGTCATTATTCCATATGCACAACCAAAGACAAAACCAAAAGCCTGTAATTATGGGCTTTACTTCAGCAAAGGAAAATACCTCACCATATATGATGCGGAAGACATTCCTGACAACAACCAATTGAAGATGGTATATGCGCTCTTCAAGAAGATTTCGGATCAATATGTAGTAGTACAATGTGCCTTGAATTACTTCAACAAAAAGGAAAATCTGCTGACACGTTTGTTCACCTTGGAGTATTCCTATTGGTTTGATTATATGCTTCCTGGCTTGGACAACCTTGATGTGCCGATTCCTTTGGGGGGTACGAGCAATCATTTTAGATTTGACAAATTGATGGAGTTAGGTGGTTGGGATGGTTTCAATGTCACAGAGGATGCAGATCTTGGACTGCGTGCCTATGCCAAATCCTATAAAGTTACAGTCTTGGATTCGACCACATTGGAGGAAGCGAACAATGATTTCTTCAACTGGATCAGACAGAGATCCAGATGGATCAAAGGCTATATGCAAACTTATTTGGTGCATATGCGCAATCCAATCAAACTGTTCAATAAGATTGGACTGAAAGGATTTTTCGGCTTTCAGTTTTTCATAGGAGGGACTTTCTTTACTTTCCTGGTTTATCCTTTACTTTTGGCTTTTCTGATGTTTATCCTCTTTCTGCATACGGGTTTGTTGAATTACCTGCTGTTTTGGACTGGGACGGATATCAGCCAGAATCTTTTGGATTCTATTTCAATATTTTTCCCAGATTGGCTGGTAGTAGTTGCGATTTTCAACTTTACTGTTGGGAATCTGATGATGATCTATGTCAATATGATTGCAGTATTCAGAAGAAGATCTTATCCATTGATATTGTATGCCCTTATCAATCCTTTCTATTGGCTGATGCATTCGATTTCAGCTTACAAGGGACTGATACAATTGATTACCAAGCCTTTTTATTGGGAGAAAACAAACCATGGTTTGACAAAAGGAACTAAATCCGGGTCTATATGAAAAAGAGCTCGATCATATATGCTATCTGTTGGCTTTTGTTCTCATCAGCTTACTTTCTCTTGAGCCTATGGTTACAGCATAGAGGATTCTACAATCTGGAAGCATATTTTATTGAATATAAGATCATTCTTATCAAGAATCATGAATCCGGGTTTCTTCGTACATTCTTCTTTACCAAACCTTCGATTCTGTATTTGGCATCCTTGTTGGCATCGTTTATAAAGCACGCTTACAGTACCTACATCATCAATGCAATCCTGATCGGAGGTCTTACAAACCATCTGTTCCTGAAAGGGTTAAAGGAAAAGTGGAAGGTAAGCATATTCTTGCTTTATGTCTTGTGTAGTCCGATAATAATCTATGCGGGTACTTCTGGAGGAAGTGTGGCGATGTATCTGGTATTCTACTTTTTCTTTTTCACCATATTGTTCAAATACACGGCTTCGTATTCTGTATTTCATCTTACTTTGCTAAGTCTTTTGCTTGGGGTGTTTGTACTTTTCGATATGAACCTCCTGAAATTTTTGTTGATCCTGATTCCAGTGTTTTTCTTCGTAAACTTTTTCAAAGCAAAAGGCATCAATGGGAGTTTTTACTATAGAGCTTCCATCATTTTCAGTAATGAATCACAAAGGAGAAAATTCTATACTGGATTCTTCTCTTCCATATTCATTGTTGCATTTATCCCACTGATGGCAATTTTAATCTATTTGATTATCAACAGGATATTTGCTGGAGACTATTTTTATTTTTTGGATGGAATTGGAGATTATTGGACTAGTTACTCTACACTTTATCCATTGAAATATACGAACGATAGCATTTGGAAATTGATAGCTGAAAATAAAGTTTCATTTATCTTGCCCATGTTTTTTGTTTCAGGTTTGGCATTGATCAAACTTTTTGAATTTGATGGATCCGTCACCAAAAATGCCTTTATCCTTTTGGGTTTACTTTTCTGTTTTTCCGAAATTATTGATGACAGAATTCTCAATCTCAACCTCAGCAACCTCACTTTGGTTACTGCTGCGGGATTGTCGGCAGTGTTTTATAACACTGGATTTGAGATGCGAAAGCAAAAATCATTTAGTTCAGCCTTCTATTTTATTGTTCCCTTTTTGATGGTTTTCCTAGAGTTTAATTATTTCAAAGTTACAGTCAATCACAACGAGAATTTGTTTTTCCAAGCTTTCATGGATCCTCAAGAAGACGAAACGATGATTGGGCTCAATAATATTGCCTGGAAGCTGAATGAATTGGGAGCAGAAAGGGTATTGGCAGATGATGCAATCTTTTATCCTGTACTTACCAAGTTAGGCAAGAACTCGACTTGGGAAGGACATTTCAGCCCCAATTTTCTTGCGGCTTTGCAACAGCCTGAAGCCTATGCAGATTATGTAGTTGTCAGCAAACCATCTTTTTTATTGTATCCAAATGACGTAGTCGCAGCATCGATTAGAAGGTTTGAGGCTCTCAATGTACCCTTTGATTCAGATCTGGTATACGAAGACCGACTTTTCATGCTTTTGAAAATCAAAGCAAAAAATAAATAAGAAATGGGCTTAATCCCAGGATATTGCTTTTGACAATTCCAAAATGAGGGATATTCAAGCGTTTATACTATAATATGTCGGGTTGATTTTAATGTGGTATATTTTTCAAGCATAAATCCCCACAGGGTATTTATGCTAAAAGCTATTTCCTTGGATTATAATACTTTAATTGAATTTTTCTATCTGATTATCAATTAATCAAATCTTTTTAATGATAGAAAAAATCAATTAATATTTATTTGGATTTAATCTAAATATATAGACATTTGTCGTGTTATTTAAAATCAATCTAAATAAATGAAAGCGAATTTACTTTTGGTATTATTCATAATCGGAGCATGTTCCGCTCCACAGCAAAACCAGGAATCTGAAAAGAAAAAAATCATCACCGCTGGCGGGACGATCACCGAAATAGTCCATGAGCTGGGTTTTGGAGAATTGATCATCGCTACGGACATTACTTCGACTTTTCCCGAATCGATGAAAGAATTGCCTTCCATAGGCTATAGAAACCAGATCAAGACAGAAGGGATCCTTTCACTGGCACCTGATGTAATCCTGGCAGAGGCAGACTACCTATTGCCTGAGGTAGTAGACCAATTGAAATCAACGGGTGTAGAAGTAAGGTTCTTCGAAAAGCCAAAATCAATTGAAGGTACATTTGCATTGATTGCTGACCTTGCCACGTATTTTGAAGCTGAAGAAAAAGGAAAATTGCTTGCCCAAGAAGTGAAAAATGACTTAGGCGAATTGGAATCTTTCCTTGCAGCCCAGCAAATCGATGAAAAACCAAGTATGCTTTTTATCATGGCGAGGGGAGAGGATATGGTTTTTGTTGGGGGAGATGAGACATTTGCCACCGCTATTACTTCGCTTTCCGGGCTTCAGTCTCCAGCCTTAGGTTTCAAGGAATTTATCCCATTGACGCCGGAAGCTTTGTCTAAGTTCAATCCTGATTATATTCTCCTGTTTGATTCTGGATTGGCATCTTTGGGAGGCAAGGAAGGACTGAAAAAAATCCGGGGAATGGAACAGACTAAAGCATTCCAAAATGATCAAATTCTCGTTTATGATGGGCTTTTGCTTTCGGGGTTTGGACCAAGGGTGGCAGAAGTGGCTCTTGAAATTGCAAAATCAGTCTATCAATGATGAAAACCCTGCAATCAACCATGAGGACTACAAAACACCGAACCCAAAACGGTGTCATGCTCATGCTCTTGTTGGTATTGGCTTTGATCCTCTTGTTTTCTTCCTCGATTGGAGCTTTTCATATTCCAATAGATGCTGTTTTTGGGATTTTGAAAAACCAAATAGGTTTTCATTCATCCATATTTACAGAAACACAAGCACAGGTACTGTTGAATATCAGGTTCCCTAGGATATTGATGACAGTATTGATCGGGGGTGGTTTGGGTTTGGCAGGTGCGGCATTGCAGGGCTTGTTTAGAAATCCTCTGGTAGAACCGGGTTTGATCGGTGTGAGTGCTGGTGGGTCTTTATTTGCGGTTGTATTTATCGTATTTGGGGCAAACTTACTGACAATGACCCCCATATTATCTTTGATCGGATTACCATTGTTTGCTTTCATGGGAGGTTTGTTGGTCACAGCATGTGTCTACAAAATTTCCAGCAGTTCGGGCAAAACCGATATTTCCGTATTGATTTTGGCTGGAGTGGCCATCAATGCGCTGATGATGGCTTTGGTAGGTTTGGTTTTGTTTTATGCTGATGAAGCAGCATTGAGAAATTACACTTTTTGGACTTTGGGTGACCTTGGAGGAAGCAATTGGTCCAAAGTAGGTGTTGGGGCAGTACTGATCCTTCCTGCGATTGGTTTGATATTGAGATTGTATCCGGAGTTGAATGCCATGGCTTTGGGAGAAAGCGAGGCTTATCACATGGGAGTCAATGTCCAAAGAGTAAAATATTCGATATTTCTTTCATCAGCACTAATCGTCGGTACAGCAGTTTCCATGAGTGGTACAATTGGATTTGTCGGTTTGGTGGTGCCTCATCTGATCCGGTTGGGATTTGGTGCAGATCATCGACTGGTATTGCCAGGATCCTTTCTTTTGGGGGCAATCCTACTTTCTGGAGCGGATCTTTTGGCAAGAAATATCGTCAGGCCGGCAGAACTTCCAGTTGGGATCATCACGGCTTTATTGGGGGCACCCTTCTTTATTTACCTGATTCTGAATTTCAAAAAAATAAGCTACTGATATGCTACAAGGGATAAACATACATTTCTGTATCAGTGAAAAGCCAATATTGGGTGAGGTTAGCGTCAAATTGAAGCCTGGACAGTTTACCGCCATCATCGGACCGAATGGAGCAGGCAAATCAACGCTCTTCAAAATCCTAACCGGTGATCTTCAATGCAGTAGGGGTGAAGTACGCTACAATGGACTGGAGATCGAAAAATACAAAAGTCAACAACTCGCCCGTGTACGTGCTGTGATGCCACAGCATAGCGTTCTTTCTTTTCCTTTTTCGGCATGGGAAGTTGTGGAGTTGGGCGCATTGAATGCTCCGAAGGAAATCGGACAGGAAGATATCCAAGAGGTCATGGAACTCCTGCAAATATGGCATCTGAAAGCAAGGAATTATAACCTTCTTTCGGGAGGGGAAAGACAAAGGGTACAGCTCGCAAGGGTATTGGTACAAATCTGGAAAAAGCAGGCATTTCCCCGATACCTACTCTTGGACGAGCCAATTTCCAGTATGGATGTCTCATTGCAACATTTGGTACTGGCACTGCTGAATGATCTAAAAAATAGAAATATAGGTGTTTTGGCAGTATTGCATGATCTTGGGTTGGTGGCAAATTATGCCGATCAAGTGATCATGATGAAAGCTGGCGGCATCGAATCACAAGGGGATCTGAAAGAGGTTTTTGACAGTAAAAACCTAGAAAAGCTATTCGGATATCCCATACAAGTCAAGAAACATGAAGAGGGTTTGGGGATCATGGTCCACAGCCTTCCACTTCATCATATTAACCATACTATCAAACAAGCACAATAAGAAACATATGGAAACTTCAACTTTAGATCAAAAGAATTTACTCAAAAAAGAGTGGGAAAAGTTGGTATCTGAAAATCAAAAATTGAGGATCAGGGATGCAGCAGAAAAATTGGGAGTGTCGGAAGCGGAGCTTTTGGCAACCAAAATAGGCGATGGGGTGATCAGGCTGAAAGCTGAATGGACCTCTTTGCTTTTTGAATTTAAGAAACTGGGCAAAGTAATGTCTCTTTGCAGAAGCAATGGCTGTGTTTTGGAGCATAAGGGGAATTTCCAGAAAATCAATATAGAAGGGAGTCCAGTCCATCAAGTAGGTACAGTCATTGGTCCGATTGAACAAAGGATATTTTTCAGTGCATGGAAATTTGGCTTTGCTGTGGAATCAGATTCCCCTAGGGGTGTGATGAGAAGTTTTCAGTTTTTTGACAAAGAAGGCACTGCCATCCTCAAAGTATACCTACAAGAGGAGTCAAGTCTAGAAGCATACCGAAAATTGGTGACACACTATCTAGCAGAAGATCAATCACCAGATTTGGAGATCGAGCAGTTTGCTACACCAGAATATGCCAAATCTATTGATATGGATGCATTTACCAAGGACTGGGAAAACATGAAAGATACACATGACTTCTTTGGCATGCTGAGACGATACAAAGTTCACAGGCTCGATGCGATCAAATGGATCGATGACAAATGGGCGTATGAGGTGGATAAGTTTGCCCCAAGGAAAATTTTGGAAGAAGCTTCGAGCTCGAAAATGCCGATCATGATTTTCGCAGGAAATAAAGGCAATATTCAAATTCACCAAGGTAAGGTGAAGACTATAAGACAGATGGGTAGCTGGCTCAATGTGCTCGATCCACAGTTTAACATGCACCTAAACGAAGATTTGATTGCCCATGCATTCGTTGTACACAAAAATACTGAAGACGGTTTGGTTTCTTCAGTGGAGCTTTTTGACCATGAAGGGGAGATGATTGCCCAATTTTTCGGACTCAGAAAACCTGGTTTGCCCCAGTTGGCAGCATGGAAAGAGTTGGTTGATAGCCTTTGATTTTACAGCGGGCAGGGATTTCATTCCTGCCCGCAAAAAAATTTAAACATATGTTTAGAATTGATCTTAATAAAGCCAAGTTTGTCTGTCTAATTCTAATTGTGATGATTTGTGCTGTCAATGCAATTTCAGCAAATATTATCCATAAAGTCAGAATAGTGGATCTTAACAATGATCCCATCAACCATGCTTTGGTCAGAGTTGACAATGAAAAAATCATTCCTGTAGATATAGAAGGTTACTTTATCATCACAAATGAGATTTCAAATGATTCAAAAATAGAAATATTGGCTATGGGATATAATTCCCTCATTACAAAAATTGCTGACTTACTTGATGCTGAACGGGTTACTCTAAATGAGAAAATGGGTCATTTGGGGGAGGTAGTTGTATCTGCCACGAGAACCGACAGGAGTGTTGAAGATTTGCCTATGCCGGTACAAGTCATCAGCCAAAAGCAGATAAAAGAAACAGGTGGGATGCGATTGTCGGAAGTTTTGAGAGAGCAGACAGGTTTGCAAGTAGTTTCCAATCATGGGGCAGGACTACAGATGCAGGGACTTTCTTCTGATTATATCCTGATTCTGTTAGATGGTGAACCATTGATTGGGAGGACTGCTGGAACTTTTGACTTGGATAGGATTTCTGTAAGCAACATAGAGAAAATCGAAGTATTGAGAGGCCCCTCCAGCTCAATCTACGGCTCTGAAGCTATGGCTGGGGTAATCAATATCATCACAAAAAACACCGGAGAGAAATTCCTTGGGAATTTGGAAACCCGCTACCGTTCCTTCAACACTTTGGACATCAGCGCAGAAGCGGGAATCAATCAAAATAACTGGAATGTCTATGCCTATTTCAATCATTTCAATACAGACGGGTATGATCTCCGTCCGGAAATCATAGGACAGACCCAAGCTCCATATCAGGCCAATACAGCTCAGTTTAAAGTAGGAAAAAAAATAGATAAAAGATGGGAGGCCAAGGTCTTTAGCCGTTTCTATACAGAAGACTCACATAATATTATGGAAAGTATGCGTCAAGGAAACCTAGCCTTGATTGATATGGCTGGTGAAAGGCAGGATTTCAATATTAATCCTACTTTGAATTTTAAGCCCAATGATAGATGGTCTTTTACACTTCGAAGCATGACATCCCGCTTTGAAACACTGAGTACCAGCCACTATCAGGAAGATAGGGAACTATTGGATAGACAGGATTTTACCCAGTTTTACCATCGTACAGAACTTCAAATGGATCACCAACTGAATGATAAACAGTTGATGACTTTAGGTGGAGGACATCTGATGGAAACTGTGGAAGCGACTCGTTATGATGGTGTGAACCGTTTCGATGCTGCCTACCTGTTTTTACAACACCAATGGAATCCATCTGAAAAATGGAGTGTAGTCACCGGGATGAGAGGGGATATTCACAGTCAATATGGGGAAAGGCTGAGCCCCAAGGTCTCAGGTATGTACAAAATCAGCAAAAAAATAAGTTGGCAAGCCTCTGTGGGTGCCGGATTCAAAGCACCTGATTTTAGACAACTTTTGCTCAATTTCAACAATGCTTCCGCCGGATATTATGTCTTCGGCGCCAATTTGGCACAAGAAGGTATTGCGAGACTTCAGGAACAGGGACTTGTCCAACAAATCCTGATTGACCCATCCCTCTTTGGTGAATTGAAAGCCGAGCATTCTTGGGCTTTCAATACGGGATTCCGGTGGAAACTCTCAGATGACCTACTTGTCCAAAGCAATTTTTTCCGCAATCACATCACTAATCTGATCGAAACAGCAGCGGTTGCTCGATTGACAAGTGGGCAGAATGCCTTCTCATATTTAAACGTAGCCAGTGTTCTAACCCAAGGTGCTGAAATAGATCTGACCTACAGACTTGGCTACCAGTTGCAATTTTCACTAGGCTATATGTATTTGGATACCCGGGACATGTACGTATTAGAGCGCATAGACAATGGGGAGATCTTCAAAAGAGACTCCCAAAATCGAACTGTCAGGGTGACTCGACAAGATTATGGAGGATTGTTCAATAGGAGTAGGCATAGTGGCAATTTAAAGATCAATTACCAACATAAACCGTCAGAGATCAATTTGTCAACAAGACTGATATACAGAGGCCCTTTTGGATTTGGAGACACAAATGGCAACCTGATTTTGGATGACCCATCTGAATATACAAAGGCTATATATTCGCTTAACATTACATTAAACAAGCAATTTTCCAATGGACTTACATTGGAAGTTGGAGGAATCAATGTAACCAATCTACAAAATGTAAATGACCCAACTAATCCCGGCAGGATAATTTTTGCAGGATTTAGATTGCCAATTCATGAAATAACTAAATCTAAGTAAAACTATAAATTAACAAAAAATGAAAAAATTATTATTGTCTCTTTCTATGTTAACTATTACAGCATTCTTATACAGCTGTGACAAAAAGGATGACCCTCAGCCTGATGTTGAATTGGATGCACAACTCGTTTCCAACATTGAGGCACCAGGTGATGTGATTGATAGAACCACTGGAACTATTACTAAGGAAAACCCTTTTGTTTACTTTAGTCTTGAAGAGAATAAATTGGCGGAAAGCAAAGATGGCAATTGGGACATAGGGTTCAAAGGCACGACTATCATTATAAATAGTGGTATTAGTGGGGCAGGCTCAGCTCAAGCATTTGTTGCTACCGGGATATTTGATGAATTTGAAGAAGTAGATTCATCTACAGAATTCAAATCTGATAGTGATTCAGGAATGGCTATTCCAACAGGTAGTGGTAATGGATGGTATAATTACAACTCGACAACCCATATTGTCAGTCCTATCCCAGGGAGAATTGTTCTAGTCAAAACCAATGCAGGTAATTATGCCAAAATTGAGATTCTAAGTTATTACAAAGATAATCCTGCATTGGAAGATGTAAACCCAATGGTGACACCTGGTTCATTTTACACATTTAGGTTTGTTTTACAACCAAATGGTTCAATGAAATTTTAGAAAATAACATTGATTGTATGGTTTATTGATTAGAAAAAAGAGAAGCTCGTTAGGGCTTCTTTTTTTATAAAAAAATAGGCTATGGAAAAATTTTATCCATAGCCTTATTTTTGAATTTGCGACTTACTACGCACTAGCGAATTGGTTGCAACCAAAATTGGCCCCAGTGATAAACTCTATCGACTTAGCATTGGCGTCAAGCGGTCTCCCATCGTTGAGAACTGGGATGATATAATCCGGATCCATTTTGGATTCAATGTGGCTTAATTTATTGCATTCACCGTAATTTTCCTTTTGAGCGACTACTGGTGCTTCTGTTTCCCAGTAATTGCAGTTTGAACATACCTTTTCCATTTTTCTATTGTTTAAATTTTGTGTTAGTGTTTTTAAACTTTGTATTCATATAAATATACTCAAAAGCCATAAGTTAGTTACGTTAAAAATCTGATAAGCAGTAATTTGTAATTGATTCAAATAAACATAACCTTGGAATCAATATTATTCTAAAAACTGTAGGAGTTAGTTGTAATCAGTAAACCTTTCAGGTTTCATTGATTTTTTAAAACTAAATAGTTTGAAACCTGGAAGGTTCTTTTTCACAATACAGGTCTCTAGCATCTCGTCTCTACCTTCTTTTTTATTCTAATTTAAAAATGGACAAAATAAAGCTCCAAATATAATTTTGACAATCAATGAAAATATGGGTCAATTTGCCGAAAAAGCAATACATTGACTTGCAATTATGTAAAAGACAAAAAAATAATGAAAAATTAATTTGTTTTTAAAAAATGACCCTTTACATTTGGGGCATGTTAATCGCAGTCGTAATATATTTTAGCTTCTTTTACTTTTACTTTCGTCACAAAAGTCGAATCGGAGCTGCGTATTGTCTAGTTAAAAAATAAACATTCATACATACACAAAAGCCCGGTTCGAAAGAATCGGGCTTTTTTTATTCAAACCAATTAAACTCATGGAAAATCACTTACAAACAAAAGACTGGGGACTAGGACTAAATGGCCACGTGATCATAGCAGGACCTTGTAGCGCAGAAACGCCTGAACAGATTGAAAAAGTCTGTTTGGACATGAAAAATGAAAACATGGTGCCGCATATATTCCGCGCTGGGATTTGGAAGCCAAGAACCAGACCGGGAAGCTTCGAAGGTATAGGTGAAGATGGTTTGAAATGGATGGAAATCGTGAGAAATCACCTGAACATCCCGATCACTACCGAAGTTGGAAATGCAGCGCACGTGGAATTGGCTTTGAAGCACAAAGTAGATGTACTTTGGATTGGTGCCAGGACTACTGTGAACCCATTTGCAGTGCAGGAAATCGCTGATGCATTGAAAGGCGTGGATATCCCTGTAATGGTCAAAAACCCAATGAACCCAGATTTACAGTTGTGGTTGGGAGCTTTGGAAAGATTGCAGGCAGTAGGAATCAACAAACTTGCAGCGATCCACAGAGGTTTCTCGGATTCTTACGACAAGAGATTCAGAAACAAGCCAAATTGGTCTATGCCGATCCATTTGAAGAGAGAGTGGAAAGGGATGGAAGTGATCAATGACCCAAGTCATATTGTTGGTAATAGGGCGGGGATTTTGGAAACAGCACAAAGGGCAATCAATTTCGGATTGGACGGATTGATGATCGAAACCCACCATGACCCTGACAATGCATGGTCTGATGCAAAGCAGCAAGTTACGCCTGCCGGATTGAAGCAGATATTGTCGCAAATTGATTTCAAACAAACTGGAGGGGTAGAGAATCCAGGAGAAAGGTTGAACGATTTAAGGACAGCCATAGATCATTTGGATGATCAATTGTTGGATATCCTTCAAGAAAGATTTTCTCTGATAGACCAAATCGGCGCTTACAAGAAAGAGCAGAACTTGACAGTATTTCAGTCAGACAGATGGAAATTTGTAATGGAATCCCGTACTGAAAAAGGCGTAAAGAAAAATTTGAGTGAAAAATTCATGAAGGAATTGCTTTACTGTATCCACGAAGAGTCTGTAAAAAGACAGGAAAAACAGTTAAGGGAAGCCGATCCTGTGAAGAAATAATTGGGAAGTTGTAAGGTTATAATGTTACAAGGTTAAAATTGTTGTAATGTTAAAAGGTTATAAAGTTGGAAAGTTTGGTATTTAATAAAAATCAACTTTTCCAATAACTTTTAAACCTTTCAACTTTTAAACCTTTCAACTTTATATCTTTTTCAGCCTTTTCGTAATTTCGAGTCAAATTATAACTTAGAAAAATTGGAATCAATTATATTTTCCCAATCAATAGCAAATGATCTTGTCGGCTTTATCAGCCGGCAGGATTTTTCTCAATTAGGGCTGATCATGGATAGCAATACCCAAAAATTTTGCTATCCCCTGATTGGGGAGAAGCTTCCCAAGCACCAGCAATTTGCATTTGATGCAGGCGAAGTCAATAAAAACCTCTCTACATGTTCCGCCATTTGGCAGTGGATGACAGATTGTGGATTTGACAGAAAAGCTTTGATCATCAATTTGGGCGGTGGCGTATGTGGTGATATGGGTGGTTTTTGTGCGAGTACCTATAAGAGAGGTGTCCGTTTTATCAATATTCCAACTACCTTGCTTTCACAGGTCGATGCCAGTGTAGGGGGGAAATTGGGAATAGATTTCAATGGTTTCAAAAACCACATCGGTGTTTTTACAGAACCGATAGCAGTATTGATATCCGATGAATTCCTTCCAACACTTCCACAAGAAGAGCTAAGATCTGGATATGCAGAAGTTATCAAACATGGTTTGATCCAAAATGCAGATTACTTTTCCAGCCTTAGATCTACCGATTGGGAAAAGCAAGATTGGAAATCAATCATTGAGAAATCAGTCAGTATCAAAAAGTCTGTTGTAGAAAAGGATCCGAAAGAAGCAGGGTTAAGGAAAATCCTCAATTTCGGTCATACGATTGGACATGCTTTTGAGTCTTTTTATTTGGACTCTGAGCGTCATCTTTTGCATGGAGAAGCCATCGCAATTGGAATGATTGCGGAAGCATTTCTTTCTTACAAAAGAATGGGCATGCCGGAAGATGATTTGAATACAATCTCCCAGATGCTCGTGAAGATATATGGACATTTCGATTTTCCGAAAGAGAATATTCCTGCAATTATATCACTCTGTGCCCAGGACAAGAAAAATGAAGGAGCCGTAATCAATTTTTCCCTGTTGAAAAAAATCGGCTCTTGTGAATACAACATCCATATCAATCTTGCGGAAATCGAAGAAGCTATTGCTTATTATATTTCCCTAAAAAATTAACAAGGCATTACTTTGTAATGTGTCTATAGCCACTCAAACCTAATGAATACGATTTACCTCAAACAATTACCGAGTTTTATACCTACGGAAATCCCTTTGCCTTCATCCAAAAGTGAAAGCAACAGGGTATTGATCATCGATGCATTGACGGATGGTGACAACCAAATCTCCAATCTCGCAGAAGCTAGGGATACCCAGACGATGATCCGGCTACTTACTACCAACCCGCCGGTTTTTGATGTGTTGGATGCTGGTACGACGATGCGTTTTTTGACGGCTTTCTCTGCTGTGACCAACCAAAACAAAGTGATGACAGGCACTGCAAGGATGTGTGAGCGACCTATCGGGATCTTGGTGGATGCATTGAGGGAACTCGGTGCAGATATTCATTATATGAACAAAGAAGGTTACCCTCCTTTGGCAATCAATGGATTCAAGGGGCAATTGACTGACAGAATCAGTATTAGGGGAGATGTCAGCAGCCAGTATATTTCTGCATTGTTGATGGTTGCTCCACTTTTACCCAATGGATTGACACTCGAACTTATTGGGAAAGTAGGTTCGGTGACATACATCCAAATGACTTTGGAATTGATGAAGCAGTTTGGGATAAAACATACTTGGGAAGGCAATTTGATCAAAGTAGAATCACAAAAGTATCAGCCAACAACCTTTGCAGTAGAATCAGATTGGTCAGGTGCGAGTTATTGGTTTAGTTTGTTGGCTTGTGCAGAGAGCGGTTCTTTGTTTTTGAAAGGTTTGAAGGAAGACAGTTTGCAGGGAGATTCCAAAATCGTCGAAATCATGGATCACCTTGGGGTGAAAAGTGAGTTTGTCGAAGGAGGCGTCCAGTTGACAAAACAGAAAGTGAAAGGTCTGAAATCATGGGATTTTACACATTGCCCTGATTTGGCTCAAACAGTCGCAGTAACATGTTCTGTATTGGGGCAAAAAGTAGACTTTTCAGGTCTTGAAAGTTTGCGGATCAAAGAAACAGATAGGATTTACGCACTGCAACAAGAACTGGCTAAATTCAATGCACAGCTTGTAGAAGGAGAGAACGAAGTATTTACACTGATACCGTCTGTGGAGATCCCAAATGAAGTGCAGATTCATACCTATGACGATCACAGGATGGCGATGGCATTTATGCCACTGATGACCAAAACCAACGTAATCATCGAAGATCCCGAAGTAGTCAACAAGTCCTATCCAAGCTTTTGGAAGCATGTGGAGCTGGTAGAGGGTTGAAAATTGATGAATTTAAAGATTGGGAAGATTTGAAAATTATTAAGAAGTTTAAATGTTGAAAAGTTGAGGCAATGGATTTCTTAATAGGGATTGTAAAATTGGAAGAGCTTGTTCCGATTTATAGGGATTGGAAGATTGAAAAATTGCAAGATTAGTTGGAAAGTTAAAAAGTTTTAAGGTTACAAAGTTGGGGGATTCTTGATACTTAGTACAATCAATCGGACTTGTCTGACTGTGGGGATTAAAGATTGGATTGAGTTTTCCTTTGGTGGATTTCTTGGTACTTGGTACATCGTACTTTGTACAATCAAAAAAAGTGAACATACAACGGAATTTATATGTTAAGTCGGTTAGCTACCAGAATCTCTCTGGCTTTGTATCTTGTGTCTAACGTCTAAAATCTCATATCTCATATCTTAAGAAAATGAAAATAGCAATACAAGGAATTCCAGGTTCATTTCACCATCAGGTAGCGATCAATTGTTTTGGGGCTGAAGTGGAAATTGTGGGGTATAGGATATTTGAAGAAGTTGCCAAATGTGTGGCTCAAGGTACCTGCGACTATGGCGTATTGGCGATAGAGAACTCCATCGCTGGGGCGATTCTTCCAAATTATGAATTGATAGACCGCTACAATCTGACCATCAAAGACGAATATTACCTGCCCATTTCACATAATCTGATGTGCCTGAAAGGACAGCAGATAGAGGATTTGGTAGAAGTCAGGTCCCATCCAATGGCATTGCTCCAGTGCAAAAAGTTTTTTGCGGATTATCCACAAATCAAACTGGTGGATGATATTGACACCGCTTCGGTAGCCAAAAGAATCCATGAAGAAAAAATAAAAGGAGTAGGTGCAATCGCAAGCAAAACAGCTTCACAGATATATCAATTGGATGTCCTTGCTTCCGATATCCAGACAGTAAAGAATAATTTTACAAGATTCATCATTCTGCAAAAACCTTCTTTGGATCTTGGTTTGGTCAAAGCCAATAAAGCTTCCATAAAAGTGACAGTAAACAATGAGAAGGGGATTTTGGCAGAACTCTTGATGCTGATGAGTGAATACGGTTTGGATCTAAGTAAAATCCAGTCCATTCCAGTAATCGAAAAGCCTTGGGAATATGCTTTTTTCATCGATACACAATTTGAAGATCATAATGCTTTCGAAAGCGCTGTGTCAGAGATAAATGCGAATTTCGGGACAGTCAAAATTTTTGGAAAATATCTGAACAGAAAATAATGAAAGGGTTTTCGAAACGATTGGAGGAAGTACAGGAATACTATTTTTCCAAAAAACTCAAAGAAGTCCATACCCTGAAAGCAGCCGGGAAACCTATTTTGAATATGGGCATAGGAAGTCCCGATCTGCCACCACATGCCAAAGTGGTCAAAGCCATTTGCCAAGCCGCCATCAATCCCGAAGGACATGGCTATCAGGGCTACCAGGGAATTCCAAGATTAAGGGAGTCTTTTTCGGATTTCTACAAAGAGCATTATGGGGTCAATTTGAATCCTGAGGGAGAAGTCTTGCCCTTGTTGGGTTCAAAAGAAGGAATCATGCATATCTCTATGGCATTTTTGGACGCAGGGGATCAGGTATTGGTACCGAACCCAGGCTACCCGACTTATAGTTCTGTATGCAAGTTGCTACAAGTAGAGCCTATATATTTTGATCTGGTGGAAAACCAAAACTGGGAGCCGGATTTTGGGGCTTTGTCAAAAATGGATTTAAGCAAAGTCAAATTGATGTGGGTCAATTATCCCAATATGCCAACCGGTGCCAAGGCAAGTAAAGCCTTGTTTGGGAAATTGGTTGAATTTGGAAAAAAGAATGATATCATTATCGTCCATGATAATCCATATAGTTTTATTTTGGAAGAGAAACCATTGAGCATCTTTGCAGTGGAAGGAGCTATGGATGTGGCTTTGGAGTTGAACTCCCTGAGCAAAACGGCGAACATGGCGGGTTGGAGAGTAGGGATGGTAGGGGGGAAGAAGGATTGGATCCAAGCGATCACCAAAGTAAAAAGCAATATGGATTCGGGGATGTTTTTGGGAATTCAGGAAGGCGCGATAGCGGCATTGAACCTCAAAGATGATTGGTATGCCGAGCTAAACAAGGAGTATAGAAAAAGAAGGAATCTGGTTTGGAAGTTGGCTGGGAAATTGGGCTTGAGCTATGATAAAAGTGCGGTAGGGATGTTTGTTTGGGCGAAGTTGCCGGAGCAGATGAGCGACTTGGACTTGGTTGACAAGCTCTTGTATGAGAAATCAATTTTCATCACACCCGGAAGGATTTTTGGGAGCAAAGGAGAAGGCTATGTCAGATTCTCGCTTTGTGTTACGACAGAATTGATTCAGGAAGCAATAGATAGAATAACGTAAATATATCAGAATGAAAAAAATACATATCATAGGCTTGGGACTTTTGGGAGGTTCTTTTGCATTGGCGTTGAAAAAAATAAAGCCGGAAATAAAGTTTACAGGTTTTGATGCCGATCCGAAAAATCAGGAAGATGCCTTGGCTTTGGGAATTATTGACGAGGGGAAATCACAACCTGATGAAGATACCGACGTCATTATCCTTGCTACTCCAGCCAACACGCTTGGGGGCTTGTTGACCAAAACCTTGGATCAGATTGGACCAAATACCTTGGTCATTGATTTCGGATCCACCAAAGAGAATCTTTGTAAAACAGTAGCAGACCATCCCAAGAGAGCCCAGTATTTGGCAGGGCATCCGATTGCGGGTACAGAATATTCGGGACCAAAGGCTGCCAAGGCAGATTTGTTGGATCAGAAAGTCTTTATCATCTGTGAAATGGAACTGACAGATGTACAACTGAAAGGTTTGGCTTATGAAATTTTCGAAGCGCTCAATATGAAGTTGAGGTTTATGGATGCGGAAGAGCATGACCGCCATTTGGCATTTGTCTCCCATCTTTCCCACGTGTCTTCATTTATGCTGGGCAAAACTGTCTTGGATAAGATGGAAGATGAAAAAAGCATTTTTGATATGGCAGGTTCTGGTTTCGCCTCTACTGTGAGGTTGGCAAAATCTTCCCCAGCAATGTGGGCGCCTATCATGGAAGAAAACAAAAACAACATGCTCAAAGCCCTGAGTTTATATATCTCCAATTTATCCAAGTTTAGGGATAAAATCATTGAAGATGATTATGAAGGCTTGGCATTGGAAATGCAAAAAATCAACAAGATTGGTGATATCTTGGATTTGGGGAAATAAGTTGGGGGTAATAATAACCTGAGAGATTTAGTCTTTGCAAATACACTGTTGTCTGCTTAAAGGAATTTGAAAACCACTAAGTTCACTAAGGTTAACACAAAGGACACAAGAAAATCGTAATGGATTAAAAACCTTGTGTCCTTTGTGCAGCCTTTGTGTTCGTGGTGGTTAATTTTTGAGGTAGATCAGGGACAGCCCTCTGATTTCATAACCATTTTTCATACAGTTTTTTCACATCTTTGTGGGGTTTAACTCTGCCCGCTTTAATGTCTTCTAATCCTTTTTCAATTGAATTTAATTCTTCATCAGAAATCTGTTCCAACCAATCAATATCAATAGTACTATTCATTAACATCCTAAGCTTTTCAATAGACGTTTCATCTTTGATTGTAGTAATCCATTTGATTATTTCCAGTTTATCTTTTTCAATATTCATTTTCTTAGTCTGATCTTTAAATTCTACTTCAATTTAAAAATATTTCATGAATTATTCTAATTTTTGTTAGCCCATTCAATCCTCCAATACAGCCCCATTTACCATTTGTTCAAATGGGCCATAGAGTTTTTGGGAATGCATGGATGGGTAGACTTGCGTGAGTAGGATGGCGACTATACCTCGGGTTGGATCCATCCAGAATGTGGTTTGGAAAGCACCGCCCCAAGAGATCTTTCCTGCCTTTCTGTCAAATCTCAGATCACCATCTTCAGCAGCAATCTGATAGCCATAGGCAAAATGATCTTTGCCAACACGTACATCTCCAATCATATTTTTCTTCGCACTTTGAATGGTCTCTTTTTTGAGGATTCTGACACCATTGAATTCACCATCATTGAGCACCATTTGACAGAATTTGAAATAATCTTGGGCAGTAGAACTTAGCCCCGCACCTCCGGAGAAGTATGTTTTTGCACCTTTTATTGGGAAATTTCCAGACAAGTCCCGATTGGGGTCTTCAGGGAATTCTACCAATGGTTCGGATCTGGTATTGGCATACATGGTAGTCAGCCTTGAGGCATGGGCATCATCATCAAAGTAGAAGCGAGTATCATTCATTTCCAAGGGATCAAAAATATATTGCTCTAAATAGGCATCAAATGACATTCCCGATGCTACTTCAACTACCCGACCCAAGACATCAATTCCCAAACCATAGGTGAATTTTTCACCAGGTTCGTGTTTTAGTGGGATTTGGGCAAGTTTGGATACATTTTCCTCAATCTTAATAGGTTTCAATGTAGTCAGATCGATGATTCCTGCTTTTGAATACAGTTTGTTCATAGTCGTGTCTGCGAATCCATATGAAATCCCAGATGTATGCGTAAGCAAGTGGTGGATGGTGATTTCATTTTTTGCAGGCTTACTTGTAAAGCTGGAGTCCGAAGGGTTGACACTGACCAAGATTTTGGGATTGGCAAATTCAGGAATGTATTTAGATACAGGATCGTCATAATTGAGTTTTCCGGCTTCTTGCAGCTGCATGATGGCAACGGATGTAATGGGTTTGCTCATAGAGGCAATCCTAAAGATATCATCAACT
Organism: Belliella marina; assembly: GCF_042682445.1. Classification (NCBI taxonomy): domain Bacteria; kingdom Pseudomonadati; phylum Bacteroidota; class Cytophagia; order Cytophagales; family Cyclobacteriaceae; genus Belliella; species Belliella marina. The sequence goes on from NZ_JBHUHR010000012.1 coordinate 158,067, forward strand.
TCCATTTCATCTCCTTTAGCAATGTTCTTGTGTCCAAAAGCCTTTTTGTACACAACCTCCCCATCCAAAGCAACCAGTGCTACCGCACCAGCGATCAATTTTTCTTTTATGGCATTGTCGAGCAATTCGTCAATATTGGCTAGAGAGTCTAAGCTTATTTTATCTTTTGCTGTAGAATCGGAAGTTTCAAAATTTACTGCAGCTATAGATTGGGCATAGCTCTTTGGGTAAGAAATACTTAAGGTGAAAATGAACAAAAGGATAAGATTTTTCATTGGATTTAGTAGTATTGGTTTGGGACAATTGAAGACAAACAGCCGTCATGTTGATGGAAGGTTTGGGTGAAAGCACTAAATTTAACATTATTCCACAATAAAATAAATGCTACAACTCAATTAACAATTGTTAAGATTTTGTGGCTCAAGTTTTGAAATATACAATCCAAATCTAAAAACGAAAATTATGAAAAAGTTACTCTTTATGTTACCGGTTATGATGTTGCCTTTTCTGGGTTTTACACAGCAACAACAAATTCCTACCATCGAAGTGGATGGAGCAAGCGAAATCGAAGTGATGCCCGACGAGGCAATGATTCAAATAAACCTTAGGGAATTGGGGATGAAAGTCTCTGACGTCACCAACGCACTCAACAAGAAAACAAAGGCGATTCAGGATGCCATCAAGAAAACTGGGGTGAGTGACTATGATTTTGTGGTTGACAATTACTATGTAAACATCAACAGAATCTACACCAAGGGAACATCCAAAGACAGTGGTTATGTCGCTTCCCAGAATGTCAAAGTACGGGTGAAAAATATTGATAAAGATTTGGTGAAAGTGCTTGAATCTATCAGTAGCAAAGATATTGATTTGAGCTATAGCATGAACTTCGGGATATCAGAAGCCAAGAAAAAAGTCCATCAGGAAAAATTGCTGGAATTGGCATTGGAAGATGCACGTAGAAAAGCAGATGTTATTGCCAAAACATTAGGAATCCAAAAAATCCAAGTTCACAAAGTGAATTACAGCTCGGGGGTAAGTTTTCAACCTTATGAGCCTAGAATGGAAGCTATGATGATGAAGTCAGCTGATGCCAGGGTTGAACCTACTTTCAGTCCGGAAGCACAAAAATTAACGGATCGCGTTTCGGTGTCATTTGCATTTATGAAGGAATCATAAGTTTAAAAAGAGTTTAGGTACAATTAGCTGATTTCATACTTTGATATCAGTATTTAAACCAAAAAGACCTGCAAGACAAAGATGTTTTGCAGGTCTTTTGTTTTACACTCGTTCTATTTTAACCACGGAGAACACAAAGGAGGCACTAAGGACACAACGAGTCTGTGTTTTGCCACCTTATTTTTTATACACGTTATGACCTTTGTGAAAACCTTAGTGTTCCTTGTGGTTAATTTTCGGTTTGTATTTTAGAAACTCACCATGGTCGACCTATTCCAACGCTCTCAGATCACAGGGCTACGCCCCTGACAACGACTTTGACATCCGTTTTTACTACGAAGAACTGTGGGCTCTTCCCCCAAATAATATTCAAAGATAACTCTTTAATAAATAAGAAACTGGGGCGTTAGCCCTATTATCTTCGTAGAAAACAAGGCAATAAAGCACACCATCGAGGGGCGTAGCCCTGATTTCTTATTTTCCCGATTTTCGTTCTATTTTAACCACGGAGAACACAAAGGAGGCACTAAGGACACAACGAGTCTGTGTTTTGCCACCTTATTTTCTTATATACTTTGTGACCCTAGTGAAAACCTTAGTGTTCCTTGTGGTTAATTTTCGGTTTGTATTTTAGAAACTCACCATGGTCGACCTATTCTAACGCTCTCAGATCACAGGGCTACGCCCCTAGGATCCTGCTGGTCCCAAATTTCCCTACGAAGAACTGTGGGCTACGCCCCCAAAATAATATCAAATAAACTATTATTTAGGAACAGAAATTAGGGGCGTTAGCCCTGCAATCTTCGTAGAAAAAAAGAATCGATCAAACCCCAAAGGGGCGTAGCCCTGATTTCATATTTTCCCGATTTTCACCTGTTGTCAGTTCTATTTTAACCACGGAGGAACACAAAGGAGGCACTAAGGACACAAGGAGTCTGTGTTTTGCTACCTTGTTTTTTATACACTTAGTGACCTTTGTGAGAAACTTAGTGTTCCTTGTGGTTAATCTTTGGTTTGTATTTTAGAAACTCACCATGGTCGACCTATTCTAACGCTCTCAGATCACAGGGCTACGCCCCTGACAACGACTCCGTTTTTCCTACGAAGAACTGTGGGCTACGCCCCCAACATATGCAAAGATAACTCTTGTAAACAAATAAGAGAATGGGGCGTTAGCCCTGCTATCTTCGTAGAAAAAAAAGCAATAAATCAAACCTTAGAGGGGCGTAGCCCTGATTTCATATTTTCCAGATTTTCACCTGTTGTCCGTTCTATTTTAACCACAACGTACACTAATCACCCAATCAACTGATAACTAATTGACCCAAAGCTATATTCACTGAAAACCATGCGGTTTACAATCTCAATTTACCGTAACTGTCACCGGGTTTTCCAGGTTTCTCTGAATGTTTTCAATCATATTTTTATCTGGTTTTCCATCATGCACAAAATACCTGAATTTGCTGATGTAGGTTTCTCCCGGGGCGATTGTGAATCCATTGTCCACAACTGGTGAAAAAACCCAATAGGGCATGCTGGGATGTACTCTCACAGTTTGTGGGTAACGGAAATTATCCGGGAATCCAAATACTGTAACACCGGCATCTGAACCTGATATTTTCCCACTGACACTGATCCATTTCGCTTTGGTATGGTTTACATTTTCCAGTGTAAATCCTTGGTCACTCAAGACTTCCCAAGGATTTTGAAAGTGTAGGCTATCATCAGGGTTCCATTCCCTACTTCCCCTCAATGCCATCCCTCCATAGATGTATTTTTCCAAAAACAGGGTGTCACTACTCGTATTTGTTTGTTCAGAGTAGATGTCGAACATGAAGAAATCAGACACCGGATAGATTCGGATATCCCATTTTTCTTCCAAAATCTCCCCGTTTTCCATACTGATATGGCTTTGTGAGCTGATGATTTGACCAATTGTTTGTCCTTCTTTTACAGACAAAACATCTTTATGAGCGACTGTCCCCAAGCTATCTAACTGATTCCAAAAATCAACCTTTTTTCCCTTGAACTTGGTGTTTACCCAAGCATTGTATAGCGCATGTTGGTGCATATGCCCAGCTGGGAAATCATCCGTTACAATTGCACCATTGGGGCTTTTGAGTGGGTGGATAAAACCATTTTTGGCATACAATTTACTTTTTCCATTTGGTGGAAATGCCATCTCTTTTTGATAATAAAACAATTCTTTGTCATCGACTTGTACTCGGATTCCTTTCTGGTCTTCAAGTATTTTTATAAATGAACTGTTGGGGGTGTTACTGGTATTTTTTATCAATCGGTATGTTTTTGGTATGTCAGATTCCAAACTATCTACAAAAACAATTAATGTCAAACTGTCCAGAATTTCTACCGGGATTTTTTTGCCGGATTTGGTTTCTTCCAAGAGGTAATTTCCTGTAGGTTCTATAGCTGCGTTTAGCGAAATGCTTATAGGAACAGCTATTCTGTCATAGCTTCCAGGATCAATTGTGATCAAAATATCTGGCTTTCCACAGCTCTGAAGCCATAATGCGAGTAGAATGATAAATGTTGTATTTTTCATTTTTATAAAGTGATTCGTCAAACTTAACCAAGGAAGTTTTAGAATCAAAAAGAAAATTTATTCTATCTATAAAAGGGCAAAATTGTAGTAATCAATATTGACCATGCATGGAATTTTTTTTGATTGATGAAATATAATTAGTTTCTTTGGAATGTACTCAATAGATAGTATGGCTATATCATGGCAATGGAAATGAAAGAACAAGCACTTCGTCAATTGGTAGAGGGTCTTTCTAAAGGAGATGAAAAAGCCTTTGGAAAGCTTTATCAGCTATTTGGAGAGAAGGTGTATCACATTGCCAGAAAAATGAATCTGAGCCATGAAGATGCGGAAGGAATTGTACAAGAGGTGTTTTTGAAAATCTGGAAAAAAAGAGCCAATCTTGACCCTGAACTTTCCATCAATGCCTATATGATTGCGATTGTACGGTCTTTGGTCATAAAAAAATCAAAGAAAGAAGCCCGCTTTTTTGCCTACCAGAAATACAAGATACCATTGATTTCCTTTGAAGCCTCCAGTGATCCTGAACTGGAATTGATTTATGCCGATTTCCATCATATTTCCTCAGACATCATAGACCAGCTTCCGCCGGGACAAAAGCAGGTATTTATTTTGAGAAATTTTGAAAATCTGAGTACGGACGAAATTGCCGAAAAATTAAACCTATCCAAAAGAACAGTTGAAAATCAAATTTTCCGTGCATCAAAAGGCATCAAAGACAAACTCCAAAAGCTTAAAATCATTTCAGCAAGTATTTTTCTACTGATGATCGAATCGATTTTTTCTTGATATTTATTTAGACCTGCAACCCAAGCATCTTTGTGGAGAATGAAGAAGTGCTAGAATATCACTTAGGTATTCTGACAGTCTCTTCAAACCCATTCCATAAACGGATGTTCTTTAATGTTTATCCCGAATATCCTGTCTTGCATCAAAATGTAATTGGAAGTTTTTTTATGATATTATGTATATCCGCTTTCTTACCAGTAGCCCTTTAAAATAATGTATCCATATTGTTTCTAGGACAAGTTGACTACGCCACGGCACAAGTCAACCGTCGACACTCGTGGCCGTGGCGTAGTTGACGATTTATTTTTTTTACTTTTTTTCAAAGTTGCGTGAGTAAACCCGGGTACTTAGAGCTATATGTATCAAGTAAAGAGAAAAATGGATCGAAGAAAACAAATAGAAGATTTTTTCAAAGGCAGTTTGTCTGAAGAGCAGGCGAAGGATTTACTTGCTTGGTTGGACTCTGTAGAAGGAGAGGAATTCATGTCTGCTGAGGTGCTACAGCTTTGGTCAGAAAAATCTATAGAAGGGAAATATAAAGAGTGGGACTCAAAATCCCTGTGGGAAAAGATCAATAAAAATAAAGAGGATTATCCTAGTCCACAATTGCACAGGGATAGGGTAATCAGAAAGAGCATACTTCCTACTTGGCTAAAAGTGGCAGCTTCGTTTTTGATAATTGGAGTTTGTACGCTTTTGGTCTTTACGGTTGTGAATTCCATTAAAACCGATTCGGAGCTTGTAACATCTGCGTCAAAAGTAATAGAGAAATACAATCCTCCTGGGCAGAAGACTAAGATCCATTTGCCTGATGGCTCCACCGTATACCTCAATTCGGAAAGTAGGATTGCTTATAGCGAGGATTTTCTTACAAATAGACAAATCTCTTTGGTAGGAGAAGCCTTCTTCAATGTTGCAAAAGACGAAAATAATCCATTTTCGGTAACATCAAATGGAATCACTACAACTGCTCTTGGCACATCATTCAATATTTCGACCTTCAATAAAGCAGAAAAAGTCGTGGTCACTTTGGTCACGGGAATAGTAAAACTCAACAAAGTAGGGAAAGAGGATGCCTTGATCCTAAATCCCGGAGAGGAGTCAGTGCTTTCCGAGAAGGATGAGTCATTTGATAAAAGGATAGTTGATGTAAGTCAAAAAATTCTCTGGGTAGATGGAGTCTTGCGATTTGAAAAAACTTCCATGGATGAAATGGTGGCGGTACTCGAAAGATGGTACGGTGTCCAAATCAAAGTCCAGGGTAGTCCGGAAAAATTTGTGGCGACAGGTACATTTGAAAACAACGAAACACTCAAAAATGTCCTTCAGGTCTTGAGTGCTTCCATAGGTTTTGATTACAGTTTAAAGGAAAAAGAAGTACTGATAAAATTCAAATAAGCAGGCTTATGAATATATAAAAAGGATAAAAAAACAGGAACGTACTGCGAATACGTTCCTGCGAACATCAAATCTTAAACAACCTATGAATAGTCGTTGGTAGCTGCTTTTCATAGATTAATTCAATGTTTCATTTTACAATTCCCAAAAATATGAAAAAAATATTACTAGCGGTAATTATGTCAATCAAGTTATTATTGAAAGGAGTAGCTTTACTCTGCTTGACATTGGGGCCATTATTGGCAAGCACATCGAAAGCGCAGGTCAAGAGTATCGATGAGGTATTCTTGAAATTGGAAAAAAGCAATTATACGCTTGCACAATTTTTTAGAGAGACAGAAAATAAAACGGATTTCAAATTTTTCTATACTGATCAAGCTATAAAGACCAGTGAAAATGTTGTATTGATTTCAAACTCTGGCAGTGTGGAGGATTATCTTCTTCAGATTGCCAAACAGACAGATTTGAGTTTCAAACAGGTCAACAATACGATCAGTGTGATAGTGAATACCGACAAGCAAAAAGCTAGGGTAAAAGCATTGGAAATTATCCCCATAACCATCACTGGTACAATACGGGATGATTTGGGAGATCCTTTGCCTGGTGTGACGGTGATGGTAGAAGGTACTTCCATTGGCACGGTAACAGATATCGATGGGGTTTATACCATTGATGCCAATGAAGGACAGACTTTGGTCTTCTCTTTTTTGGGTTTTCAGAAGGAAAGAAGAGTAGTGGGAACAGCAAGTATCATTGATTTGACTTTGAGAAAAGAAGAAAGTGATCTTGATGAATTTGTAGTAGTAGGCTACGGAATGCAGCAAAAGAAAGATATCACGGGATCTGTAAGTTCTATGGGAGCCAGACAAATTGAAGATCAGCCGATCATCAGTTTGGATCAGGCGATGATAGCCCAGATGGCAGGTGTACAGGTGACACAGGCTACAGGTGCTCCAGGAGGTGGTGCTTCGGTAAGGATTAGAGGTGCAGGATCGTTGACAGCTGGCAATGAACCGCTTTATGTAGTGGATGGATTTCCAGTAACCAATGATTTTGACCAAAGAAACAATCCCTTAAATACCATCAATCCTAATGATATCGCAGATATTCAGGTGCTAAAAGATGCTTCTGCTACTGCGATATATGGTTCGAGAGGATCCAATGGAGTGGTGTTGATTACCACCAAATCAGGTAAATCAGGTGTCTCCAAAATCGACTTCAGTGTAAGTACTGGGATACAGCAAGTAGAAAAGCAATTGGATGTGTTGAATGCAACAGAGTTTGCGAGATATATCAACGAAGCCAGGAACAATGCCTGGGTAAATTCAGGACCAGGAAGATCAGCATCAGATCCAAATTCGGCTAGATTGAACAACGTCATGTATTTGCTTCCCGAGCAATTCAGCAATCCGGAGTCTTTGGGTGAAGGGACAAATTGGCAAGATGCCATTTTTAGAACTGCCATGATGAGCAATTATCAGTTGAATTTTTCAGGTGGAAATGACAAGACCAAATATTTTATTTCCGGTGGATATCTTGATCAAGAAGGGATTATCATCAATTCTGATCTGAAACGTTACTCCTTCAGGGTAAATGTAGAGTCCAAAATGAATGAGAGGGTAAAAGTAGGTGCGAATATTACTCCTTCCTATACTTTCTCAAACCAGTCTTTGGCTGAGGGGAATTGGCAGGGAGGTGGAATCATCCAATCAGCAATCACAGCAGGACCACATTTGACCCCTTATGATGAAAATGGAAACTATACCAAAATCACAGGTCAAGGGATAGGAACAAGTGAAGTGGACAATCCTGTGAAAATTGCCAATGAATATTTTCACCAACAAAGTACTTTGAGACTTCTCGGAACTGCTTTCGCAGAGATCAACATCATTGACAACCTAAATTTCAAAACACTTGTAGGTGCTGATATGAGGAGTTTTAGAGAGGATATCTTTAGCTCTTCCATCATCAATCCCAACAGTGTCAATCCAACCAAGCCAGCAACAGGCACTAATACGACTTCGGAGACACGAAACTGGTTGTCAGAATTTACCTTGAGCTATGCAAAAACCATAGAGAAACATACTTTTGATGTGGTAGCTGGTTACACGATTCAGCAAGAACAATTTGATTTCAACAGAATCAACGGAACAAACTTTCCCAACGACGAAATCAAAACCATGAATGCAGCTGGTTTGATAACCAATGCATTATCTACCAAAGAAGAATGGTCACTGATCTCCTATTTGGCTAGACTAAATTACAATTTTGACAACAGGTATTTGTTGACAGCTACAGTGAGAAGGGATGGATCATCTAGGTTTGGTGAAGATAACCGATGGGGTGTGTTCCCATCAGTTTCTTTGGGCTGGAGACTTTCGGAAGAAAACTTCATGAAGGATGTAAGGTGGATTTCTGAATTGAGATTGAGAACAAGTTATGGTTTGACTGGAAACAACTTTATCACAAACTATGGTGCAATTGGTTTGACTGGCCCAGAAAACTACCCGTTTGGATCAGGTTCGGGTACAGTTAACAACGGTGTCAGGTTGACAAACATCCCGAATAGTGGATTAGGTTGGGAGAGAAACAAACAACTGGATATTGGACTGGAGTTCGGGTTGTTGGACGATAGATTCTATCTGTCATTTGACTATTACAACAAAAGGACATCTGACTTGTTGTTGAATGTCCCAGTGCCTACTTTGACAGGCTATTCCACCGCACTTCAGAATATTGGAGAAATCCAAAACAAAGGGTTTGAGTTTACATTGACCAGTAGAAATTTGGTTAAAGCTTTCAAGTGGACTACCGATTTCAACTTCTCTACCAATGACATCAAAGTATTGGCATTGGGAACAGATGGTTCACCTATAATTTCTAGACAAGCTACTTCTGCATCGGCACCGACGCATATCACACAGATTGGCTCTGCTCCGGGAAGCTTCTTTGGCTACAATGTAATCGGCGTCTATCAAAATCAGCAGGACATAGACAACAGTGCAGTAATCATGAATGGAAATGGAACAATACAGTCAAGACCTGGTCAGTTGAAGTTTGAAGATGTGAATGGGGATGGTGTAATCAATGCGGCAGATAGGACTGTATTGGGAAGTCCTTTTCCTGACTTTACTTATGGAATGACAAACACTTTTGCCTATAAAAACATTGATTTCTCTTTTACACTCCAAGGAGTGCAGGGATTTGAAGTACTCAATGCTGCAAGAAGATATTATGGCAACTATGCTGGATCTTATAATGTATTGAGCAGTGCTTCGAATGGCTGGAAGTCTGAAACAGATCAGGGTGATGGTGTTTCGCCAATGATTGATAGGAATTTCAATGCCTATGCTGGAAGTAATGTCGTCAACAACATCACTTCACTATTTGTAGAAGATGGTTCTTTCCTTAGAATCAGAAACATCACATTAGGTTATACCTTGCCTTCGTCTTTATTAAACAGACTCAAAGTAGCCAATGCAAGGGTGAACTTCACGGTTCAAAACGCATTTACATTCACCAAGTATGAAGGTTTCAATCCTGAGGTAAGTGCACAGGGAGGAAGTCCTTTGGTGCCGGGAGTAGATGCAGGTGGTTACCCACTAGCACGTTCATTTATGTTTGGTTTAAACTTTGGCTTCTAAATAGATATAGCGATGAAAAATATTAAAAATTTATTGATAATTGGATTAGCTGGTTTATTGGCAGTGACAAGCTGTAGTGAGGATTTCTTGGATCGGGCTCCGATTTCGCAGCAAAACAGCAATAATTTCTACAAAACAGCAGAAGATATGAAGAATGCCTTGACGGCTGTATATGGTTCTCTTCAATATGGAGGACAATACTATTCTTCCATTCATGTAATTGGAGATATGCGCTCGGACAATACCGAGATCACAAATCCAAATGCTGGTGCCGACTTGCAGGCAGTAGATAATTTTACCAATGTAGCGGTAAACTCCATTGGCAATAACACTTGGAATGCGAACTATCAAGGCATCCAAGCTGCAAATATTGTTATTGAGAAAATCCAAGCTGTGAACATGGATCAAAATCTGAAGGCAAGATATGTCGGAGAGGCAAAATTCTTGAGGGCTTTGATGTATTTCAATTTGGTCAGAATCTTTGGAGATGTTCCATTGGTAGTGACAGTGATCAACAATCCTCTGCAAGGATACGAATATGGTAGAGAATCTGTGGCCAATGTCTATAGCCAAATTATTTCTGATTTGACAGAGGCAGAAGAATCACTGCCATTTACTTACGGTGCTGCGGATATTGGAAGGGCAACAAAAGGAGCTGCAATGGCGCTTTTGGGAAAAGTACATCTAACCCTGAAAAATTATCCAGAGGCTGCGCAAAAACTAAAAGAATTGATTGATGCTTCTGGACAGACGAATTATCAGATTTTGCCTCAGTATGCTTCAATCTTCGGAGCGGCGAATCAAAATAATGCAGAGTCTATTTTCGAAGTACAATTCAAAAGCAGCTCAAGTGGAGAGGGTAGTCCGTTCACCAACCAATTTGCACCAATCGGTTCTGGTGGAGCGGTAGTTTCTGTTGGAAATCCATTGGGTCAAAATATCCCGACTGCCGATATGAACAATGCCTACGAAGAGGATGATTTGAGAAAAGACGTTTCCATGAGAACAAGCTATGTGCTCAATGGGAATACTGTAAACCACAATTATGTAGTCAAATACTCAGGTACTCCTGCGGCAAATCTTGACAGTGACAACAATTGGATAGTATTGAGATATGCTGATGTCCTTTTGATGTATGCAGAAGCGCTCAACGAACAAGGTTATGTGGCTGATGGCCCCGCTTTTGATTATTTGAACCAAATCAGAAACAGGGCAGGACTTCCAAGCAAAACCAGCGCAAATGCTGATCCGAACTTGAGTGTCCCAAACCAGGCAGCATTCAGGCTTGCTGTAGAGCAGGAGAGGCGAGTTGAATTGGCATTCGAAGGTCACCGATGGTTTGATTTGATCAGGACAGATAGAGCCTTGGATTTGTTAAGTGCAAAAGGTATGCAACCTCATATGTCAATTTTCCCTATTCCACAAAGTCAGATTGACATCAATCCTACGAAAATTTCCCAGAATCCGAATTACTAAATAAACCCCCACATAGAACACGATTGTCCCTGCTGCTCCATTTCGGTGGAGCGGCTGGAATGATCACATTTTCATCCGCAAAATCATCATTTGATTCAGGGGACTGGAACCCTATTGACTAATTTGAATCTAAATTCATTATGAAATATACCTTTCTATTATCCACTTTGGCTTTGTTGCTTTTTCAAATTTCAGAAACCTCAGCCCAAGAAGTGTTGACCTTAAATGTCAAGGATGATGGGTATCGTGGGATTTGGTATAGTGATCAGCCTTCCAATGACGAATATGTATACAAATACAGTGGTGGATTGGGGACTTACCCTGCAAACCATTATCCTTTTTCAATTTATGTAAAGGAAGTTAATAAGACATTTTTCTGCTATGGAGGCTCGGATAAAGAAGGTAAAACCCTACTTCATGCAGTTTCATTTTTTGACCATAAAAGTAAAAAAGTACCAAAACCTACGATCGTTTTGGATAAGAAAACAAACAATGCGCACGACAATCCTGTCATGAACATTGATGATGAAGGTTACATTTGGATTTTTTCCACAGCACATGGAACCAACACGCCTGCATACATCCATAAGAGCATCAAGCCTTATGATATTTCTAAGTTTGAGCAAATTTTTGCCACCAAAAAAGTAGAGGGAGAAAATGTCCCAATGGACAATTTTTCTTACCTACAGACTTGGTATCAAAAGGAAAATGGATTTCTGAATTTGTTCACACATTATGACCGAAATGTAATCCCAAATCAAGCCACCAAACCCCGAAGAACTATTGGTTTTATGACTAGCAAAGATGGAGTCGAATATTCTGAGTGGAAGGATTTGGCTATCATCGAAGAGGGGCATTATCAGACAAGTGGACAGTTTGAAAATATCATCGGCACAACTTTCAATTTTCACCCCTATAGAGAAGGAGAAAATGGGTTGAACTATAGGACAAATCTATACTATCTACAAACTGCGGATTTTGGTAAAACTTGGCAAAATGTCTTTGGTGAGGAAGTTACCATTCCATTGACAGAAATAGAAAATCCAGCTTTGGTAAAAGACTATCAGGCACTTGGCGAGAATGTCTATATCAATGATTTGACTTATGACAAAAATGGGGATCCCATCATTCTGTACCTCACAAGCAAAGGCTATCAATCAGGGCCGGATAATGGCCCAAGGTCTTGGTTTACTGCCAGATTCACCGGTTCAGATTGGGAAATCAAGCACTTGACTGACTCTGACAACAACTACGATATGGGTTCTCTCTATGTTGATTCCAAAGGAAATTGGACTGTGATAGGTCCAACGACTTCTGGTCCACAAGCTTATAATACTGGTGGAGAAATGGTCCTTTGGACGAGTTCTGACCAAGGAGAAAATTGGAAAAGCAAAGCCATGACAAGCCAAAGTGAGCGCAATCATTCCTACGCCAGAAGACCTGTCAATGTTCACAACGATTTCTTTGCCTTTTGGGCAGATGGACATGGCAGAAAACATGATATCTCGAAACTTTATTTTTCCGACAAAAAAGGAAGGGTCTATCAGCTTCCCGAAGACTTGAAAAGTGATTTTGAAAAGCCTATCCGATTGAAAATTTCAAAGAAATGAGCAAGTCAACAGTCAACGGTCAATAGTCAACAGAAGAAGTAGAGCTAGTTAATTTCAGTACCTATTATTGATTATAAAAATGTCTAATATGATAATTGGCAAAGAAGCTTAAATACTTTAACTAAATCATGAAAATTCAGATTACAGCACTTTTAGCTATTTCTTTTCTTTTTTCCTGTTCGTCCAAAACGGAACTGGAACTTCCACTTATTGACAATATTGCGCTTGAAAAAAGCATGTTGAAAGTGGAGATTTTGGCGGAAAACTTGGATGTTCCTTGGGATTTGGAGTATGCTGACGATGGCTTTCTGTGGTTCAACGAACAAGTAGGAAAGATTTCTAGAATCAATTTGGAAACTGGAGAGATTCAGGAGCTTTTGACCATCGATGAAGTTTGGCAAAAAAGAACTGCAGGCTTATTGGGCTTGGCTGTTCATCCTGATTTTGAGACTAATCCCTACATTCTTGTGAACTACACGGTCATGGCAGATAGTGTGATTTCCAATAAATTGGTAAGATATAATTTTGAAAATGAAGCGCTGATTTCTCCACAAGTGTTGTTGGAAATTCCCGGGAATACAGCACACAATGGCTCAAGGATCAAGTTTGGCAAGGATGGAAAAATACTTTGGGCTACAGGAGATGCTTATGGATTTGACAATGCTCAAAGTGATACTAGCCTGAATGGAAAAATCCTGAGAATCAATTTGGATGGCAGCATTCCTAAGGACAATCCCAATCCAGAAAGTTATGTTTGGGCAAAGGGTTTTAGAAATATACAGGGACTGACTTTGGATTCCCAAGGCAGAATATTCACTTCAGAGCATGGAGATGCGATAGAAGATGAAATCAATTTGATAGAAAAAAGCGGAAATTATGGATGGCCCGCTATTGAGGGTTTTCATGATCTGGAAAAAGAAAAGGAATTTGCAGAAAAGAACAATACGATTGAGCCTGTTTATTCTTGGACGCCAGTAGTAGCACCGGCAGGGCTTGATTTTTATGGTGATTTATCTATAGAAGAATGGAAAAACAGTCTCTTGTTGACCACTTTGAAAGGGAAGAGTTTGCGTATTTTGAAGCTGAGTGAGGATGGTAAATCAATTGTAGATGAGACTGTGTTTTTTGAAAATCACTATGGAAGATTGCGGGATGTAGCAGTATCCGCTTCGGGAGATATTTACATAGCAACAAGCAATCATGACTGGAATCCTCAGCCAGGATTTCCATTGGATGGTGATGATAAAATTCTCAAAATCAGCTTGACGAAATCAGCATCCCACGAACCTTTGAGAGGAGCCTCTCCAAAAACGGAAATCGGACTGGATGGAAAGCAACTTTACAGCAACTATTGCGCTTCCTGTCACAAAGAGGATGGAACTGGAGTCAAGGAAATTTTCCCAACATTAATTGATAATCAGACAGTATTGGGAAATCAAGAGCAATTGATCCAAATCATGCTGAATGGGATTGAAAATAAGGAAAGTGGGCAGATGATGCCATCATTTTCATTTATGAAGGATGATGAACTTGCTGCGATTCTGACATTTATCAGACAGGAATGGGGAAATGCTTCTTCCGCAATCAGCCCAAACACAATCAAAGAAAAGAGATAATCATGTCTAACCAGAATAATAGCAATAAAATCATCTTAAAACTTATGGCACTTGGGCCAGGCATCATCACTGCCGCTTTGGTTTTTGGGCCAAGTAAGATGACCATTACTTCCAGGTTGGGCGCTGAATATGCCTACGACATGCTTTGGATTGTGGTGGTAGCGATTTTCTTTATGTTGATTTTTACTGGGATGGGAGCGAGAATCGGCATAAGCAGCACAGAAAGTTTGCTTACACTCATCAGAACCAAGTGGGGAAAGTTTGCTGGTATTACGATAGGATTGGGGGTTTTTCTTGTTTCGACTTCATTTCAAGCTGGAAATTCGATCGGAGTGGGAATAGCTGTAGCCGAGGCAAGTGGTACAAAGCCTTGGATTTGGGTTTTGGTTTTCAATGCGCTTGGAATTGCCTTGCTGTTTTTCAGAAGTTTCTATAAGACATTGGAAAGGTTGATGATTACCTTGGTTGGGATCATGCTTTTTTCATTCCTGACTACCGTCTTTTTGGCAAAGCCATCTTTTTCTGGAATAGTGAATGGATTCATCCCTTCTGTCCCGAGTGGTTCCGAAGGCTTGTTGATCGCATTTATGGCTTCTTGTTTTTCGATTGTAGGGGCATTTTACCAGTCATATTTAGTTCAGGAAAATAGAAAACCTGGTCAAGTGGGAGAAAATAAAAGTGCTACAGGAATCTTGATTTTGGGTGTGATGAGTGCGGTGGTGATCATTTGCGGAGCGGCAGTTTTGCATCCACAGGGAATCCAAGTGAACAGCGCATCCGAAATGTCCATTGCCTTGCAACCTCTATTTGGTTCCTATGCTTCACATTTGTTTTTGGCAGGTTTGTTTGGAGCATCATTTTCATCATTGGTCGGCAATGCGACTGTGGGGGGGAGTTTGTTGGCAGATTCACTTGGTTTCGGAAAAAGTTTGAATGACAAAATTGTCAAAAGCTTTATCGCTTTGGTGATGGTTTGCGGGGCGAGTATTTCTCTGATCTTTGGCAAGCTTCCTCTCGAACTTATCATTTTCGCCCAGAGTGTCACCATTTTTCTCGTGCCATTCATTGGTATGGCAATGTTTGCGATTGCGAATGACGGAAGTATCATGAAGAAAAATATAAACAATGGTTTTACAAAATCCATAGGAACTCTTGGCTTGCTCTTGCTTTTGGGGCTCGCAGGATGGAATTTCTATCAATTATTCATAAAATAAATGCTTTTCATAAAGCAGTAACGGAAAGATAAAGTATGAAATCGAGTTTAACTCAATTCACTTATAAAGGAATAATCATTTAGGTTGCGAGATTCCATGGCCTGCCCCGACTAATCGGGGTGACCTCTGAAAAACAAATTATAAACACATGAAAGATTTAAAAACTTTGGAGCAAGAGATGTTGGTGCCTTCTGAGGCATTGATTCGGGATATTGCCAAGATCGAAGGTGATATTCTACTTCTTGGTATTGGTGGGAAAATGGGGCCTAGTATGGGCAAACTCGCTGTCCAAGCATGCAAGGCAGCAGGTATAGAGAAAAGAATTATTGGTGCATCAAGGTTTTCTGACCAAAAAGCCAAAAAAGCACTGGAAGAAGATGGGATAGAGACGATCGTATGTGATCTTCTAGATGATGAAAAGTTACAAAGTCTACCTGATGTGAAAAATGTCATCTATTTGGCTGGGAATAAATTTGGTACAACAGGAAATGAAGGATTTACTTGGGCGATGAATGCCTATTTGCCAGGAAGGGTTGCGGAGAAGTTCAAAAACTCAAACATTGTGGTTTTTTCCTCAGGTAATGTCCTTCCTTTTGTCCCTGTGACTTCCGGTGGTGCTTCCGAAGAAACTGCCCCTGATCCAATAGGTGAATATGCCCAATCTTGTTTGGGAAGGGAAAGGGTTTTTGAATATTTCGCAAAGAAGAACCAAACCAAAACCTTGATTTACAGACTGAATTATGCTGTGGATTTCAGGTATGGGGTCTTGATGGAAATCGCAAAATCTGTGATGTCAGGAAATCCAATTGATCTTAGAACAAGCAATGTCAATGTCATTTGGCAAAATGATGCCAATGAGATTGCCTTGAGATCTTTGTTGCATTGCGAGTCTCCAGCAAAAATTCTGAATGTCACAGGACCGGAAATTCTCTCGATCCAATGGGTGGCAGAGCGGTTTGGGGAGTTGTTTGACAAAGCTCCACAATTCATCCATGAACCAACCGGGACAGCCTTACTCAACAATGCTTCCGAATGCCATCGCATTTTCGGATATCCTAAAGTTTCCGTAAGGGAGATAATCGACATCACCGCTGCTTGGATTTTGCAGGGTGGCGAGGAGTTTGGCAAATCAACACATTTTCAAGAAAGAGGAGGGAAATTCTAATGACACAATTAAGCAGTATTTTAAAAACACATTTGCAGCATGGGACAGTCATTCCAGCACACCCTTTGGCGCTGAATGCTGATAGAAGTTTGGACGAAGCAAGGCAAAGGCAGTTGACACGCTACTACATTGCTTCTGGTGCTGGTGGAGTAGCTGTTGGCGTTCATTCTACACAATTTGAAATTAGAGATCCGGAAATCAACCTTTTTGAAACTGTCCTTAAGATGGCTGCCGAAGAGGTTGAAAAGCAAAAGCTGGAGCGGCCATTTTTGAAGATAGCTGGAATCTGTGGTTCTACGGAGCAAGCTGTGGCTGAAGCAAAATTGGCTTTGAAGTATGGATATGATATGGGTTTGTTGAGTATGGGAGGGCTGCAAGGTTGGACTGAAGCCCAAATTCTGGAAAGAGTAGTGAAAGTTGCCGAAATCATCCCTGTTTTTGGTTTCTACCTTCAGCCTTCGGTTGGAGGTAGAATTTTCAGTTTTGATTTTTGGTCAAAATTCGCCGAAATCCCCAATGTGGAAGCCATCAAATGCGCTTCTTTCAATAGATATCAAACATTGGACGTGATGCGAGCTGTAGCTGGAAGCAGTAGAAAAGATGAAATCGCCATGTACACTGGCAATGATGATAATATTGTAGCGGATCTTTTGACCAAGTACAGTTTCAATATCAATGGTATGATTCATGAGAAGGAATTCGTAGGGGGATTGCTGGGTCATTGGGCTGTTTGGACCCAAAAAGCTGTAGAACTTATGGCTGAGATCAAGTTTTGCAAAATGAATCAGGATGAAAAAAGCTTCCACAAATTGCTGACAAAAGGCATCGCCATCACAGATGTAAATGCGGCGTTGTTTGATCCTGCAAATAGCTTCCACGGCTGTATTCCTGGAATCCACGAGATTTTGAGAAGACAAGGATTGTTATCGGGGACTTGGTGTTTGAATCCAGACGAAAAACTATCACCTGGTCAAAATGAGGAAATTGACAGAGTCTATTCCAGTTATCCTGAGCTGAACGACGATGCTTTTGTAAGTTCATTTTTATTGAATGATAAAACCTAAGCTTATGAAAAAGATAAGGTTATTTTTGATTCTTTCGTTTCTACTTTCTCTTTCCATAGCTGTCCATGGACAGGATGAATCAGCCCAATTCACAAATCATGGAGTTCAATTGACAGCGTCCATGATTCAAGGTAGTTTGTTTGTGGAGGACAATTCAGGCAGGACTTTGGTCTACACAGTTGTGAGGGGGGAACCTGCCCATTTGCTGGCATTTGATGTGGATTCCAAACAATTGTTGTTGGATATTCCATTGCCAAAAGCAGATGGTGTTTGGGATTTGGCACAGGCTAGCGATGGAAGCCTGTACATACCGGGAGCAAATGGAAGTTTGTTCAAGCACTTTCCAGGAACGCAAGAGATAGAAGACTTAGGCATTGTACTGGAAGGGGAAACTTACCTTTGGAATCTGACGGCAGGATTTGATGGAGAGGTCTTTGGGGCGACCTATCCAGGGTGCAGGATTTTTAGGTATCATCCAGATCAGGGATTTTCAGATGTTGGAAATGGCCCAATCGTAGAAGGAGAAAATTATGTAAGAAGCTTGGCATTTCATCACAAGACGGGGCTATTGTATGCTGGAGTGGGTTCACATGCGCACCTGATAGAAATTGATCCAAAGACCGGGAAGATGAATAGCTTGTTGCCTAAGAAATATCAAGAAAAGGAATTTGTCTATTCACTGGAAATTATTCCTGGGAAAAATGGGGAAGACAGGTTGTTTGCATTATTGACTGCTGGACACGAAACATTGGTTTACAACCTTAAGACGAAAAAATTTGAGCAGGAAATAATTGGTATGGATATGAAAGCAATCACTTCAGATAGTGGTGGGAAACAGGTTTTTCATACTTCCAATTCAAATCTTGTAGCTTTTAATCCCAAAAAGGCATACAAAAAAAACAAGGTACTTTTGGAAGGGGCAGGCACTGCCAATGCTTTTTTGTACAAAGAAAATGGAGAGCTTTTGATGCTTAGTGCTGGAGCTAATCTCATCAAATACAATGTCAAAAGCAGAACGGTCGAAAAGACAGAATTAGAAATAAAGGGACTGGCGATTCCTATCAATGCGATTGCCTACGGACCTGATGGGAAAATCTGGACGGGAGGATATTTGGCGGGAGGGCATGCTTCATTTGATCCTTCGACCGGGATTCACCAAGAATTCAAAGGATTGGATCAAACCGAGGGAATGGCAGTTTTTGAAAATGAAATTTATATCGGTATATATCCCAAAGGGAAATTTTATGTTTTGGATACAGAAAAAGACTGGGACATGGTGGGTCAAAATCCGAAGCCTCTTGGTCAGATAGAAGGTCAAAGTAGATCTTTTGCGCTTACAGCTATTCCTGATTTGAAGAAGATGGCATTTGGGATGATTCCTGAGTATGGGAAACTTGGAGGTGCTTTGGTCATTTATGATATCGATTCAGAAGAATTGGAGACTTTCTATCAACCTATTCCAAAGCAGGGGATTTCAAGTTTGATATACAACAAAGGGCTTTTGGTAGGAGGTACGACCATATCAGGAGGTCTGGGGAAAATGCCAGAAACCAAAGATGCAAAATTGTTTGTTTGGGACATGGAAAAATCGGAAGTGAAATCGGAATTGACACCTGTAGCTGGAGCCTCCGCAATCACAGGTTTAATCGAAGGACCTGACGACAATGTTTGGGGAATGGCAGATGGAACGCTATTTATCTTTGATGTTGAGAACAATAATATCATTTCCACCCATAAACTTTATGATTTCCCAGAGTTCAAAAGCCATATTTGGAGAAGTGCTTTCTTGGTCCTACACCCTGACGGGAACATCTATGGGACAGACAATAAAATGCTCTTCAAAATTGATCCCAATACCAAGGGATTCTCAAAAATTGCGGAAGGAACAGGATTATTGGTGAAGGATAATGAAGGGACGTTATTCTTTAGAAAAGGGACAGAACTTTGGTCTTTCAAGCCAAAGCCTAATTGATCAGACTTTAATTCACAATGAAAAATTGACAGAAATATGAAAGCTCTTAAAAATAGAATCTCTTGTGTCTTCCTTTTGGGGCTGGCATTCCAATTAGGTTTTGGATGCTCGGAAAAGGAAAAAGAAGAAATACAATCGGAAGAACCGAACGTTGATTTCGTGGATCAAAGTTTTCAGGCTGCCAAGCCTTTGTACAGCAATTTGCTGGAAGAAACTAGTGGTAACTTCACTGACTACCCACATGCAATCAATCACGATGGAACCATCAAATACCTACAGATAGATGAATGGACGGGTGGGTTTTGGCCCGGGATACTTTGGTATATGTATGAATATACCGAGGATGAGCAATGGAAGCAAGCGGCTTTGGATTGGACACATTCCCTAGAATCCAATCAGTTCAATACAAGTCATCATGACATAGGCTTCATGATGTTTTGCAGCTATGGCAATGCTTTGAGATTTGACAAAAAGTATGAGTATGATCAGATTCTGATTGAGTCTGCAAAATCTTTGGTGAAAAGATATTCTCCTATAGTAGGAAGTATCCAATCTTGGAACAAAAGAAAATCAAAAGGAGACATCAATACCTGGGAATATCCTGTCATCATGGACAATATGATGAATCTGGAATTGCTTTTCTATGTCACTGAGATCACTGGAGATTCCTCGTATTACGATGTTGCAATCCAACATGCCACACAGACGATGAAAAACCACATCAGAGATGATTTCAGTACCTACCATGTGGTCAATTATGATCCCAAAAATGGAGATGTTCTTCATCAACAAACATTGCAGGGCTTTTCTGATAATTCCACTTGGGCTAGGGGACAAGCTTGGGGGATTTATGGATTTACGACCATGTACAGAGCTACCCGAGACAATCAGTTTTTGGAAACGGCGATTGGGTTGGCTGATTTTTTCCTAGACCATCCGAAGCTTCCTGAAGACATGATTCCTATTTGGGATTTCAATGTTGGTGAAGAGGGGTTTATACCAGATTGGGATTTTGATCCTACAAAATTTAAAGTGCAGCCAAGAGATGCTTCTGCTGCTGCAATAACTGCTTCGGCCTTGTTGGAGTTATCGACTTATGTAGATGGTGAGCAAAAGAAAAAGTACTTCGATGCGTCAGAAAAAATGCTGAAATCATTAAACTCTGACGTCTATTTGAATGCAGGTGATGCCAACCCATACTTTCTACTCAAACATAGCACAGGGAATCTTCCAAGTAGCAATGAAGTGGATGTGCCTTTGATTTATGCAGATTACTATTTCTTGGAAGCCTTGTTGAGATATAATAAAATGAAAGATAATGAATAATAAAATTATTTCGAATTCGAAAATTTATTAGTTTGGTAGTTTCAAAGCCAAATTATAAAACTATGTATTACAGACTGATCTTTCTCAATTTATTTCTACTTATCTCTCTTAGCAACCAAGCCCAAAATGCTAAAGAACTCACTTTGATGACCTATAATATTTATCATGGTGAAGATCCTTACAATTTAGGGCAAAGTAATCTTAGGGACATTGCTGAATTGATTCTTGAAATACAACCTGATTTGGTGGCTTTTCAAGAAGTGGATAGCATGACAGTCAGAACTCAGGGTTTCAATACCGGCAAAAAGTTGGATGTGGTAAATGAATTGGGGAAAATGACTGGAATGCAATCTTTTTTCGCCAAAGCCATTGATTACTCGGAGGGCGGATATGGAGAAGGTTTGCTGAGTAACTTACCTGTATCGTTCAAAAGTTATTCCTTGCCAACCCCACATGGAGGTGAAGGAAGAAGTATAGGTGTAGCGGAAGTGGAAATTGGCAATACGAAACTCTTGTTTGCAGGAACTCATCTGTGCCATGAATTTGAAGGCAACAGAAAGGCACAAGTAGAGGAAAGTATTCGGATTTTGAAAGAGTCTGGGTTTCCTACGGTTATAGCAGGGGATTTTAATTTCACTTCGGAAGAAGTTGGGTACGAAGTTATTTCGGAACACTATACAGATGCAGCATTGGATTTTGGTGATCCCCAACTGACCTATTCTTCCAAAGATCCTAAAAAAAGGTTGGATTACTTTTGGTTGGATAAGGGGTCTGATTGGGAAATTGTTTCAGTGGAGGTCTTAGAGGTGGCTTATTCAGACCATTTGCCTGTTGTCATCAAAGTGAGGTTAAAGGATTAGGACAGGTCTATTTTGGTGAGACTCTAATATACAAACCAAAAATTAACCACAAGGAACACCAAGGTTTTCACAAGGGTCACAAAGTGTATAAGAAAATAAAGTGGCAAAACGCAAACTCGTTGAGTCCTTAGTGCCACCTTTGTGTTCTCCGTGGTTAAAATAGAACGAAAATCGGAAAAATAAGAGATCAGGGCTACGCCCCTCTGGGCTTTGATAGAATCTTTTTTTCTACGAAGATAGTAGGGCTAACGCCCCTAATTTCTGTTCCTAAATAATAGTTTATTTGATATTATTATGGGGGCATAGCCCTGTGATCTGAGAGCGTTGGAATAGGTCGACCACGGTGAGTTTCTAAAATACAAACCGAAAATTAACCACAAGGAACACCAAGGTTTTCACAAGGGTCACAAAGCGTATAAGAAAATAGGTGACAAAACGCAGACTCCTGGTGTCCTCTGTGTATTTTTTGCGTTCTCCGTGGCTAAATCAGACCAATCAATGACTAATTTAACGAATCAACCTATTTAACTAATCCCTAAATTAATTTAATAACCATCTACATAATAAGAGATCAGGGCTACGCCCCTCGAAGGTGTGCTTTATTGCCTAGTTTTCTACGAAGATAGTAGGGCTAGCGCCCCAGTTTCTTATTTATTAACCAAAGTTATCTTTGAATATTATTTGGGGGCGTAGCCCACAGTTCTTGGTAGTAAAAACGGAGGTCAAAGTCGCTGTCAGGGGCGTAGCCCTGTGATCTGAGAGTGTTGGAATAGGTCGGCCATGGTGAGTTTCTATAATACAGACCAAAAATTAACCACAAAGGACACCAAGGTTTTCACAAGGGTCACAAAGTGTATAGGGAAATAAGGTGGCAAAACGCAGGTTCCTTGTGTCCTTAGTGCCACCTTTGTGTTCTCCGTGGTTATATTTATATAGAACAATGAATGACTAACTTAACCAATTCCTAAATTAACATAATTACCACCTACTAATATGTCGAATTTTAGGAGTAAAGCCCTTTAATTTAAATTTGTCTTAACATTATTTCCCCCAGACACTTGGGTCTTTTCTCCATTCTACCAAAGAGGCTAGGGTCTCGTCATCATCTATGTAATCTTTGGCAAGCGCTTGAGGAAGCATGGCTGCATAATCACTCAGGCAAACCAATTCCACTCCTGCATTTTTGAAATTTTCTGTTGCAACATCAAATCCGTATGTGAAGATGGCGACCATTCCCAAAACTTCAAATCCTGCATTTTTGAGATCCGCCACTGCTTTGAGTGAACTACCTCCAGTAGAAACCAAATCTTCAACTACCACTACTTTCTGGCCTGGTGTGATTTTTCCTTCAATCATATTTTCCATGCCATGGCCTTTTGGTTTGGAGCGGACATAGACAAACGGAAGACCCAAAGCATCAGCAAGCAATGCTCCCTGTGGTATGCCTGCAGTCGCAACACCAGCAATGGCTTCTACACCCGCAAAATCATGTTGGATGGCTTTTATCAAGTTTTCTTTGATCAAATCCCGGACTTTAGGAAATGATAAAGACAGTCTATTGTCACAATAAATCGGTGATTTCCAGCCAGAAGCCCAAGTGAATGGTTTCTCTGGTTGAAGACGGATGGCTTGAATTTCTAGAAGTTTTGAGGCAACTTCAGCAGCTACAGTTTTGTCAAATAATTTCATGTCTCAAAAATAGTAGATAAATATCAAGTGGAACTGTGCAGGATGGTTTTTTTTATGCATTTTTGGATTTCTATGTAACCTCTATTGGTAATAATAATCCAAAGCCATGAAGATTTTCATTAATGACAAACCTTTGGACATTCTGAGTCCGCATGAACTTTCTGTTGACAGGACTTTTGAGTGCATCTACGAGAACCCAGTAGACCTGCCTCCCACGATAGATTTCCATGATGATGTTCTCATCACGAACCCTTCCAAAGACATTATCATCAAACTGCTCTACCTGATGCGTACGAGGAAATTGAAGAACCTTGATTCAGTTGTATTGGTGGCTGTAGATAAAGAGGAGACAAAAGAATTTATCAAAAGTAGGTTTACTATCATCAAAGCAGCAGGAGGGATTGTAACAAAGGGGGATAAAGTCTTGTTTATCCATCGATTGGGGAAATGGGATTTGCCAAAAGGGAAATTTGAGAAAGGGGAGAGTCCTGCCGAATGTGCCGTCAGAGAAGTAGAGGAAGAGTGTGCCATTCAAGTGAAGATGGGCAAAGAAATCTGCAAAACCTGGCATACTTACACACATAACAGAAAAAGTATCCTCAAGAAAACCTATTGGTTTGCCATGGAGAATTTGAATGATTCCGGGATGAAGCCTCAGAGGGAAGAAGGGATAGAAGACATCAGGTGGCTATTGCACCATGAAGCCAAAGTGGCATTGGTGAATTCCTATCCTTCTATGCGTTATTTGTACAAAAGGTTTTTGAAGATGGTGCCCAAGGTTCAGACATCGTAAGGCAAATATTTGTTGATATCGGCTTCATATCTATGAACCTCCCTGATGATGGTGGAACTGATTGCCGCAAATTCCGGTGAAGTGATCAAAAATACCGTTTCCAGACTTGGGTTCAGGTTTCTGTTCATATGGCTGATGGTGTTTTCGTACTCAAAGTCAGTCGTATTTCTCAGTCCCCTGATCAAAAAATCAGCACCATGCTTTTTTGCAAAAGTGGCTGTCAATTCATTGTATACAATCACCTCAACTCCGCGATTGTTTTCATAGACACTTTTTATTTTGTCTACCATCATGTCTATATCAAAATACCTGTTTTTCTTCGAAGAGTTGTATCCAATAGCTATGATTACCTTGTCAAATATGTTCAATGCCCTTAAGACAATGTCATGGTGACCGTTGGTAAATGGATCGAAAGATCCGGGGAAAATAGCTGTTTTTTTCATGATTAGGGGGCTTATTGAAATTCCCAGTAACTTTCAAAGAAGTTTGAATTTTTGAATATTTCAGCTCCAGCAAGGTATTGTTGGTTGGGTTTCGGCTGGCTTAATATAAAATTCTTGAAATAGGTATTTCCAAACTCTTGATCAATTTCCAATTGTGCATGTTCTCCCATGAGTGTTACTCTGCAATACTTTCTGTCAAACTCCAATTGGTGCGTAATTCCATACAGGTATTTCATCAATCCCTCCTTGTTTTCACATTCAAAAACATTGAATGAAGCCAGCTCTTGGTTCTTAAAAGCAGCTATGTGAAAATTTTGGCCAAATACTGAGATCAATATCTCTTGGTTGAGGAAGTTACTTTTGATTCCCAAGGCATAAGACAGCAGGGAACTTGTCCCATGATGGTATGTGATCTTCCTTTTTTTGGACTCAAAGACAGTACTTAGTTTGTCTTCAATCAAAGAAGCTACATAAAGGTTGTTGCTGTCTATACTTGAATAGAAATAGCTTATGTCAAGGGTTTTTCCATCTGAAAAATTCAGATAAGTATCGATATGGTTTGCATCGAATATCACTCCTGGAATCAACGAAAATGATTTATGGTACAGGAATATTTTTGCTGGCACATCCAGATTGAAAAGCTTATCTCTTTCCAATACAAATTTGAGGGAATTAAGATCCGAAAAGAACTTTTGGTGTATGCCTGATATTTGATGGTTTACATCTTTTGACAATAGGATGTATTTTTCATCAAATAAGAAAAGCGATAAACTTGACACCGAAGAAGTGTCAAATTTATCGCTATAAATGTTTTCCTGAATATTTTCTACAGTGTTAGCCAAGATTACTCCCAGTTACCAGCAGTAGATGAATCAGTTCTTGAACCCACTCTCAAAGCTTTTTCCTTGTTGTTAGCTTGTCTTTTTGGATTCATTGGCTCTGGATCCCTGATTTCAAATACCGGGATTTCCCTTTGGTTTCTTTCCACTTTGTCAGCGAAGAATTCAAAGGTCTTACCTCCTGAACCTGGAACCACGTTCAATGCCTCAAGGTTGAAGTCAGGATATTTTCTTGGATTGAAAAGTGAGTCGATCACATTTACTGAACCAAGAGTATCAAAAGTAACGGTAGTCTCTTCTTTACCATAATCCAACAATTTTGTGGTTTCACTTCTTTGGATCAACCAAATTTGACCTTCTTGGATGAATTTTTTCAATTCCTCCCAATTTTCCGCATATTCTTTATTGTTGGCGACATAGGCAAGTTGCGCATCTCTTAGCATTTGTAGCTTTTCGATGATTCTTGCTTCTGTTCTCGCTATTTCTTTCTCTTTTTCTACTACACTGTCCACAGAGTCGTATAGTCTGTAACCTAGGTAAAGTGCCCCTAGTAAGAACACAATCGATAAAATTCTAGTTAATGTCATTTTCGGATTGATTTAATCTGCTAAATAAGGTTGATGGTGCAATAATTTTCAAAGTGCTATTTTAGACAATTATTTTCAAAATTAAAATATCCTTTCCATATTCTCACATCATTGAGGGATTTTATTCCCCAAAATATGCGATGTTTTTCTTCTTTTTTGATAAGCGCAAGATTTTCAATGTCAAGAAAGCCCATTTCTGTGATCAATTGTGATTCTTCTTCAAGTTCTGGGTCTTTTCCCATTTTGAGTTCGCCGCCGGCTACTTCAACTTCAAAAAAGAGTTCTACGGCATGGAGGGGGGGACTTAGGAATTCTGAAGTACTGATGAAACTTTTCACGTCCACCAACAGCCCTGTTTCTTCCAGAAATTCCCTTTTCAGATTTTCTATACAGGAAGTCCCATATTTCATTCCTCCCCCTGGCACATTCCAAAAGTACTTGTTTCCTCCCATTTTATGTTTGATCAACAAAATCTTATCGTCTTGGATCAAAACACCATTGACCCTAGTCCTGAGCCTACCTCCAAATTTCTCCTCGATTTCTTTTTCCAATTTCGTCATTTTAGACTTAGATTCGTGACAAATGAACAATAAAGATAAGCAAGTCCATACAAAGCCCTCCGTTTTACTCCAAAGAAATTTTCCTCATGAACCCACTTCTGGGCAATACACTTTTTTTCAGAAGATGGATGGCTTCTTAAACCAGGAAAATAGGGAAGGGCTCACTTTCATCTTGCGTGGGTATGCAGGTACAGGGAAGACTTCTGTGATCTCTGCTTTGGTGAAATCATTGCCAAGGCTGAATATGAAATCATTGCTGTTGGCGCCAACAGGAAGGGCAGCCAAGGTAATGAGCAATTATTCTGGAAAATCAGGATTTACCATCCACAAGATTATATATAGGCCCAAAGGGAATTCCCCAGAGTTGTCAATGGGTTTTGATTTGATGAAAAATTACTATAAAAACACGGTCTTTATTGTCGATGAGGCTTCCATGCTCGCTGATGATGGGGCAGGGAGTTTGTTGAGGGATTTGGTACGATATGTTTTTCAGGAATCGACAAATCGGCTTTTGCTTGTTGGCGATACCGCACAGCTTCCACCGGTAGGCAGTACCCAAAGTCCCGCTTTGGATAAGAGTTACATGATCCGGAATTTCCGGCTTGCTGTGGAGGATACAGAACTGAGGGAAGTGATGAGGCAGCAGCTGAACTCAGGCATTCTTTATAATGCGACACTTCTTCGAGGTGAAGTATTGAAAGAAAAGCCAGTGATAGGTTTTTCTACTAAGGGTTTCAAGGATTTTTTCAAAATGACTGGTGAAAGGCTGGAAGATGGATTGCGGTATGCATACGGCAAATATGATGTGGAAAATACCATCATTATCACCCGTTCAAACAAAATGGCAGTACAATACAATGAATATATCAGAAGGACGATACATTTTTATGAAGAGGAGATTTCGGCAGGGGATATGTTGATGATTGTAAAAAACAACTACACCTATATGGCGGATTCGGACAAGGTGAATTTTTTGGCAAACGGAGATTTTGTGGAAGTCGCAAAAATTCGTTCATTTGAAGAATTATATGGCTTGAGATTTGCGACATTGGAATTGAGGTTGATAGATTATCCTGAAGAGCCTAATTTCGAGGCAAAAGTGATATTGGACACATTGCACAGTCCGACACCTTCCCTGGGTCCAGAGCAGTATAAAAGTCTCTACCAGCAAGTGTCCGAAGACTATGCAGATGTAGCCAATAAAACAGAAAGGATGGATTTGATCAAAAAAGATCCTTATCTTTCAGCCCTGCAAATAAAGTTTGCATATGCATTGACATGTCACAAATCTCAGGGGGGGCAGTGGTCGGCTGTATTTGTAGACCAAGGTTATCTTACCGAGGAGCAAGTGGACCATGAATATATCCGGTGGCTCTATACAGCTGTGACCCGGGCGACAAAAGAAGTATTTATGGTGAACTTTCATCCGAGATTTTACCTTAATTCAGGGAGTAGTGAATTGGGGGAATAGTTGAATTAGTGATTAGCTTTAATGAGTTGATAAGTGATTAGGTGAATAGTGGATTGGTTTAACGGGTTGTGATTTGCTAGATTTCTAACCACTTAAACTTTGTAGATTGAGTGAATCGTAAATTGGGGAATACTTTAACGAGCTGATTAAGTATGTTGATCAATCAACCAAATTGAACTTCATAAACTTCTAAACCCTTAATCTTTTAACCCCTTGATTTTCAAAGTTGATGAAATCCAAAAGTAATAAATATAAAAAATAACTAAGTGAATAAATTAAAACATAGATCAATGAAAAAGTTAGTATTGTTTATGGTGATGGCTTTTTTCGCAGTAGCGGTTCAAGCCCAAGAAAAAAAAGGTGCTGAGATTATTTTCAAGGAAAAATCAATAGACTTTGGTGATATCACCCAAGGTGATAAGGTAGAGCATACCTTTGTCTTTGAGAACACCGGTGATGCTCCATTGGTCATTTCCAATGTGGCTGTGACATGCGGATGTACTGCTCCAGCCTGGCCCAAAGCTCCAATAGCACCGGGAGAAAAAGGAGAAATGAAAGTAGTATTTAATTCTTCTGGGAAAATGGGCAAGCAAAATTCTGTAGTGAGGGTCTACTCCAACGCAGCAGAGCCAATCGAAAAGGTATCTCTGATCTCTAATGTCCTTCCAAAAGGAAAATAACCAGACCAAAAAATCATTGAAAAAGCAGACTCGCAATTGGGTCTGCTTTTTTTGTGAGAAAAATAAGAAGGTAGTCAGGTTAATATTGAACGAAATTTTTTAGTTTTAACGAAACTCCAGCATAGGGGATAGGTCGTGAAATTGGAAATCTAAAAATCAAGAGTTAAATAAATATCATGGAAAGCAATAAGAATTACCATTATTTTTTTAAGTATGCATTCCTTGGAGCAGGATTTATTCTGTTGAAAACATCTTTTGTTTCTTGGTTTTTTCCACAATTGATACGGATGAATGGTGAGCAATTGTCTCAGGATTTATTTGTAACTGTTCTTTTTGGATTGATTGGGGTTGCAATGATTCTAATATTTTTAACTATTAAGGATAAATTCGTTATGGCAAGATTAGGTAGTCAAACAGTGACCTTAAAGAAGAGTGATTGGGAATTGAAAACAAATTGGATGGAAGTAGAGTCTATCTCCTTAATTCAGTTTGTCTATCCACCTTTGTATAAGATAAAAGTTAAAGGAAGCGAAGAAACCTATTGGTTCAATACAGAAAGTCAGTTTATGAAATTTGGAGGTGTAATCAATGACTTGAGCGAGATGGGAAATTTGGTCAAAAAAAAGAAAAGAGAGTTGGGAATATAATAATCCAAATTGAATCTTATGGGTTGCCTTTTAGGTATTCATCATTCGGGCTTTTTCATTATGAATTAAAAAAATTGATCAACCAAAGTCTTTTTTTAAAGATAAAAGGGTTGATGCTAAGTTTGCACAAGTATTTATTATATTAATGGAAAAGTTGGGCATAAGTTTTAAATAATTTAAATGTGAAGAATTTGCTTTCATTTTTTATAATCCTAAAAACATCAGTGGCTCAACCAATTGTTATAGATCCAGATGGAATCCACGTTGCTTTAATAAAAAAACGGAATTTCAATGTCAAAATGAAAATTGGAACAAAAATAATAATCCTATTTCTGGCCTTAAACTTGCTTTCCTGCAAAGGTTCTACAGTAGAAAAGGAGTCGGAAATTGCGCCTTTGGAACTATCTGGAAATCAAATAACCAGTTTTCCCCTTCCAATTGGAAATTTAAATGATTTTGGACAAATCCTTACAGATTTACAGAGAGATGAATTGTCTAAAATTCTCCATGATTATGAGGTTGAAACAACCCGTCACATAGTATTGGTGACTATCAATAGCATAACTCCATACAAGAGTGTGCAAAAATACACAACAGATTTAGGGGGACATTGGGGAGTTGGCACTTCGGAAGAAAACAATGGACTTGTATTGGTAGTTTGCAATTCTTGTAGAGAAATCGGAATTGCAACTGGAATTGGAACCGAACTAGTTTTGACTGACGAGATCTGTAAAGATGTAATTGAAAGAGTAATGATTCCCGAGTTTAAAGACGGAGAATTTTTCATTGGGCTAAAAAAAGGATTGGCTGAACTAATGGAGAAATGGAATTAAACTACTATGGGCTAAAGACCGATAGGTTTGGTTTCGCTTAAAGGCGACTAAAGTGCATCCGAGACTTAATGTACTTTGTGAACTTGGTGATCTTAGTGGTTATAATTTTTACCACAAGGATCACAAAGTGAAAACACCAAGTTCACAAAGAAAAAAACACTAAAGTTTCCGTCTAAAGGCGAGGGATTTCCCCCCAGAGTGAGGCATTGAAAAAAAACATATCTCAATAATAAGCATCCTTACCCCAAAAGCCTTTTTAAAAGATTACTCTCTGAAAATCTTAAATTTCAACTTTCTCAACCATACTTGGCTATCAAAACCCAACAAATTCTAAAACTCCATTCCTCTCACGATTTCTGCAAGGCTTTCTGCCCAATGCTTATATATCATACCGCTGGGATGGAGATTGTCTGAGACTACTGCTTCGGGTTTCATTCCATGGATTCTGTAGTGCTCGGTGATGTCAATAAAGGCAATTCCCATTTCATCACAAATAGCTTTTTTTGCTTGGTTGTAAAGGTCGATTTCTTGGGCTACTTTTTCCAGGCCAGCCCCTTTTTCTACTGCAAAAGGTGTGATGCCCCAATCAGGAATGGAAATTACGACTACATGGTTTTTATCTCCTTTGGCAAACTGAATCGCTTTTTGAAGTAAGTCTGTAAATTCTTCCCTATAATTGTCTACAGCCCTTCCTCTATATTGATTGTTGACACCAATCAAGAGTGTGATCAAGTCGAACGTTTTGCCTTCGATATTTGCATCTTTTATCCCATTGGCCAATTCATCTGTGGTCCAACCTGTTTTAGCTATGATTAGGGGATTGTCAAACAGAAGTTTGTCACTAGCAAGGATTTTGATGGCTTGATTTGGATAGCGATCATCAGCATCGACACCCTCTCCAATAGTATAAGAATCTCCTAGTGCGAGGTAAGTAAGTTGTTTGTCCATAGATGTGTTTTTTGTTGGGGTATTTACAGCCGAACAGCCAAATTGAAAGAAAATCAATGTAGTGATCAGGAAACAAGAGATGTTTTTCATCTTATCCGAATATTGGTTCTAAGAGTGAAATTGTTCCTTGGTCGGCATCAAGTGACACTTTTGCACCAACAGGTACGATAAATTGCTTCGGGATATGGCCGATCATGGCTCCTTTGTAGGCAGGAATTCCCAAGGGTAGGATATAATCATCCAAAACATCATCCAAGGTAAGTGATCCATAACCACCCGATGGGGTACAATCTGTACATTGACCAAAGACGAAACCTTTGATTTGATCCAATGTACCATTGAGCTTCAAGGTGCTAAACATGCGGTCAATCTTGTATGGATCTTCACTGATATCCTCTAAAAACAAAATACTGTCTTTGAAATCGGGAAGGTATGGAGTTCCGGAGAGTGCAGTCAAAACAGTCAGATTTCCACCCAAAATTCTACCTTCTACTTTTCCAGGTGTCATAGGAATCGTCCTGTTTGCTTTCACTACCAAGTCGTCCCCTTTGACAACTTCATTTTGGAAAATCACTTTTTCTTGCTTGAAGAATACATTTTCGAATTGCTGTACATTGAAATTATTCCAACTCCCAGTTCCATTGGGACCATGGAATGTGATCAATCCTGTTTTGGAATGAATGGCAAGATGCAGGGCTGTAATATCCGAATATCCCAATAGTGGTTTTGGGTTTTGTTTGATCATTTCGTAATCGATCATAGGAAGAATCCTGGCTGCACCAGAACCACCCCTGATACAGATGATAGCTTTCACTTCCGGATCAGCAAACATGCCGTTAAGATCTTTTGCTCTTTCTTCATCAGTCCCGGCAAGATGACCCCTTCTGTTTTTAAGGTTTTCTCCCAATTTTACTTTAAATCCAAGGGCTTCCAGAGCCTCCTGTGCAAACATAAATTGGATCCTTTCAGCTGTTGCAGCTGACGGGCTGATTAACCCTACAGTATCCCCTTTTTTGATTGGTTTGGGAAGAAGCAATTTATCATGGAGCAAGCTTTCTTTCTTCCCGTCTAATGAAAGAAAAGGAAACGCTCCAAGCGCAAGACCAAACGATTTGATAAAATTTCTCTTGTTCATAAAAAAGCATATATTTTAACTCAATAACTCAATCACCTAATAACTCAATTAACTATTCAACTAGTCTCCTAATAACCTAATCTCCAATAAACTAATCACCCAGTAACTCAATCATCTAATAACTCAATCCCCTAATAACTTATTTGTCCACTCCCTAAACGGTTGACGGTTGTCAAAAACTAATAATTATCCCTTATAAAGACCAGTACTTTTTCCATTTCTCTCCTCACTTCGCTGGCTTTGTTGAGGTAGTTGTTGTTGTAAAAAGCAAAAGCGTAGTATCTGTTGGTTTTTGATTTGATGATTCCGACCAAAGCATGGTTGTTGCTCAAAGTACCGGTTTTGGCAAATACATATGGTTTTGGTGCTTTGTAATTGTTTTTCAAAGTCCCGCTGATTCCACCTTGGGGAAGTAAGGTGAGTAACTGATCCCTGGGCATGGCTTTGTCTATTTTTTCAACTAGCCTTACCATACTTCTTGGGGTGAAAAGGTTGTGGCGGGAAAGGCCAGATCCATCCACCCACTGGGGTTGGTCAGGAAGGTCTGCCAAATAAGTCTTTTTGATGTAATCTATGGTTTTCTCATTGTTGAGTTCTCCAAACAGCTCATCAGATACCATCAAAAGTATCTGCTCGGCAATAAAATTATCACTTTCTTGGAGCATTTCTTTCTGTAGTGGCCTCAAAGATCCACCATTGAACACCTTGCTGTTGGGGGGAAGGGGAGTGTCTACCAATTCTACGGGTTTTTGAAGGATCTTTGCCAAAATAGAAACACTTACTTCCGGCGATGTCACAAAAGGCACTGTAGGGGCAGGGTGTGTGAAAGTGTTTGGATTGTAATAGAATGTGTTGCTGTGATAATCTCTCCTTACCGAATTTAAACCAGATTTGTCATTTGTCAATAATTTCGAAAAATCCTCAATATTTCCAATAGGTGATTTGTTTACGTTTTTAAAAGTAACGACATTTCCATACACCGGAAAGGAGGATCTTTCTGCCGAATAGGCATAATTATAATCGTCCCATTCCCAACCGTACCCATAGGGGGTTTCTTTCCAATTGGCATCCGAGAATAGGATTTTGCTATATGGTTTTAGGAATTCTTCGATCTTTGGCTGAGGTAGCACATCATATTTCCAAGAAGGATCACCTGAACCCCAAATCGTGATTTCGTTGCCATTGGTGACATATCGAAAAGTATTGGTTTTGTTTTTCAGTACCATCAGCGAAGCATAAAAGGTAAATAGCTTTGTAGTGGATGCTGGAATGAAATTCATGTGGCTGTTTTTTTCATAATGGACCCATTGGCTATCCAAATCATAGAGCATAAAGCCAGTATGGTGATTGTCAAAAAAAGTGTTCGGTCCCAGCAGTTGATGGAGTCTTTCATAACGATAGCTGATACTATCTTCCAAATGCTCATTTTGTGCAGAGCTTTCGAAATTTAAAACATAAAGAAAAAGAATGGTTAAAAAAGAGTTTCTGAACATCTTGAATTATTGTTTTAAAGACCTCGCTCCCAAAAATAAGAAAATCCATCCTAAAATAAAGGAGATACCTCCCAGTGGTGTTATGGCGCCAAGCCAAGTGATTCCAGTTAGGGATAACACATAAAGAGAACCTGAAAAGATGACAATTCCCAACAAAAACAAAAATGCAGCTGTGCTTAAGTGCTTTGCTTTGGGAAATTGAAAGAGGAGCATTCCGACTAGCACCATGGCAAGGGCGTGGTAAAAGTGGTATTTCACCCCCGTTTCGAAGGTGTCTATCCGTCCATTTTTGGTAAGGATTTCCTCCAGGCCATGTGCCCCAAAAGCACCTATTCCCACCGCCAATATTCCCAGTATCGCAGCTATTTGTATGTATTTTGTGTTTTTCATTTTCTATTAAGTTGTAATGTTAGAAAGTTTTGAAGTTGTCGGGATAAGAGAGTTTGGGTCCTTCAAGCATTTTTTGTTTAAAGCTTTCGAATTGGTTGTACAAAGAACGATGTGCCAAGTACCAAGAAGTTCCCATCTGTCATTTCCTGATATTATTTGACACTTTTTTCAGTGTTTTCCTTTTGTTTTCAATCCTCTTAAATGGCTCTTAGTCCAAGTAAAGAGACCTCTCCTGCCGTCGAGGTGACAGTCGTAGAAAGACATGTCACTTCTCACCTCTAGCCTCTTCCTCCAAATATCGCCGATCCAACCCTCACCATAGTGCTGCCTTCTTCTTGGGCGATAAGATAGTCACCGCTCATTCCCATTGATATTTCCTTCATCTCAAAATTATCCGGGAGTTCTCTGCCTTTCAGATTATCAAATAATGCTTTTAATCCTTTGAATTCACTTCTGACCAGGTCTTGGTTTTCAGTGAATGTGGCCATGCCCATCAAGCCGATGATATTGACATGGGTAAGGGATTTGATTTCTTCACTTGTGAGCATTTCTTCCAATTCCACTTCGTCAAAGCCAAACTTACTTTCTTCTTTGGCAATATGCATTTGGATCAGGCAAGGGATAATCCTTTCTGCTTTTTTTGCTTGTTTGTTGATTTCTTTGAGGAGTTTGAAGGAATCAACCCCATGGATAAGGTGTACAAAAGGTGCGATGTATTTGACTTTGTTGCGTTGGAGGTGACCGATCATGTGCCAACGGATATCTTCTGGCATTTGTGCCTGTTTGTCAACAAGTTCCTGTACTTTGTTTTCCCCAAAATCCCTCATCCCGGCATCATAAGCTTCTTTCAAATCCCCAATAGGTTTGGTTTTGCTTACAGCGATCAAGAGACATTCTGGATTTTTAAATGTTTTTTTTATTACAATTAAGTTTTCTTTTATGCTCATTACTTTAATTTTGCCAATTCTTTACTTTTAACCCAAATTTGGTTTTAGCGTTAGAATGAGAAATTCCAATTTATAAACCCAGTTTTAACCACCAAACAAATATATGGCTATATTAGGTACATTGCTAAAAAAAGGGATCAGATTAAGGGAATCTTTGGAGCAGGAGTATAGCTCTCCGATCGAACTCCAAAAGCAGACCCTCCAAAACCTTTTGATCAAATCAGCGAAAACAGAAATTGGCAAAAAATATGGTTTTGGGGAGATATTGAAGAGTTTCAAAAATGACAACCAAGATTTTTATACAAACTTTTCCAGCAATGTACCCATCTATGACTATGAAAAGATCTACCATGAGTGGTGGCATAAACTAAAGGAGGGAGAGAGGAATGTGACTTGGCCAGGCCTGATTCGGTATTTTGCGCTGAGCTCAGGGACTTCGGGAGCAAGTTCCAAGTTTATCCCAATTTCCAAGGATATGGTCAAGGCCATTAGGAAAACCGGGGTGAGGCAAATTTTGACACTTTCCAAATATGATCTCCCTGACGACCTGTTTACCAAGGGCATCCTGATGTTGGGGGGGAGTACCGATTTGGAGTTTAATGGGACTTACTTTGCAGGGGATCTCAGTGGGATTACTACAGGTAGGCTGCCGATTTGGTTTCAGAGATTCTACAAACCCGGGAAATTAATTTCCAGAAATAAAGATTGGGGGCAAAAATTAGATCAGATTGTACAGAATGCTCCAAAATGGGATATTGGTATTATCGTTGGCGTACCTGCTTGGCTTCAGATTCTTATGGAAAAAATCATCACCAGGTATGAGCTGAAAACCATCCACGACATTTGGCCAAATTTACAGATTTTTGTGCATGGAGGTGTTTCTTTCCAGCCTTACAGGAAAGGGTTTGAAAAACTATTGGCCAAGCCATTGATTTACATGGAGACATATTTGGCATCTGAAGGCTTTTTGGCTTTTCAGGCATTGCCGGACAGAAACTCTATGAGGTTGGTTTTGAACACAGGGATTTTCCATGAGTTTATCCCATTCAATGATCAGAATTTTGATATAAACGGGGATTTGATAGACAGTCCCAAAACCCTGAATATTGATGAGATTGAAGAGGGGAAGGACTATGCACTGCTGATCAGTACCTGTGCAGGAGCCTGGAGGTATCTGATAGGGGATGTGATCAGGTTTGTATCCAAAGAAGAAAGTGAAATTGTCATCACAGGAAGAACCAAGCATTTTTTGAGTATGTGCGGTGAGCATCTTTCGGTAGACAACATGAATAAAGCCATCAATTTGGTCGAAGAGGAGAATAATCTGACAATAAGGGAGTTTACTGTTTTGGGTCTTCCATATGAAAATCTGTTTGCACATCATTGGTTTATCGGTACAGAGGATGAAGTAGATCTGGTAGAGTTGAAATCCAAACTGGACGAGAAATTAAAATTGCTGAATGATGATTACATAGTGGAGAGAAAGCATGCTTTGAAGGAGGTTTTTGTGACGGCTATTCCTTCTCGGTTCTTTTATGAATGGATGAAGTCAGAAGGAAAAGAGGGTGGGCAGAATAAGTTTCCCCGAGTTCTCAAAGGCGATAAAATGACATCTTGGTTACGTTTTCTCAAAGACCAGAATATCAATCTATGATCAATCAGGCTTTGCTGGAAGGTGTCAGTATGGGATTGCTATTGTCGGCTATGATTGGTCCGGTATTTTTTACATTGATCCAAAATTCTATACAAAATGGATTTAGAAATACTGCTGTTTTGGCGTCGGGGATTTTGCTGAGCGATTTGATTTATGTTCTGGCCACTTATTTTAGTATAAGTCTATTTGCGGAAAATCCCTATTTTGAGGTAGTGCTTGGGTATGGTGGTGCTTTGGTACTGATAGGTTTTGGGATAGTTACTTTTTTTAAAAAAGATTCGCAAAGACCAAATACAGGAGGGATCGGGTTGTTGAAACCAAAGAAAAGAACAGCTTTTTTGAAAGGATTTAGTATCAATGGGATCAATCCTTTTGTCTTGTTGTTTTGGATCTCTATTGCCGGTGTGGTCAATCTTAAAGATTCATTTTCCCAATGGGATATTTTTCTTTATTATTTCGGGATCTTGTTCATGGTTTTTGGGATAGATTTATTGAAAGGATTTGTCGCCAAACAGCTCAAACCATTCGTGACACAAAAATTCATGGTGAATATGAATAGGGTAGTAGCAGTTGTCTTAGTGGTTTTTGGATCAAGGCTAATATTATTTGCCTATGAAAAACACATGTTATTGGGGAGTTGAACTTGATAAAGATGATGCTGGGTTATCTGAATGTGTTTGAACACGGATGACGTGGATAATGCTGAAGAACACAGATGAAACTATCTTTATAATAAATGTTGTTTCTATGTGATATTGTTTAATTTGGTTGAATGGGTCATATCGAATTTATCTCACGATAGGAAGATAGAAGTGGGATATCTCCTTCCACTTTAAAAGGCTACTAAGCTCAAATCTTGATTTTTTCCTCTCGTATTTGACGCCTATTCTAGCTGTATTACGATGGGCAAATATATTGTCACCTTTGTCAGCTATTATGGCGGAATCATATTTCCAAATTTATATCGCAAAGCATATATCAGTTATTTCACTCGTCTCTTGGTTCTCTTTGTCACGTCCTGAAAATAGTTGACACTTTTTTTATACTTACGCCCTCGTTTTAGAGGCAAGTCATTTCGACTAGAGGGAGAAATCTCGTACTGAATTTCACACTCCAACTTCAATTTTAACTTTCCAGTTTCAAATAGGGACGAGACTTCTCCTGTCGTCGAGGTGACGTAGTCATTGAAAGCACACTTTTGTCTAGTTTCTTGCATCTCGCTTCTCGCATCTCGTCTCTTGCATTGTCTCTTAGTTCTCGTCTCTAGTCTCTCGCATCTAAAAAAAGCCTCCCGATTTTCATCAAGGAGGCTTTTTGTAAATGAATAGGTTGGTTTTATCAGTCTGCCAAATATTTTGCTACAGGCACATATGCCAAACCGAAGGCTTCGGCAACTGCTTTGTATACGATATCTCCATGGATTACATTCAATCCCGGTACCAATTCCGGGTTTTCTTGCGCAGCTTTTTTCCAGCCTTTATCCGCAAGTTGGATAGCATAAGGAAGTGTTGCGTTGGTCAAGGCAAGAGTAGAAGTATAAGGTACTGCACCAGGCATATTGGCAACACAATAATGGACTACATCATCGATCACATAGGTTGGATTCTCGTGCGTAGTCGGTTTGCATGTCTCAATACATCCACCCTGATCTACGGCTACATCTACGAGTACTGCGCCTTTTTTCATATCTGTGAGCATGTCACGGGTGATCAAATGCGGAGCTTTTGCTCCAGGGATCAAGACGGCACCTACGATAAGGTCTGCATCTTTGATCATTTCCCTGATGTTGAATTCATTGGACATCATCGTCTTGACATTGGCAGGCATCACATCGGAGAGGTATCTCATCCTTTGCAGGGATACATCCATGATCGTCACATCAGCGCCAAGTCCTGCAGCCATCCAAGCTGCTTGGGTTCCAACGATACCACCGCCCAAGATAATGACTTTGGCAGGAAGTACTCCCGGTACCCCGCCAAGAAGAATCCCCCTTCCACCCAAAGGTTTTTCGAGGTAATTGGCGCCTTTTTGGATAGCCATTCGT
The DNA here is from genome assembly GCF_042682445.1 of Belliella marina. NCBI lineage: Bacteria > Pseudomonadati > Bacteroidota > Cytophagia > Cytophagales > Cyclobacteriaceae > Belliella > Belliella marina. The sequence continues at coordinate 197,096 of NZ_JBHUHR010000012.1, forward strand.
CCAGCTACCTCAGACATAGGTACCAAAAGTGGCAAGCTTCTATCCGCTTTTTCTACGGTCTCATATGCCAAACAGATTGATTTGTTTTCAATCATCGCTTTGGTCAATGGCTCATAAGAAGCAAAGTGGAAATATGTGAACAATAATTGGTTTTCTTTGATCAGTTTGTATTCAGGTTCTATAGGTTCTTTGACTTTCATGATCATCTCGGCGATCGCATATACTTCCTCAATCGATGGAAGGATAGCAGCGCCAGCTTCTGTGTATTGATCGTCGGTAAACCCACTGCCTTCTCCGGCTGTATGCTGTACGAATACGGAATGGCCTCTCTTTACAAGCTCTTTAGCACCTGCCGGGGTCAGTGCGACCCTGTTTTCATTGTTTTTAATCTCCTTTGGAACACCTATTATCATGTTGTGTAAATTTGGGTTGAAATATTTGTGACAAATATAATAAGGGAATAGGATTCTCATCCAAATTCATTATACTTATTTTGATTCGATTAGGAAATTGGGAGTAAAATGAAATTTAATTTCCTTTTACTGAAAAACAGTTCATTTAATTTTAATTTTTACATAATTTAGATTTATAATTTTGATATTTTTTTTGTTCGGTCCTCGCTGTAATTTCCATTGGCATATAAGCTATATTGTTATTGATAAAATTTGTAAAATCATTTAAATCAAAATTTAATTTTTTTGGAAAGATTTTAAATAAATATAATCGAAATAAATTATTGAAATTCTCAAAAATTATTCTGTCTGTGAGTTTGTATAGATGACAAAAATATTTATTTTTGAAATACTTGGACAGCAAGTGTAATGACCCAAAATAGCTTTAATGATTACAAAATATGACAGAGGTGGAGACATTATCTAAAAACAGAAACCCCAAAGCTCTGAACAAGGAGCAATTATTAAATGATTACCGAATAGCCCAAATTAGTCGTCAAGCTTCTTTGATGGGAAGAAAAGAAGTCTTTATGGGTAAGGCAAAGTTTGGGATCTTTGGTGATGGAAAAGAGCTTGCACAGATTGCCATGGCAAGGTATTTTAAGAAAGGTGATTTCCGGTCTGGATATTACAGGGATCAGACTTTTATGTTTGCCATAGACCAATTGTCCGTAAAGGAGTATTTTGCGCAGCTCTATGCCCATACAGATGTGGAGGCAGAACCGGCATCAGCGGGAAGGTTGATGAATGGGCATTTTGCAACCAGATCGCTCAATGATGATGGTACCTGGAGGAATCTTGCCGAAACAAAAAATTCAACTGCCGATATATCACCTACTGCTGCCCAGATGCCAAAGCTTTTGGGTTTGGCTTATGCTTCAAAGTTGTTTAAGGAAAATGAAGACCTTCATGAACTCAGTGAATTTTCCGATAAGGGAAATGAAGTAGCTTGGGGTACAATTGGAAATGCATCCACTTCCGAGGGGATGTTTTTCGAGACCATCAATGCCGCTGGGGTGCTCCAAGTACCCATGGTGATTTCTATCTGGGATGATGGGTATGGTATATCTGTACCCAATGAATACCATACGACCAAGGGAAGTATTTCCGAAATTTTGAAAGGACTTCAAAGAAATGATGACCAGAAGGGGTATGAAATCTTTGTGGTGAAGGGTTGGGATTATGAGGGCTTAGATCGAGCTTTTGAAAATGCGGCAAGAATAGCCCGGGAAGAACATGTGCCTGTGATGATTCATGTGATTGAAATGACACAGCCCCAAGGACATTCCACTTCTGGATCGCACGAAAGGTATAAATCGGCAGAACGTCTTGAATGGGAAAAAAACCACGACTGTCTTTTGAAATTCAGGGAGTTTCTGATTGAAAGGGAAATCGCCTCTGAAGAAGATTTGGATAATATAGATCTGGAAGCAAAGCAATTTGTCAAAACAGAAAAAGAAAGTGCATGGAAATCATTCTCTGAAAGTATTAAATCTGAGTTGGGAGAAGCAGTCAGATTGATCAAGGAAGTGGCGTCCAAGTCTGCAAATTCAGTTGCCATCAATCAGATTGCAGACGATTTGGGCAAGACGATAAACCCGATCAGAAAAGATGTCATCAGTTCGGTAAGAAGGACTTTATGGCTTACAAGAATGGATTCTGAGTCGATCAAGACTGATTTGAAATCTTGGTATTCCGATCAGCAAAAACTAAACGAAGATAGATACAACAGTCATCTTTACAGCCAGTCTGAGTTTGGCGTAGAGAAAATCAAACCTGTACCAGCCCAATATGATGAAGAGGCTTCATTGGTAGATGGTAGGGAGATTTTGCAGGCCTGTTTTGATGCGATTCTGGATAGGGATCCCAGGTTTTTTGCTTTTGGGGAAGATGTTGGTAAAATTGGTGATGTCAACCAGGCCTTTGCAGGGTTGCAGGCCAAACATGGAGAATTGCGGGTGACAGATACCAGTATCAGGGAATGTTCCATCATTGGCCAGGGATTGGGAGCAGCGCTTAGAGGCTTGCGCCCTATGGCTGAGATTCAATATTTGGACTACATTTATTATGCTTTGATGACTTTGGCAGATGATGTGGCATCATTGCAATACAGAACCAAGGGAGGCCAAAAAGCGCCATTGATCGTTAGGACTAGAGGGCATAGGCTTGAAGGTGTTTGGCATGCAGGTTCGCCAATAGGGATGTTGCTCCATTCACTGAGGGGGATGTTGATATGTGTTCCGAGGGATATGACACAAGCTGCTGGAATGTACAATACACTTCTTGAAGCAGATGAGCCAGCTTTGGTAATAGAGTGTCTGAATGGATATAGATTGAAAGAACGGATGCCGAGTAATATTGGTGGGTTCAAAGTTCCTTTGGGGATTCCAGAAATCCTGAAAGAAGGTACTGATATGACAGTTGTAACTTATGGATCCATGTGTAGGATTGTATTGGATGCAGCTCAAGAGCTGGAAAGTATGGGAATCGATATCGAAGTAATTGATGTTCAGACGCTTTTGCCATTCGATACAACAGGTGTCGTGGGCAAATCTATCCAAAAGACAAACAGGGTCTTGTTTGCAGATGAAGATGTGCCTGGGGGAGCCTCTGCATTTATGATGCAGCAAGTGATTGAAGACCAAAAAGCATATTATCATTTGGATTCAGAGCCTGCCACCATTGCAGCAAAAGCCCACAGACCTGCATATTCATCGGATGGGGACTATTTCTCCAAGCCGTCGGTTGATGATGTTGTGGAAAAAATTTATGCCATGATGCAGGAAGTCGATCCTTCAAAATATCCTGCGATTATTTGATGAAGTAAATTTATATACTTTGGTTGTCCCAAAAGTCAATTTTGAGATTGTCTCACCAAATATTGATTTGACGAATCATCCAAGATATTGAAAATGGGACGCATAAAAAAGGTCAAAGGAGCTGCTCCTTTGACCTTTTTTATTTTGACCTTATTTGCGTACAATTATATCGTCAGATGGATATTCACTTGTTCTTGGTAAGAATGTAGGTGTTCTAATGTTTTTTTGGATTATTTTAAATTGTTATTTGATTTTTAGTTTTAGATTTCTACTTTTCGTAAAATATGAAATTTTATGGATAGAAATTTTACAGCGCTTATTCTTTTGGTATTTGTTTTTTCTTTAAAATCAGAATTTGTCTTTTCCCAAAATGAAAGGTTGACATTCGGTAAAATCCCGGAAGAACTGGTGACTTTGAAGTCATACGATAAGGATCCTGAGGCAGAAGCTTTGGTTTTGTCCCATACTGGAGATACAAGGTTTAGTTTTAACACCTCAACTGGTTTTTTGATCAACTACAAAGTACACAAAGTTGTGAAAGTGATCAGTCAGGAAGGGGTGGGATTTGCCGATATTTCCATTCCGTTTTATGATTTCTCAGGACGTACAGACAAGGTCTTTAACATAAAGGGGTTTGTATACAATGCCACGGAAGATGGTAAAGTGATAAAAGAGAAATTAGGGAAGGAAAGTATTTTTGAGGAAAAGGTGAGTACGACATTCCGGCTGATGAAAATCTCTATGCCCAATGTCAAGGCAGGTACCGTGATGGAAATTTCCTATGAAATCAATTCGGACTTGTACAGCTACTTGCGCGAATGGGAGTTTCAGGATGAGATCCCGACTTTGTGGAGTGAGTACAAACTGGCACATCCAGAGTATTTTTCTTATTCCCAGATCAACCAAGGTGGGGTTGCCTATAAAATCAACGAAAAAAGTACAGCCCAAGGAAGAATCAATTGGGTCAATACGGAAAGAGTCAATAGCAACTATACCACCACTTCCCAAACGACTTCCCAGTCTGTTGATTTTACAAACCAAACATATCACTGGGCAGCTGCCGATGTACCTGCGCTTAGGCCAGAACCATTTATAGATAATCCCAGGAGTTATTCTACCAAAGTTGAATTCCAACTACAATGGGTACAGTTTCCGAATAGCTCAAGACAAAACATTGCGCCAAGCTGGGACAAAATGTCTGTGGAATTGCTGAATGATGAAGGTTTTGGGAAAGTTCTGAATAGGACGAAGTTCGCCAGAGATGTAGTTTCAGGGCTTATCGAAAACCTGGCTACGGATGAGGAAAAAATCTCCGTAATCATGGATCACATCAGTTCTAAAGTTGCCTGGAATGGGAATAGGGGGATTTATACAACTAGATATCTTGAGAAAATATATGAACAGGGAAATGGGAATGTGGCTGAGGTGAATTTTATCTTGATTGCATTTTTGAGGGAAGCTGGCATCGATGCACATCCTGTGGTGAGCTGTACCAGAGACCTTGGTTTTTTGAATCCTTCAAACCCATTGATGTATAAGCTGAACTATGTCACCGCTGCTGCAAAGTTGAAGGATAGGGAAGTGATTCTGGATGCCACTGATGGTTCATTGCCGATAGGGATATTGCCTACCAAGTCTATTAACTTCAGAGGATGGGTAGTGAGTGACCGGAATTCACATTGGATTGATTTCAACAATTTAAATCCTATCAGTGAAACTTCTTTGATAAACATCTCATTTGTGGACGAAATGCTGATGTTGGATGTGAGTAAGAAACTTGTAGGGTATAAAGCAGCACAATTGAAGAGAAATTTTGTGAAAAATGGGGAAGAAAAATTTCTGGCTGAATTTGAAGATCAATTTAAGGAATGGAAGGTCATTGAAGCCAGTTTTGAGAATTCTGAAAACAGACACTTGCCCCTGATAGAAAAGTATAAACTGTCGGGAAATTCAGGTTTGGAAAAGTCTGGAGACTATATTTATTTGAGTGTTTTTGATGACCTTTATTTATCAGAAAATCCATTTAAACAAGAGACACGGTTTTTCCCCGTGGATTTTGTGTATGGTAGAAGAAACAATGTAATCATGTTTATCGACGTGCCTGAAGGTTATAGTGTTGAAGAATTGCCCCAGTCTTCAGTTACCCATTTTGATGAGAAGGACATCGTATTCTCATATGTTTCAAGTATCCAACCCAACGGAAAAATCCAAATCAATTTTACTTACCAAGTGAACCAGACTTTTTATACACCTGAAAAATATGAGCAGCTGAGAGAATTTTACAATGTCATTTCGGCAAAACAAAAACAGATGATTGTATTTAAGAAAACAGCTGAATAATGATGGGCAAATATTCGATAATATTGGTACTTGGTCTTTTGTGCATGTACTCAATGTCTTTTGGCCAAGACTATAGCGTAGCAAAAATAAAACAGGAATGGCTCAAAGAAGCTCCAGCTGTCATCAGAACATCTGTTGAAAACAATTTGGTAGATGATCATGGAAAGATTTCCAGAAAAGTAAAAGTCGCCTATACAATCCTCAAAGCGGAAGCGAATGATTTAGCCGAGATTCAGGTAGATTACAGTAAGTCCAAAGTTTTCAAAAACCTGTCTGGTGTCGTCTATGATGCAAGTGGTAAGGTCATTTCGAAATCTAAAAAATCAGATATCAAGGATTTTAGCAACTTCAGTTCCTATTCGATTTACGAAGATAATAGACAGAAGATTTTGGATATGAAACAGTACAGATATCCATACACTGTAGAATTTGAATATGAGGTTCAATATCCAAATTTATATTACATAGCTTCTTGGTATCCGCAGACCATGCCAATGGTTCCAGTGGAATCAGCAAATGTCACTTACCTATATCCAGAAGATAAAAAGATTCGGTTTTTCTCAAAATCAGCCAATATAGATCCTGACAAGAAACCGAAGCTTGAAAACAAATTTCTGAAATCGGAATGGACACTTTCTGATTTGGATGCCATCGAGACAGAACCGATGATGCAGCATGGAGAAAATTTTATTCCAATTCTATACGCTGCACCTACTTCATTCAATTATGATGGATTTGAAGGTGATCTCAGTTCGTGGGAATCATTTGGTGCGTGGATTTATCAATTAAACAAAGGGAAAGATGTGCTTTCAGCTGCTACAAAAGCAAAAGTACAGGAATTGACAGCTGGTTTGGAGTCCGATATTGAAAAAACAAAGGTGCTTTATCAATATCTCCAAAAGCAAACCCGATATGTCAGCATTCAGTTGGGGATAGGGGGATTGATGCCCTTTGAAGCATCGACAGTTGAGAAGCTTTCTTATGGGGATTGTAAAGCATTGTCAAATTACATGGGGGCATTGCTGAAAGAAGCTGGGATCAAGAGCCATTATGCTTTGATTCATGGCGGTGTAAGAAAAAGACCTACCTATGAAGATTTTCCCAGTGATTATTTTAACCATGTGATTTTAGCCGTGCCGATTGACAATGAAACCATTTGGTTGGAATGTACCAGCCAAACCAATCCTTTTGGCTATCTGAGTGATTTTACATCAGATCGTTATGCATTGTTGATTTCTGAAGAGGGGGGAGTGCTTGCAAAAACACCAAAATATGGGGTTGAGGAAAATATACAAACCATCAAAGCCAAGGTATTGTTGCATGAAAATGGATCTGCAAATTTGAATCTTTTTATGTCAAATGAAGGGCTTCAATCTGAAAATTCAAATTTACTATCCATCTATAATCAATCAAATGAGCAGAAAAAAAAGTGGTTCAACCAAAACATTTCCCTTCCATCGATGGAGGTTGGGGATTTGAATTTTGATTATAAAACCAACGGTTATCTGCCCCAAATAGAAACGCAGGCGACAGTAACTTCCAGAAATTTTGCAAATGCCTCTGGAAGCAGGATCTTCTTGGAAGTGAACCAACTGAATGCTTATAAATCAGGATTGAGATCAGCTCGAAAGGAGAGGAAATTTGATTTTGAAAGAAAAATGGGTTTCATCGATGTAGATGAATATGAATATCAGATTCCTGATGGATACCAGCTTGAAACCATCCCGGAAAGCGCACAGCTAGAAAATCAATTTGGGATGTATCAAGTTGATTTTGAGTATGTAGAGAATAGGTTTGTGTACAAAAGAAAACTCATGCTGAAAGACGGGGTATTTCCTGCGGCCCTTTTCAACGATTATGTGGCTTTTTTGGATCAAGTAGAAAAAGCGGATAGAATCAAGGTGGTTTTGGTGAAGAAATAGGGGCATTACCACAGATGGACACATGTATAACCCTGGGGGGCTTACCTTTAGATGAAGATTTTTGTGTCCTTTGTGTATTCATAGTGTTCCTTGTGGTTAAGTTTTTTCACCACAAAGGAGATCACAAAGGTTTACACAAAGGTCACTAGGTGAAAGTGGGAAAGTGATAATCCACTTTGATTTAAAATCCATGGAGCAAGTAATTCCAAAATTTTACAGCTTTCCTAACCTTCCAGATTCCAAAGCTTTCCTAACCTTCCAGATTCCAATCCAGATAAATCGGGACAAGTTCTTCACTTTTGACCCCTCTTTAATGCAACCTCAATTTGCATAATTTACTGATCTATCAGTCCAAGTCAACCTTAAAACCTTGAAACCTTCCAACTTTAAAACTTTCTTCTCTATCGACTTTCTATTCCTCCAGTTTTAAAATCAAATCCAGATAAAAAACATTCAATTGCATCAACCTAAATCAATAGGCTGCCAGTCTTTCTCAAAAATCTTAAAATTTTATAATCTTTCAATTTTCCAATCCTCATTTCTTCTTTATACTTTTCAGGCAATTGTGTACCTTTGGGACTTCTTAAAAAAAGACATCCAAAACTCAGGACATGATTCTCTTTTTCCAATCCCCACAAGCGGTTATTTACGCAGTACAATCAAAACATCCCATTTTAAAGTCTGATATCGATAAGCTTCTCTGGCTCTTTGGAGATGCCTCAGAAATAAAGTCAGAGAAAGTTGCCGGTAAATTTGCTGGACCTCGAAAAGAAATGATCACACCATGGTCAACCAATGCCGTGGAAATCACCATCAATATGGGGATTCGAGGCATTGTCAGGATCGAAGAATATTTTCCACTGACTGAGAATGAATGCATTGATCCAATGTTGCAGGCAGTTTATGAAGGATTGGATCAGGATATTTTTGATATTCATATTGAACCTGAAAAAGTAGTTGAAGTAAAAGATATCAAAGCTTATAACCTATCTGAAGGTTTGGCATTGAGCCAAGAAGAGGTGGATTATCTTGAAAATGTAGCCAAGCAACTAGGGCGGGCATTGACTGATTCCGAGGTTTTTGGATTTAGCCAAGTGAACTCCGAACATTGTAGACACAAGATTTTCAATGGTACTTTTGTCATTGATGGTGAGGAAAAGGAGAGGACACTTTTTCAGATGATCAAAGAGACTTCCAAGAGACATCCAAATAGGATCGTATCTGCTTATAAAGACAATGTGGCATTTGTACAAGGGCCAAAAGCCCAGCAGTTTGCTCCAAAAACACAGGACAAACCAGATTTTTTTGAGCCTGAGACGATAGAAACAGTCATTTCCCTCAAAGCTGAAACACATAATTTTCCAACCACAGTCGAGCCATTCAACGGCGCAGCTACAGGAGCAGGTGGTGAAATCAGGGATAGGATGGCAGGAGGTACCGCTTCCATTCCATTGGCCGGTACGGCCGTTTACATGACCTCTTATCCGCGATCTGAGAAAGGTAGAAGTTGGGAAAAGGACTTGTCTGAAAGAAAATGGCTTTATCAAACCCCAATGGATATCCTTATCAAAGCTTCCAATGGAGCGAGTGATTTTGGAAACAAGTTTGGTCAGCCGTTGATTTCGGGTTCAGTATTGACATTTGAACATGAAGAGGATGGCAAGGCGCATGGTTTTGATAAAGTAATCATGCTTGCTGGTGGCGTAGGTTTCACAAGAAGTCAGTACAGCAAGAAAAATGATCCTGAAAAAGGAGATAAAATTGTCATCATGGGTGGTGATAATTATAGAATTGGGATGGGCGGAAGTGCTGTTTCCTCTGTGGCAACTGGGGAGTTTTCCAATGCCATCGAATTGAACGCTATCCAAAGGTCCAATCCTGAGATGCAGAAGCGTGTTATGAATGTGATTCGTGCCATGGCTGAGTCTGACGACAATCCAATAGTGTCCATCCATGACCACGGAGCTGGAGGGCATTTAAATTGTCTTTCCGAGTTGGTAGAGACCACAGGGGGAACGATCCATATAGACCAATTGCCAGTGGGTGATCCGACACTTTCTTCCAAAGAAATCATAGGTAACGAATCCCAAGAAAGAATGGGATTGGTCGTGGGAGAGAAAAACTTGGAACTGCTACAGAAAATCTCCGCTAGAGAAAGAGCACCGTTTTATGTTGTCGGTGAGACGACAGGAGATATGCACTTCAAGTTTGAGAATCAAAATACAGGAGAGAAGCCAGTGGATTGGAATCTTTCATACATGTTTGGCAGCTCACCTAAGACAATACTGGAAGACAATTCAGGCAATGCGAAATTTGCCGAGTCCGAATATGAAGTCCAAAATCTAAAACAATATATTTCCGAAGTACTGCAACTCGAAGCTGTAGCTTGTAAAGATTGGTTGACCAATAAGGTCGATCGTTCTGTGACTGGTAGAGTTGCCAAGCAGCAGACAGTAGGGGAGATTCAAGTTCCTTTGAACAATGTCGCAGTGATGGCGATTGATTTCACTGGACATAAAGGCATCGCAACATCCATCGGACACGCTCCTGTGGCTGCTTTGGCAAATCCGGAAGCAGGATCAAGATTGGCAATTGCCGAGGCATTGACCAATTTGGTTTGGGCGCCGATTGAGGATGGTTTGGCAGGGATTTCCCTAAGTGCCAACTGGATGTGGCCAGCCAAAAACAAAGGCGAGAATGACAGGCTTTACAGAGCAGTGGAAGCTGTCAGTGAGTTTGCTATAGATTTGGGCGTGAACATTCCTACTGGAAAAGATTCCCTTTCAATGACACAGAAATATCCTGATGGGAAAGTTGTTTATTCTCCTGGGACGGTCATTATTTCTTCCATTGGAGAATGCTCAGATATCAACAAAACAGTGTCCCCAGACTTGAAGCCAATAGATGGCAGCAAGGTGTTTTACATAGATTTCTCAAAAGACACACCTAAGCTTGGAGGCTCCAGTTTCCATCAAATACTGAATAAAGTAGGTTCGGAGACACCTGATGTAGTGGATAACCATTATTTTGGGCAAGCCTTTATGACTTTGCAGAAGCTGATCGAAAAAGGTGAGGTTCTAGCTGGCCATGACATTTCTTCGGGAGGTTTGATTACAGCTTTGTTGGAAATGACTTTCCCGTCTTCGAAAGTTGGGCTAACAGTAAAAACTGATAGACTTTCAGGAAATGATATTGTAAAGTCCTTGTTTGCAGAAAACCCTGGAGTTTTGATTCAAGTAGCAAACCCAGAAAGAACGAGAGCAGTCTTGGCAAATCATGGCATAGATTACGTTGCTTTAGCGACTGTAAATATGACAGGAAAAGTAGAGCTCACGGGATTGGACTTGGAGTTGGATGTTTCAGAAATGCGGGATACATGGTTCAAGTCTTCATATTTGTTGGACAAAAAGCAGTCAGGGGACAAGCTTGCCTTGGCGAGGTTTGAAAACTATAAATCGCAAACTCTTTCTTATAATTTCAATTCCAATTGTGAGGGTACATTTGATTCATTCAGCCTGAACCCTTATAGAAAAGAAAAATCTGGGAAAACAGCAGCAATTATTCGTGAAAAAGGAGTGAATGGAGACAGGGAAATGGCTTATGCGTTGTGGTTGTCAGGATTTGATGTCAAAGATGTACACATGACAGATTTGATCTCAGGAAGAGAGACCTTGGAAGATGTACAGATGATCGTCTTTGTAGGTGGATTCTCCAATTCCGATGTGTTGGGTTCTGCCAAAGGCTGGGCAGGTGCATTCCTTTATAATGAAAAAGCAAAGCAGGCATTGGATAAATTCTATGCCAGAAAAGATACATTGAGTTTGGGTGTTTGTAACGGTTGCCAGCTAATGGTAGAGTTGGGCTTGGTGACGCCAGAGCATGATGTCAAGCCAAAAATGCTTCACAATGAATCCCATAAATTTGAGTCATCATTTGTGAATGTGACCATTCCACAAAACGAAACGGTGATGTTCAAGAGTTTAGCAGGTCAAAGACTGGGGGTATGGGTAGCACATGGAGAAGGTAAATTCTCATTGCCAAAAGAAAAGTCAGCTTACCATATAGGTATGGAATACTCATATGAGGCTTATCCGGGGAATCCAAACGGATCCGACCATGCGGTAGCAGGTATAGCTTCAGCGGATGGAAGACATTTGGCGATCATGCCACATATCGAACGATCCCTAAAGCCTTGGAACTGGCCACATTATGCCACAGAAAGAATGGACGACGAAATCACTCCATGGGTAGAGGCGTTTGTCAATGCATTTAACTGGGCGAAAGAGAATGGTTGATCAGTCGATTGAGCGATCAGTAGATTAGTGATAGTTAAATAGTTATTAGGATTTATTCCCAAGGTCTGTGTCCCCACAGACCTTTTTTTCTTCCAAGGTTTGTGTCCTCACAGACCTTTGTTTTTTCTTGAAGTATTTCATTAAATATGTGGACTGTGAGGACACAGTTCACGGGTAGATTATGAGGACACAGTCCACGGAGGCATAATCCAAGGGGACAAATCTTGGCTAATATTGGTCTAAATTCAACTCCGAAGGAGTTGGGGGATATCTATTTTCTTTCATTCTTTCCCCGAGTAGCGACTTGGGGTTAATCGAAATTCGTTCCCATTCGGGAACGTTTGTGAGGAACACCAAATTGTTGACATTGAATATAAAGTTATTTTCCCATTTCCGAAAGAGCCTGTCCCGCAGGATTGCGGGAAAATAAATCTCGATTAGCCCCATATTGCTATATGAAGATCAAAATATAGAATTCTAAGAGGTATTACCAACTCCGAAGAGCCTGTCTCGAGATTATCGGGAAGTTGAATCTCAATTAGCCCCACATTGCCATGCGGGGGCAAAAACGATCACGGAAATGCCCCCGTGAACTCCGAAGGAGTTAAACCTCGATTAGCCCCGCATTGCCATGCGGGGTGAAAAGAATCAAGGGAATCGTCCAAACCAACTCCGAATGGAGTTAAATTTTTCGTTTTATACGTTTAAACAACGATTAACATCAATTACAAATATTATTTTCGGTTGGAACAAACTGAATGTATTATGGGGACACACACGAACTTATTATATCATATTGTTTTTTCAACCAATAGGAGAAAAAGAACAATACATAAAGACAGAAAGACAATCCTATTCTCATATATCAATAGCTTATTGAAAAACAAAAGTTGTCATTTATATAGAATAAATGCTGTCGAGGATCATGTACATATTTTCACACACATACATCAATCACTCTCAATAGCCTCTTTAGTGAAGGATATTAAACTTTCTGCGAATACTTTAATCAAGAAGGAAAAACTTTTTGAGGGTTGGGAGGGCTGGCAAGAGGGCTATGGAGCATTTACAGTGGAATATTCTCGAAAAAACTCTTTGATTGAATACATCAAAAACCAAGAAGAACATCACAAGACTACTAATTCCTTAGATGAATTCAAACTTCTTTTGACTGAAAATGGAATCCCGTATGATGAAAAATATCTTCTCTAAATTCAACTCCCTTCGGAGTTGGGGAATATCTATTTTCTCCCATTTTAACCCCGAGTGGCGACTCGGGGCTAATCGAGATTCGTTCCCATTCGGGAACGTTTGTGAGGAGTGAATTACGAGGTTAATTTCCTTTTCCGAAGGAAATAAATTTTGATTAGCCCCGCATTGCAATGCGGGGAAAAAGGAATCAAATGGTTCGTCCCAGTCAACTCCGAAGGAGTTAAACCTCGATTAGCCCCACATTGCCATGCGGGGTGAAAAGAATGAATTGAGTCGTCCCAACCAACTCCGAATGGAGTTGAATAATCTCTTACCACCCGTTCGGAATATAATTTTCCACAGATTTCCCCTGCGGTTCCGTCACGGCCACAGTATTTTGAACTTTGACCACTTTGTGGTCGGTGTTTGTACAATTAAATTTATCCAAAAATTCACTGACTAAACCTCAACCTTATAACCTTATAACTTTAAAACCTTTCAACCTTCAAACCCTAAAAAACCAATCAACATCTTCTCTCCTTACTCCATAAAATTCCCCCAACCATTGTCTATATCAAATGATTCTCCTTAATTTTAGGACATGCAATGGACTACTACTTTTGATATCCCCGATGCTCAGCCAAAGATTAACCACCAATCTTCACTGTTCGCTGTAGGTTCGTGTTTTTCGACCATGATTGGTGATAAACTTCACGAGAGGAAGTTCAATGTGCTAAACAATCCTTTCGGGACACTTTTCAACCCGATCTCCATTACCCAAGTTTTGGAAGATGCTTTGCTCGAAATGCCAGTCAATACAGATATGGTATTGGTTCGGGATGGAGTTTATCTCCATTTTGGAATGCATTCCGATGTGTCAGGATATAGTCAGGATTCACTTTCGAGATTGATCCACAAAAAGCAGCAACAGACAAAAGCACAACTGGAAAAAGCCAGTCACTTGATCATCACTTTTGGTACAGCTTGGGTTTATGAATATGGTTCCTCTGGTCAGATTGTCGCCAATTGCCATAAGCAACCTTCGGGCTTGTTTGAAAAAAGACTCCTCAACTTAGACGAAATCCACAAAACGTATATAGGTTTTATCAATATGTACCGGGAGTTTAATCCAAATGTCAACATTGTATTGACTGTCAGTCCAGTACGTCATACCAAAGATGGTGTTCCTGAGAATCAGTTGAGCAAAAGCCTCTTGAGATTGGCTTGCAATGACATAGCAGAGTCCTTTGACTGTGTACATTATTTTCCTAGTTACGAAATTATGATGGACGAGCTGCGCGATTATCGTTTTTACAAGTCCGATATGATTCACCCCACAGAACAGGCTGAGGATTATATCTGGGAGCGCTTCAAAAGCTCATGGATAGATCCCAAAACCTACCCGACTATCATGGAAGTAGAAAACATCCGAAGGGAACTAGCCCACCGACCCTTCAATCCGGACAGCCCAGCCCACATGAAGTTCCTCGAAAACCTCCAAAAGAAACTCGAACGCCTCAGCCGATCTTTCGACTTTTCCAAAGAAATGGATCAGCTTAGAAAGCAGGTGGATCATAGGAAGTAGGAGAGGAAAAGGATGAAGTAGGAAGGATGAAATAGGAAAAGTGTCAGAGAAAAAAAAGAATTTAAACCCCGAATGGGGTTAAACTTCGATTAGCCCCGGATTACTATCCGGGGATCAAAGTCGATGATGATGCCAACAACCACGAAGTGGTTGAATCTCTTCAATTGAAAAAAAAGTGTCAAGTATTTTCAGGACGTGGCAGATGGATTTTTTTGTTGTTTTGGGAATAGGTACGTTTGGTGGAAATGGCTGTTTTAGGTGTTGAGATAAATAGAATATATTCTAGATATATTAGGTTACATTCTAAGTTAAGTTGCTTTTTGTTTTCTCGTAAGGGAAAATGTTAGTCAGAGGACTGAAACAGTGGGATTTAAATTTCAAAATTCGACAATTTTAAATTATGAATTTTGAACTCCGAATAATGAATCAAAAACCCACTATGCTCTAAATTGTAATCCCACATTTACCATCCCTAGCGTATCTTTGCAACTTTGAGCTCTCAGCGAGACTTTGTCTTGCCTCTTGTGTCTTAGATCTTGAATCTAAAAATCTCCCCTCTAAAATCTAAAATCACCAACTCCATTTCCCTATATTTGCCTTAGGGTCTTTTTCTTTTGGCCCAAAATGAAAACTTGATTAAAGACTATATTTTTGGAAAGTTTATTTGGAGATGCTTACGAACCTCAAGATGAGAAGTCACGGCTTTTTGCTGATGTGATTTTGCCTGTTCCTATTCCCAAGATGTTCACTTACAAGATTCCAAGGAGTCTGGCTGGGGAGATTGGGATTGGATACCGGGTGATGGTGCAATTTGGTGCCAAAAAAGTCCTCACAGGCATCATTGGGAAAGTACATCAAAAGCCTCCCAAAGAATATGACGCCAAACCAATCTTGGATGTTATGGATACCTATGCCGTGGTCAACCCACTGCAAATCAAATTCTGGGCTTGGATGGCAGAGTATTACTGCTGCCATATTGGTGAGGTGATGAATTCAGCATTGCCTTCGGGACTGAAGCTGAGCAGCGAGAGTAAAATCCAACTTAATCCAACCTATGATTCTGAAACATCCATGTATCCTTTGGATGATAGGGAAGAGGTAATCTTACAGGCTTTGGCTAGTAGGGAGGAGTTGAGTTATGAAGACTGCGAGCAGTTGCTCGGTATCAAAACCATCCATGGGATCATCAAAAGTCTGGTCATCAAAGAGGCAATTATCGTTTTCGAAAAGGTAAAAGATAAATATACTCCAAAAGTCGAGACCAGAATCCGTCTGAGAAAAGAATATGCCGAGGATAAAAAAGCATTGGAAAACCTATTCCAAGAGCTTGATTCCAAACCTAAGCAGGAGGAAATATTGCTCAAATATTTACAGGAAATTCCAGTCTATCAGAATCCGGAATTGAATGTGAAAGGCTTGGACAAAAAAGTATTCTCAGATGCCGGATTATCCATGAGTTCTATCAAAACATTGATCAAAAACAATGTTTTGGAGGAATATAAGTTGATAATCAGTCGGTTTGAAGAGATTGCTGAAAGCGATGAGGAGATCGTTTTGTCAGAAGAGCAAGGTGTTGCCATGGGGCAGATCAAGGAGGGATTTGAAGAAAAGCAGGTGACATTACTTCACGGAATCACCGGAAGTGGAAAGACCGAGATATACATCCAACTGATCAAAGAAGCCCTTGAAAGCGGCAGCCAGATCCTTTTGCTCCTTCCAGAAATCGCCCTGACTACCCACATGGTAGGGAGGTTGAGGAAGGTCTTCGGGAGCAAAATGGGTGTGTATCATTCCAAGTATTCCGACAACGAACGGGTGGAGGTTTGGAATGGAGTCATCAGTGGCAAGTTTTCCTTTGTTGTAGGTGTGCGTTCGTCGATTTTTCTTCCATTTGATAGCTTGGGATTAGTGATTGTGGATGAGGAGCACGAAGCATCATTCAAGCAATATGATCCTGCCCCGAGATTTCAGGCGAGAGATGCTGCCATCATGCTGGCTTGGTTGCATCAGGCCAAAACAATATTGGGTTCAGCGACGCCTTCTTTTGAGAGTTATTACAATGCCAGAACGAAGAAATATGGCTACGTACAGCTGGATCGCCGATACGGGGAAGCGCAATTGCCCGAATATTTCCTTTCGGATATTTTGGTGGACAAAAAGAAAAACCTTCTCAAACTGGATTTCACCAGACTGATGCGGGAAAAGATCCAGGAGGCATTGAACAAGCAAGAACAGGTTTTGATTTTCCAGAATAGGAGGGGATATGCACCTTATATTTCCTGCGAGGACTGCGGCTGGATTCCGGAGTGTGAGCATTGTGATGTGAGTTTGACCTACCACCAGTTTGGTGAGGAGATGCGCTGCCATTACTGTGGATTCAAGGAAAAAGTCCCGAAAACCTGTCCGGCTTGTGGCAGTGGGAAATTGGCTGCCGTGGGGCTGGGGACAGAGCGGATTGAGGAAAGTATTTCCTTGCTATTCCCCGAAGCCAGGGTTGCAAGGATGGATATGGATACTACAAAAAGCAAATACGGGTATCAGCGTTTATTGGAAGATTTTGGTGCAGGGAATATTGATATTTTGGTTGGTACCCAAATGATTACCAAGGGTTTGGATTTTGAAAAAGTAACAGTGGTTGGGATATTGGATGCTGATAGGATTTTGTATTTCCCTGATTTTAGGGCTGGTGAAAGGGCTTTTCAACAGATCACCCAAGTAGCGGGAAGAGCAGGAAGAAGGGAGAAAAGGGGAACAGTAGTGATCCAAAGCAGAAAACCGGATCATTATATATTCGATAAAGTGATTCAGGGAGATTACAAGAACTTCTATGTGCAGGACATGACCGAACGGCAGAAGTTTTTCTATCCTCCATTTGTCAAATTGATAAAGATTTCTTCCCGACACAAAGATTACAAAACTGCCGAAAAAGCTGCAAGGCATTTGCATAACCTGCTAAATGATATCAATGTCAAAAAAATAATGTTGGGACCGGAGAAAGGTCTGATTGGTAAAATCAAGAATCAGTTTATCTTTGAAAGCCTTGTGAAGTTGGATAAGTCTGGAAATGCACAGGCAGTTTTCAAACATGGTTTGCAGTTGATTTTGGAAGAGATGTATGCCAATAAAGAATTCAGGAGTGTAAGGGTAGTAGTGGATGTAGACCCATATTAAAACCAAAAGAAATGGATGCTGGAATTGTTAGTTCGATAAAGAATGAAGATTATATTTTTGACATGGATACAGGCAATCTGCTTGGGTATAGTCAAAGGTTGGTGTTTAGTTTTGGGGAGAGAATTTTGGGTTTGATTTCAAACATCGAAGAATTTGAATCCAACCTGTTGGATTTGGATGGAAACAAACTTCCCCCCAAAAAAAGCCAACTAATAGCTATTGATGACGTGAAGCATGACGGATATCTTGTGATGGATGAAGATAAGCTTCAAGTCAAGGATATTTTTTGGATTGATAGGGAGAAGCGGCAGATCAAAGGTTATTTGGTACTTGGGATTGGCAAGAGATATTTGACCTACCGTACCACCTCTGTAATGGAGGTTTTGGAGAATATCACAAATCCTTATGTTATTTTTGATGACAAATTAGAGGAGGTTTTGATTGCAAATGGTATGCTTTTGCAAATGGTGCCATTTCAATATTCAAAAATGGACAATGGTTTTCCTTTGGAAATGTTTTTCAACGGAAATGAGGAGTTCGACAGGGTAAAGTCTTGGTTGGGAAATCCGGAAAGGGAATTTCTTTTACGGGCTCAAGTACTCCTTGGAGAAGGATGTCCAAATTGGTTTGATATGGAATTCTCTAAAATTGAAATAGATGGGAAGAAATGTATTGGGATCAATATTTTGCCAATTGAGGAGATTAAAAGGGCTGAATATGAATTGAAGAAAAGCAATGAGATTTTGAGAGGTTTGGTTCAGATCCAAAATGACTTTTTTATATATGAACAGGATGAAGTGACGCTTAAAAAGCTTTTGGAATTTATACTCAAGACCTCTGGGGCGGAATTGGGCTTTATCGGGCAGGTTACCACAAAATATTCCGATAAACCACTTTTGAAATTGGATGCTGTATCCGACATTTCGACTTTATCGAAAGAGTCCTTTAATTTATTTGAGGCTTATAGTAGAAACAATTTTTTGTTTGACCATCCCGGTAATTTTATAGATAAATGCATCAATACAAAAAAAGTGATGATTATCAATGATTCCTCGTTGTTCAGGGATGTCAAACAACCATCTGGGCATCCAAGTTTATCTAATTTTATGGGTATACCGATCTGCAAGGATGATAATACCATCGCAATGATTGGCTTGGCGAACAGAAAGTCAGGTTTTGGGCAGGATTTGGTTGAAAGGCTTACACCCTTGTTTTCGTTTTATACAGTGATTGTACAGGCAATTCAGGAGAAGAATGAAAAAGAAGAACTTTTCAAGCTCAAGGAAGAAAAAGAATATTTGTTTTCCAATATTCTGGAGAAAACCAGCGATTTGGTCATCATACTCAATAAGGATAGGAAAATAGAATATATGTCTCCATCGGTTAAGAAAATATTGGGAAAAGACACCTTTCAATTGATCCACAAATTGGTGGAAGATACATTTCAGCCACAGTTCAAAGTTGGAAAGGCACATTACCAGAGTTTGCAAAAATTCAAGACCGATAAAGGGGATAAATGGATAGATGTTTCGCTCGATCTGCTTCTGGACAGCCACAGTCAAATAAACAAAATATCCATCATAGCGAGGGATACGACCACGAGGATCCAACATGAAATCAAACTCAGGGAAGCTCTCGAAAAGGAAAAAGAAGTCAATGTATTCAAGTCCCAATTTATTTCCCTGGTTTCCCATGAATTCAAAACCCCATTGGCTATCATCAAATCGAGTATTGATATTGGGAAATTCTATTTGAAAAATGACCAAGATGCCCAAAAGTCAAAGAAGGTGGTTTTCGATAAACTCCTGAAAATAGAAAATGAAACCAATAACCTAGATCAATTGGTTGTGAAAGTGTTGGAGTCTGAAAAAGTTGATCAGGGTGAGTTTCCGGTCAATTTGGTAGAGGTGGAGATCAATAACTTTCTGGAGGAGATTGTGAATAAGGCAAGGTTCAAAAACCTAGTGGTTTTCAATTCCACCATTGATTTTGAGCAAACTATCATGTGGGATAAGATATTGATCCAAAGGGCATTTGAGAATGTATTGGACAATGCCATAAAATATGGTGAAGGAAAGCCCGTTATTTTTACAATCGCAAAAAATGGGGGGACACTTTATCTGGTAATCAAAGACAATGGGGTTGGTATTCCCCCGGCAGAGTTGAACAATGTGTTTAAACCATTCTACAGGGCTTCTAATATACAGAATACGGAAGGTTTTGGTCTGGGCTTGGTAACAGTAGAAAAGTTTGTGGCATTGAATCATGGTGAAATATTGATCAATTCAATCCCGAATGAGGGGACAATTGTCACATTGATTTTCTAAATGGGAGTATTTTGTTTTATATGGGAGGTTTTTTGTCATCAAAAAGTATGTAAATGTAATTTTATTCAAAATTTCATTTTGATTTAGTTGCTTTTAAATCATTTAATATGTTTTTAGTATCGTTTAAACTGTAGTTTGATTCTGTTTGTAATGGAGTGGATGGTGACACTAAATTAAGTTCGCCAAAATCCTGACCTTCGTAGTAACTGCTTTGAAATCCCTTATACCGGGTTTGTGCGGTTGATCTTTTTAAAACTACGGAAATTGTGGAAACTACTGGGTTTAGATGTGGAGCCAGAAGCCTTCTTTGCTTCTTATTGGTATTTTTAAATACTTCTATTACTATGTCTTTTGCCCAAAATGCCAGGGTTTATGCTGATTTTGGAGTAGAAAGTGGGAGATCAACAATTTTAGGTTTGCCAACTGCCAGTGTAACGAATCCAAACAATGCCAGGGATGCAAACCCTCAGACATTTGCTACTTTAAATGTTAATTTGGGACTAGGGAATTTTGCTTGGATCAGACCTAGATTTGATCATACAGTTCCAGCTGGAACGAAAATTCGAATCAAAGTTGGGAAATCTTCTGGTTTGTTGGAATTAGCTTCAAATGTTAGTATAAGGGCTTATCTTGGAGGTACACAAGTGAGTACTACAATCAACCTGAGTTCGCTTATAGGCTTATTGGGAGGTGAAGAGGTTTCAGAGTTGGTTTTTATACCTGAAAATGCAGGTGGGGTTGAGGTGAGCTTTGATAGAATAGAAATAAACCTGAGTAGTTTACTTGGTTTAGGTTTAAGCTTTGATGTTTACGATGTATATTATCTATCTGATGAGTTTTCTGTCTGCGAATCGGTAAAGGATGTGTTATATGGCAGTACATCAGGTTTGCTTGGAGGTTTGAATCCTGTGATCGATCCTGGGTCGGCATTCGATGGGGATTTGGACACGTATGCGGATTTAAGGGGCAATGTTACAATAGGGAATAAAACCCATGTGACAGCCCTTTTTGATGATCCTAGTAGATCGGGGGATTCTGTGCATGTCGTTTTAAGAAATCCAGGGGGGCTATTAAACCTTTCTTTATTGGCAGAGCAATTTGCCATCAATACCTACATGGATAATGAACCGGTAGAGAATATGGCTTTATTGGAATCATTTTTAACCCTAACCCTTCTTCCAGGTGAATCGGACATCTACAAATTATCTTTTCCGGCAAATCAGCCTTTCAACAGAATAGAAGTGGCTTTGGCCGGTGGGTTGTTGAATGCATTGGACAATTTACATGTTTTTGAAGTTTCAAGGACGGAACACAGTGCTGAAATCGAAATCGAAGATGAAGAAGGCCATGTGTTTTGCGTAGGGGAATCTTTGACGTTTACACAAGAGGTTATTTACCCGGGAGATACTTATGAATGGAGAATAGGAGGGAATCCCGTTGGCTATAATGGATCCCTGATACTGCCTGATGATCTTCCTGCGGGTGATCATCAAGTCGAATTGTACACTAACAGGTCAGGGTGCTTGAACCCCACCGAAGCGACTACCATTGGGATCACTTTGATTGATGTACCTGACAAGGAGTACATAGATGTAATCCCAACTGGTGAAGCGGAAAGAAACGGTGATTATTTTGTTTATTATGAGGGATATAACCCGATTACATTATCACCTGTCTACAATACAGACTTGCAAGGGGATTTCTCATGGTATTTGGATGCGGAATTGACCATGCCAATTTATGATGGAATGGTTGATTTTGATGGGACTGTTTATAATATTGATGGGAATAATATTTTGACGATAGAGAATTGGGTTTTCAGAGATCCGGATACCTATGAGTTTTTCTTGGCCTACACCAATGAACTTGGGTGTATGGATGTGAAACCATTTAATTTTGAATCGATTTTTGTAATTCTTCCCTTGGATATTCTTGATTTTGAAACCCATGTTAAGGCAAGGGATCAAGTCCATATTTCTTGGAAGTCTGAAATGGAAGAAGGTTTTTTTGAACTTCAAAAAGCAGGGGAAGACCTGAAATTCCATACTATCTCTAAAATTCCAATCAATCCTGGAAATAAGAGGTATTTGGTTATTGATGCTTTTCCAATGCAGGTCAATTACTATAGGGTATTGCATGCTGGCAAAGGCCAAAACAATCAGTCATTTTCATCCCTGAAAAGGGTAGTGTTGCCCCATCTCATTCAGGATCAGTCAATAATCAACGTATATCCCAATCCTTTTGTCAATGAAATCCATGTTCAAACCAAAGAAGAAATAGGAGAGGTGTCAAAGATCAGGATCGTTTCCGCAGACGGAAATAATATTTTATTGGATCAAAAGCTAGAAGATGGAGGACCGAGTGGTTTAATAACCATTCCAAACTTAGGTCATCTTCAAAAAGGCGTCTATATTCTTCAAATATATGGAAAGTCAAAACTGTATACAGCCAAGATCATAAAGTAAAGCATAGATGGTTTTCTGTCTTTTCCCTTTTATACAGATAACCAAATGAAAAGGCAGGGAATCCATTTTTGAATGAAGTCTACGTGGTTGACCATTACTTCTTTCCCTTATGCCAAAAGGGATCAACTTGAAATGGCGTCTCTCTTTATGAGTTTTTAATAGTAGTCTCCCTGTTTGAAATAGTATTTTTTGATTGTTTTAAATGGTTTTTTACATGATTTACTCCTTCCTGCTTTGTTTTTCTACTTGCAGTTTTGTTTGTATATGACCATTCTCCCTTTTGGTATGATCTGAATAATGCCATAAAGAATATTGATTTGTCTTGGAAGGTAATGTGTTCTAATAGAGTTGTTTGTGGGATTATTCCGATTTTTTAATAAATAATCTATGATATTATTAAAATTAAATCTTGTTTAGATTACAAAAACAGTTGTTTTGATGACATAAAGAACCCAGTGGATATTTTTGTCTTTACCCATTTGGTAGTTTTGATTTACTATCAAAAAAACCGTTTTTAATATGGGAAAATATCTACCGTCTTTTAGAATCTATGTATTTCTTTTTATTGCAGTATTTGCCTTTTCAAATACGCTGGATGCACAGATCGTAAAGTCCCTTGCAGACGAGGTGACTTTTACCAGTGGGAATAAACCTTTAGGCGGGGCTACAGTCCTTAATCCACTAAATGCCCTGAACGATGACCCGGGAAGTTTTGCCAGGTTGCTAGCTACACCCGGAATTGTATTGGGCGTTAACTCCTATAATGGGATTATCGAGCTTAAATTCCCTGATGCCTTGCCGGCAAACACAACATCCTATGTAAGGATCGACGGGGATTCGGACCTGCTTGGGGCACTTCTTGGCGGAAGCCTGGGCGAAGCCTTGGCAGATGTGTTGGGATTGGTATTGTTGGGTAGACAGGAAATCCAGGTCCAGGCAAGGAACGGCAGTGATATAATATTGGAACGTGCGAGCTCCGATGCCGGAGGTTTCAACATCGATAGGGCCAGGCTGGTGACAGACCAGGCCGGTGGTTTTTATCTGGCAATCAGACCTGACCAGGAATATGACAGGATCAGGATTTTCAACAATTCCATATCCCTGATTGGTTTGGCGCAAGAGTTTACCCTGGATGTATACAATGCGTTTACTTTGGAGGGTGAAGACCCCTGCGGCCAGGCACAGTTCACCTCCTTTGATGCTACAGGCATAAACATTGACCTGTTGGGCCTGGGGAGTTCTGGCGTGGACAATCCCGAAAATGCAATAGACGGTGATTTTGACACTTATTCTTCCATCAGCCCCGGCCTGTTGAGCGTAGGTGGTACAATTTCCCAGTATTTTTA
>NZ_JBHUHR010000012.1:221230-221998 GCF_042682445.1 Belliella marina
AATCAGGCTGAGCTCCTTGGTGGGATTGGATGTAGGGGAGTCACTACGGGTTCACAATGTTGTGAAAACCCCGGGACGGCCTACGTTTGAAAATGAGGAAGATGCAAACCTGATCGTTTGTAATTCGGATGAAGTCACCTTAAGCGTGCTTTCCCAACCTGGAGATATCGTCAATTGGTATGCCCAACCGATAGGGGGAACATCTTTGGCGACAGGCAATGATTATTTTATAGGAAATGTCAGTAGGAGATCAACCTTTTTTGCAGGTATAACAAGGGATGGCTGTCCGGAAGAATCAGTGCGGGTGGCGGTGACGGTTGACATTGACAGAAACCCTTTGGTATTTGTCAACGGTTCCCAGGTCTTCAATGTCATTGTGGGAGAAAGCCTTCAGCTCCCGGAGGCTTTTGCCGTCAACGAAGATGATTCCACTGTGCCTACTACTTACCAGGGCTTGGATGGGGCGCCATTCTCCTCACCGGATATGGCAGGGCCTTTCCCAAGTGGCGGAAGGTTTGTGTATAGGGCTTCTGCGAGCGGTGCCAATTGTGAGAATTTTGTAGATATTGTTGTAAATGTCCTTGATTTGGAGGATTGTCCTTTGGTATACATCCCACAGTTTGCCAACGATGGGCAGGAATTTACGGAAAGCAGCCTTTTGGGGATCCAGTTGGGGGTAGTCAGCAATCCCATCAATGCCGTTGATGGAGACCTGTCCACTTATTCCCAATTGGAAGAGACGGTAGGTACTTCCCTTCTTGGCCTGAC
>NZ_JBHUHR010000012.1:222008-229472 GCF_042682445.1 Belliella marina
TTCCCAGATGCTCAAGTGGAATGTGCAGGTGCCAGCCGGAAAACCGGTGACTGTCAAACTTGCCCGGGAGCTTGCGGGTGTTGCGCAGGTTGCCGCCGGTGTATATGTCCAGGCATTTGACAATGGTGAGCCTGTCGGTCCACGTGTATTGGCAGATGGCAACCTGGTTTCGGTATTGAATGGGTTCAACGAATTTAATTTTACATACACGCCGACGGATTTTTCAGGACAGCCTGTTTCTTATGACGCCATAAAAGTGGCCTTGCTCCCATTGTTGAATACCTTCCAGAGTGTAAGGGTTTATGGTGCGTATTACAATGAGACAAGCAATACTGCGGCAGTCTGTGATCCAAACCTGTTTGATATAATGACCGGTTTCTCCCATTTGATTGGGGGAGTGGATGTAGCATCTTCATTGACGGGTGTATTTAATCCTGAACTCGCGGTTGATGGTGATTTTGATACCTATGCCAGCATTATCAATGCTGTTGGGGTCAATGTTTATTCCAGACTTGAAATTGCGTACAACTACCCGGCATTTGTCGGGGATAGCCTGAATATCAAAATAGGAATACCAACAGGCCTGTTGGATCTTTCCCTATTGGAAGGTTTTAGGATCCAGAGGTTTTTGGGAAATGAAGCCATAGGTGCTCCTATCGCATTTGATTCTTCTTTACTGTCATTGACAATATTGGGTGGCGGAAGCGAGGCGACATTGTCACTTGTGACCGATGTGCCTTTCGACAGGATCCAGATACTCTATGGTGGATTGGCAAGTGTGCTGGAAGAGTTGAGGGTGTTTGAAATAGAATTGGCCACCAATAGTTCTGTCCCAGGTGAGTTTTATGATGAAGATGATGAAATCTGGAAATTGGAAATCTGTGAAGGTGATTTGGTGGATATCAGCGATTCGGATTGTGAGGAAGTCAAATTCTATACTACTGCTGATGGAAATGAAGAAATTACCCCTGCAGAAATAGCATTGGTAGAGGGCCCTACAGAGATCACGGTGTATGTGCAATCAGTCAGGTATGGCTGTGAGGTAGACTCGAAAAGGAGGGAACTTCTCATCACCATAGATGCGACCGGCCCTCCGGTAGCCGATGGAAGCCAGGAGTTCTGTGCGGTGGATGCGCCAACCTTGGCATCCATCGAGATTGTGGGCGAAAACATCCAATGGTATGATGCCGCTACAGACGGCAACTTGTTGGATATCACAACCCTTTTGGTTGATGGGGAGACTTATTATGCCAGCCAGACGATAGAGGATGGATGTGAAAGCATGGAAAGGACTGCAGTGACGGCAACGATAAATGATATTTTACCACCAACCACCGATATGGCTGTCCAGGAATTCTGTGTATCCGACAGCCCAACCATTGCACAGCTGCAGGCAACAGGCAATGGGATAGTATGGTATGATGCCATTGCAAACGGGAATGTGGTTCCGGCCAATACACCATTGGTTGATGGCATGACCTATTATGCAAGCCAGCTTGACGATGTTTCTGGATGTGAAAGTTCGGAAAGGTTGGCAGTGGCAGTGGTGTTGGAAAACTGTGAATCATTTTTGGATATCACTAAGACTGCCTCCAGCCCTACGGTTCTGGCGGGAAATAATATTACCTATTCGATTACTGTATCAAATTCGGGCTTGATGTATGCAGAAGATTTTGTTGTGACGGACGAAATCCCGGTAGGTACCGGTTTTGTTTCAGCGAGCAATGGAGCTGTGTTTGAAAATGGTGTGGTGACTTGGGAATTGGATAATCTTGAAGTTGGTGGACAGATCGTCCTTGAATTGGTTCTTAGCACTTCAGCTGATTTGGCTGCAGGCACGGTAATTACAAATACTGCAATCGCGTCAAGCTCCAACAACGAGGGCGGACCGAAAGAATCCGACCCAGAGGATGTGACGGTTGAAACCGAAGCGGCATTGAACATCACCAAGACGGCATCCAGCGCAACGGTCTTGGCAGGCGAAAACATCAGCTACACCATCACGGTGGGCAATGCAGGCCCGAGCGATGCCTTGGATGTGACGGTATCTGATATGCTTCCTGCGGGAACGGGTTTTGTGTCTGCAAGCAACGGCGGAACGGAGACAGGTGGAACAGTCACCTGGAACTTGGGAACCATGGCGGCAGGTGCAAGCGTGGAATTGACCTTGGTATTGTCGACAGAATCGTCCCTGGTAGCGGGAACAACAATCAGCAACATAGCGGTGGTGGATTCTCCAACCGACGGAGATGGCCCTAAAGAGTCTGATCCAGAGGATGTGGATGTAGAAACATCAGCCGACCTTGATATAACAAAAACAGCTGCAAGTTCAACGGTACTTGCAGGCGAAAACATCACCTACAACATCACTGTAAACAATGCAGGACCGAGCAATGCACTTGATGTGACTGTGTCGGATGTATTGCCGGCTGGAACAGGCTTTGTGTCAGCAAGCAACGGCGGAACGGAAACAGGAGGCACAGTGAACTGGAGCCTTGGAACGATCGCAGCCGGAGAGAGTATAGAATTGACCCTGGTAGTGTCAACAGCAGCTTCCCTTGAAGCGGGCACTACGATCAGCAATATAGCGGTTGTGGATTCACCAACGGACGAAGACGGACCGAAAGAATCCGACCCCGAAGAGGTGACGGTTGAAACGGAAGCGGCATTGAACATCACCAAGACAGCTGCAAGTTCAACGGTACTTGCAGGCGAAAACATCACCTACAACATCACTGTAAACAATGCAGGCCCGAGCAATGCACTTGATGTGACTGTGTCGGATGTATTGCCGGCTGGAACAGGCTTTGTGTCAGCCGACAACGGCGGAATGGAGACGGGAGGCACAGTGAACTGGAGCCTTGGAACGATCGCATCGGGAGAGAGCATAGAATTGACCCTTGTAGTGTCAACAGCAGCTTCCCTTGAAGCGGGCACTACGATCAGCAACATAGCGGTTGTGGATTCACCAACGGACGAAGACGGACCGAAAGAATCCGATCCAGAAGATGTGACGGTTGAAACCGAAGCGGCATTGAACATCACCAAGACGGCATCCAGCGCGACTGTATTGGCAGGCGAAAACATCAGCTACACCATCACGGTGGGCAATGCAGGGCCAAGCGATGCACTTGATGTGACGGTATCGGATGTATTGCCTGCGGGAACGGGCTTTGTGTCTGCAAGCAACGGCGGAATGGAGACGGGAGGCACAGTGAACTGGAGCCTTGGAACGATCGCAGCCGGAGAGAGCATAGAATTGACCCTTGTAGTGTCAACAGCAGCTTCCCTTGAAGCGGGCACTACGATCAGCAACATAGCGGTTGTGGATTCACCAACGGACGAAGACGGGCCGAAAGAATCCGACCCAGAAGATGTGACGGTGGAAACCGAAGCGGCATTGAACATCACCAAGACGGCATCCAGCACGACTGTATTGGCAGGCGAAAACATCACCTACACCATCACTGTAAACAATGCAGGGCCAAGCGATGCACTTGATGTGACGGTATCGGATGTATTGCCTGCGGGAACAGGCTTTGTGTCTGCAAGCAACGGCGGGACGGAAACAGGAGGCACAGTGAACTGGAGCCTTGGAACGATCGCAGCCGGAGAAAGCATGGAATTGACCTTGGTAGTGTCAACAGCAGCTTCCCTTGAAGCGGGCACTACGATCAGCAACATAGCGGTGGTGGATTCTCCAACCGAGGGAGATGGCCCTAAAGAGTCTGATCCAGAGGATGTGGATGTAGAAACATCAGCCGACCTTGATATAACAAAAACAGCCGCAAGTTCAACTGTAGTGGCGGGTGAGAACATCAGCTACAACATCACAGTAAGCAATGCCGGTCCAAGTGATGCACAGGATGTAACGATAACCGATGTATTGCCATCAGGAACAGGCTTTGTATCAGCAACCAACGGTGGAACAGAAACAGGTGGAACAGTCACCTGGAACTTGGGAACGATCGCATCGGGAGAGAGCATGGAATTGACCCTGGTAGTGTCAACAGCAGCTTCCCTTGAAGCGGGCACTACGATCAGCAACATAGCGGTTGTGGATTCACCAACGGACGAAGACGGACCGAAAGAATCCGACCCAGAGGATGTGGATGTAGAAACCGAAGCAGCATTGGACATCACCAAGACGGCAGCGAGCACAACAGTCTTGGCAGGCGAGAATATCAGCTACACCATCACGGTGGGCAATGCAGGCCCGAGCGATGCCTTGGATGTGACGGTATTTGATATGCTTCCTGCGGGAACGGGCTTTGTGTCTGCAAGCAACGGCGGAATGGAGACGGGGGGTACAGTGAACTGGAGCCTTGGAACGATCGCAGCCGGAGAAAGCATGGAATTGACCTTGGTAGTGTCAACAGCAGCTTCCCTTGAAGCGGGCACGACGATCAGCAACATTGCAGTGGTGGATTCACCAACGGACGAAGACGGACCGAAAGAATCCGACCCAGAAGACGTGACGGTTGAAACCGAAGCAGCATTGAACATCACCAAGACGGCAGCGAGCGCAACAGTCTTGGCAGGCGAGAATATCAGCTACACCATCACGGTGGGCAATGCAGGTCCGAGCGATGCCTTGGATGTGACGGTATCTGATATGCTTCCTGCGGGAACGGGCTTTGTGTCTGCAAGCAACGGCGGAATGGAGACGGGGGGTACAGTGAGCTGGAGCCTTGGAACGATCGCAGCCGGAGAAAGCATGGAATTGACCTTGGTAGTGTCAACAGCAGCTTCCCTTGAAGCGGGCACGACGATCAGCAATATAGCGGTGGCAGATTCACCAACGGACGAAGACGGACCGGTTGAGTCTGACCCCGAAGACGTGACGGTTGAAACCGAAGCGGCATTGAACATCACCAAGACGGCATCCAGCGCAACAGTACTTGCAGGGGATAATATCAGCTACACCATCACGGTGGGCAATGCAGGCCCGAGCGATGCCTTGGATGTGACGGTATCTGATATGCTTCCAGCGGGGACAGGTTTTGTGTCTGCAAGCAACGGCGGAACGGAGACAGGTGGAACAGTCACCTGGAACTTGGGAACCATGGCGGCAGGTGCAAGCGTGGAATTGACCTTGGTATTGTCGACAGAATCGTCCCTGGTAGCGGGAACAACAATCAGCAACATAGCGGTGGTGGATTCTCCAACCGACGGAGATGGCCCTAAAGAGTCTGATCCAGAGGATGTGGATGTAGAAACATCAGCCGACCTTGATATAACAAAAACAGCTGCAAGTTCAACGGTACTTGCAGGCGAAAACATCACCTACAACATTACTGTAAACAATGCAGGCCCGAGCAATGCACTTGATGTGACTGTGTCGGATGTATTGCCGGCTGGAACAGGCTTTGTGTCTGCAAGCAACGGCGGAATGGAGACGGGAGGCACAGTGAACTGGAGCCTTGGAACGATCGTAGCGGGAGAGAGCGTGGAATTGACCCTGGTAGTGTCAACAGCAGCTTCCCTTGAAGCAGGCACTACGATCAGCAACATCGCTGTTGTGGATTCTCCAACCGATAGTGACGGCCCTAAAGAGTCCGATCCAGAGGATGTAGATGTAGAAACATCAGCCGACCTTGATATAACAAAAACAGCCGCAAGTTCAACAGTACTTGCAGGGGATAATATCAGCTACACCATCACGGTAAGCAATGCCGGCCCAAGCGATGCCCTGGATGTAACGGTAACCGACGTGTTGCCTGCGGGAACAGGCTTTGTGTCTGCAACCAACGGTGGAACAGAGACAGGTGGAACAGTCACCTGGAACTTGGGAACCATGGCGGCAGGAGCAAGTGTGGAATTGACCTTGGTATTGTCGACAGAATCGTCCCTGGTAGCTGGAACCACAATCAGCAACATAGCGGTTGTGGATTCACCAACGGACGAAGACGGACCGAAAGAATCCGACCCCGAAGAGGTGACGGTTGAAACCGAAGCCGCATTGAACATCACCAAGACGGCATCCAGCGCGACTGTATTGGCAGGTGAGAACATCAGCTACACCATCACGGTGGGCAATGCAGGGCCGAGCGATGCCTTGGATGTGACTGTATCTGATATGCTTCCTGCGGGAACAGGCTTTGTGTCTGCAAGCAACGGCGGAATAGAGACGGCAGGCACAGTGAACTGGAGCCTTGGAACGATCGCAGCGGGAGAAAGCATGGAATTGACCCTGGTAGTGTCAACAGCAGCTTCCCTTGAAGCGGGCACAACAATCAGCAACATAGCGGTGGTGGATTCTCCAACCGACGAAGACGGACCGAAAGAATCCGACCCAGAAGATGTGACGGTGGAAACCGAAGCAGCATTGAACATCACCAAGACGGCAACGAGCGCTACTGTAGTAGCAGGCGAAAACATCAGCTACACCATCACGGTAAGCAATGCCGGTCCAAGTGATGCACAAGATGTAACGGTAACCGATGTGTTGCCAGCAGGAACAGGCTTTGTGTCTGCAACCAACGGCGGAACGGAAGCGGGGGGTACGGTGACCTGGAACCTTGGTACATTGGCAGCGGGAGAAAGCGTGACGGTGGACCTTGTGCTATCCACTTCTCCATCCCTTGCTGTAGGCACAAGCATCAGCAACATAGCGGTTGTGGATTCACCAACGGACGAAGACGGGCCGAAAGAATCCGACCCAGAGGATGTGGATGTAGAAACCGAAGCGGCATTGAACATCACCAAGACTGCAACGAGTGCAACTGTAGTGGCGGGTGAGAACATCAGCTACACCATCACGGTAAGCAATGCCGGCCCAAGTGATGCACAGGATGTAACGATAACCGATGTGTTGCCTGCGGGAACAGGCTTTGTGTCAGCCGACAACGGTGGAACAGAGACAGGTGGAACAGTCACCTGGAACTTGGGAACCATGGCGGCAGGTGCAAGCATGGAATTGACCTTGGTATTGTCGACAGAATCGTCCCTGGTAGCAGGGACAACAATCAGCAACATAGCGGTGGTGGATTCGCCAACCGACGAGGATGGCCCTAAAGAGTCCGACCCAGAGGATGTGGATGTAGAGACATCAGCCGACCTTGATATCGTGAAGACTGCAACAAGTGCAACGGTAGTTGCAGGTGAGAACATCAGCTACAACATCAGAGTAAGCAATGCCGGCCCAAGTGATGCACAGGATGTAACGATAACCGATGTATTGCCAGCAGGGACAGGCTTTGTGTCAGCAACCAACGGTGGAACAGAAACAGGAGGAACAGTCACCTGGAACTTGGGAACCTTGGCAGCAGGA
This sequence comes from Belliella marina, assembly GCF_042682445.1. Classification (NCBI taxonomy): domain Bacteria; kingdom Pseudomonadati; phylum Bacteroidota; class Cytophagia; order Cytophagales; family Cyclobacteriaceae; genus Belliella; species Belliella marina. The sequence goes on from NZ_JBHUHR010000012.1 coordinate 229,282, forward strand.
GAGGGCATAACGGTAAGTTTGGTACTTTCAACCCCGTCATCCCTAGAATCCGGTACCTCGATCAGCAACATTGCAGTGGTAGATTCGCCAACCGACGAGGATGGCCCTAAAGAGTCCGATCCAGAGGATGTGGATGTAGAGACATCAGCCGACCTTGATATCGTGAAGACTGCAACAAGTGCAACTGTAGT
>NZ_JBHUHR010000013.1:0-17487 GCF_042682445.1 Belliella marina
AGAGAATAAAAAAACAAATCGATAAATTCGGTCTGACTAATGAGGATTTAGGCCTCGAAATCAGCTCAAATTGAGGGATTTTGTTTACGTTAGTCAGAATTGTAAAACGGTACCCAAACAGTCAAGAACGCAAAAATGTAGAAAAATACCTATATTCATTTCATACCTCTGACATAGGGCTGTCATAAGGCTATTCTAATTTTGCAGGAAAGAAGATAGAAAATGAAGAAAACACTTATTCAAGGAGCAATCGTGGTGCTAACAGTTTTCAGCACAGCCTGCAATAACAGTAGTAATCAAACGACAAAATCAGAAAGTAAAATGGACAACAAAACAATTACAGACATTCTTGCTTCACAATACCGAGCAAGTCTTGGAATGCTTCGCCAGGCATTAGAAAAAGTGCCGGAAGAACAATGGAATTCAGAAGAATACAACAACCCGAATTGGCAAATTGCCTATCATATTTTATGGAGTGCGAAATTATATTTGGGAGCTAATCCCGAAAGTTATGTTCCTTTTGACAACGCCATTGAAGGAGCGGAAAGCCTTCGGGGTTCTCAAGACTGGGAAAATCCCGATGAAAATGTAACTGTTGAAGGCTTTCAAACCAAAGATGAATTACTTTCCTTCATTGACGAGATTGAAAGAAACTTAAAACAAAACATTGAAGCATTGCCACTTGACAGAGATTCAGGCTTCGAATGGTATCCTTATTCCCGCTTGGAACTACATCTCAACAACATACGCCATATCCAACACCATACAGCGCAGATTATTGAGCGATTAAAGGCAAAGGAAATAACAGGGTTTTCTTGGTGGGCTGACCAAAATCCACCTCAAGAATGGTAAAAAACAACGACCCGCTAACAGCAGCTACCCACAATTTGAACAAAAAACACTACGAACAATGAAATTAACAAAAATCCTTTTTTTCATAATTATCCTTTTAGGTTCTTCAGACCTGAAAGCTCAAACCGAAATTGAACTCATCCAAAAAACATTACTTGACTACATAGAAGGTACTGCAAATGGAGAGCCTGAAAGAGTGAGAAATGCATTTCACAAAGATTTAAAACTATATCATATTGCAAACGATAGTTTAGTAGTTTGGTCGGGAGAAAATTATGTCAATAATATAACTGCGGGAAAGAAAAGCAATCGTATAGGAAGAATTGTATCCATCGACTATGAAAACGATGCAGCAAATGCGAAAATCGAAATTATTATGCCCGACCGAAAGCGAATTTACACAGACTACTTACTCTTATTAAAGTACGAGGACAAATGGGAAATTATTCATAAGTCATTTACCTATGTGGACTATCCTGAATAACTATAAAATTTTGAATTCATCGATATTATGAAAGCCAAAATTCCATTTATATTCTTGGGTATTCTACTCTATTGTTCGGTTGTTGCCTGTCAACAAAATAACGACAAATACATTTTCTTTCTTCACAACAGATTTTTAGAAGAACACAGTTTAGAGGATGAACATCCCGAATACGGAAGAGCAGAATACCTCGAAATCATCAGCGAATTTAAAGCAAACGGATTTAAGGTCATCAGCGAACAACGGAACGGAAATGTGAATGCAAGAGAATATGCAACGGGAATTGTTGACCAAATCGACAGTTTAATAAAAAACGGAACTGAACCCAATAAAATAACAATAGTCGGTACCTCAAAAGGTGGTTACATTGCCCAATATGTTTCGACTTTAGCCAATAATCCCGGCTTGAATTTCGTGTTCGTAGCGAGTTTTATGGATTCCGACATTCAAAACATCCCCGAAATTAACTATTGCGGGAACATCTTAACGATTTACGAAAAATCAGACCCTTTTGGAGTTTCGGCAATGGAACGAAAGGAAACTTCCACTTGCAAAATCAAACACTTTAAAGAAATCGAACTGAATACAGAAATGGGACACGGATTTTTATTCAAACCAATGAAAGAATGGATTGAGCCGACAATAAAATGGGCGAACGAAAATTATACAGCGGAATAAAAACTGGGGGTAACAGTGCCTATGCGTCAGACGGGCAAAAGGGGCACTTGGGAATAACCTCGGAAAAGGCTAAGTTTTTTCCTAAATTAGTTGCGAGAGATCCCGCCCACCACATAGCCGCGACCCATTACCGCAAATGCAAACAAAACTCAAACGATCTGATATTTTTAATGCGCAATGAATCTCAAAACCTTTAATTTCTACCAATATGTAAAGGAAAAAATGCCCGGGGAAACTCAGGAAACCTTTTTTTACGCCAACAATGAAATGTATAGGGATCTAAGAGTAGATTTTCCGTTCCGTACCACACACTACGGTATTGGCATAAACTACGGTAAAGGAAGCAGCCTGTGCAGGCTTGGCAGTGCGGATTATATGCTTGAGGAGGGAAGTCTAACCACGCTTGGACCGGGGATCATTACTTGTTGGGACAATGCCTACGACCTGAAAAACGAAACTGTTTTTTTTACAGATGGCCTTTTTAGGGACATCAAAGTACCGCCATTGCAAACCCTCCCCTTTTTTATGCAAGGGGGAAACCATATGATCAACGTCCCCGAAGAAGAATTGGTAAAATTGAAAGACTTGTTCCAAAATATCAAAAAATTCAACAATAACCGTCAAGTTCTGCAAGGTCTGGTGTTTTCGTTGGTTCAATATGTTCAGCAACTCCACAGTCTTATTTCCAAGAAAAATAATGCAACCCAAAAGGAACACATTACCCAAAAATTCAGGACACTCATCGCCCGGCATTTCATAGAATCCAAAGAGGTTAGCTTCTATGCCACCCAGCTTCATATCACACCAAAATACCTTAGCGAGGTGTTGGTGGAGACCACAGGAAAAACGGCAAAAGAATTGATCAATGAACATATCATTTTGGAGACCAAGAGTCTGCTCAAACAAACCGCTATGACGGTAAGTGAAATTGCTTATTGGCTGGGCTATGAGGAAGACTCTTACTTTGTCAGGTTCTTTAAGAAGAACACAGGAAAAACCCCACTGGCATACCGGGGTTCCTGAAAATTAAATTTAGGATTACGAATTATCCTTCCCTACTGATTTCAGTTACTCCCTGTGCCGCTTTCCCCATTCGATCATCAGGTCAATGATCGGCTGAAAACTCCGGCAATAGTCTGTAATTTCATAATCAATCCGTACGGGATTATCATTTAGGCAACGATTGACGAGACCATTTTTGGTGCTGCTGACCAATTTTACCAATACCCGACACCAAACAGAAATGCAAGGCTATCAGAAAGTAGGTGATCAGAACAAACAGAAAAAAGTACCATCCTTACCGAAATTCGTCTAACATAAACCCCATATTACTGATTTACCTTTGTCATGAAAGCAAATCTAAGTTACATGCCATGCAGAAATACATCGTCATTTTGATACTAATCTCATTCGTAATCACAGCACAAACTTTAAAATCACAGGATATGAAACCATTCAAAATCGAAATCACCGAAGACGTATTACAAGACCTTCAGACACGTCTTTCTCTCACTCGCTGGACAGACAACCCCGAGGGTGATGGCTGGAGCTATGGCACCAATACCAATTATCTCAAAGAGCTGGTAACTTATTGGCAAAAGGAATTCGACTGGAGAAAACAGGAAGCCTTGCTGAACAGTCTTCCCCAGTTCAAAGCCATAATTGATGGGGTGGAAATCCACTTTGTCTATGTAAAAGGAAAAGGAAATAACCCCAAGCCTCTTATCCTTACCCACGGTTGGCCGGATTCCTTTTTCCGGTATTACAAAGTCATCCCTATGCTCACCGACCCGCTAGCGTATGGAGGCAATGCCGACCAATCCTTTGATGTGATTGTACCCTCAGTTCCCGGATTTGGGTTTTCAGCCAAGACCGTGAAGGTAGAAGACGAAGTAGCCGGTCTTTGGCACAAGCTGATGAAAAACGTATTGGGCTACCAAACCTTCTACGCAGCCGGTGGCGATGTAGGGAGCGGTATATCCAAGTCCCTGGCCAACCAGTTTCCCGAAGCGGTCAAAGCCATTCACCTCACTGATGTGGGTTATCCGAACGGTACAGAAGATTGGAGTACCATGACACCGGCAGAACAGGAGTTCGGACAGTTTATCCAGCATTGGTGGATGAGCGAAGGAGCTTACAATATGATTCAGAGTACAAAACCACAATCGCTGGGCTACGGACTGAATGATTCTCCCGTGGGATTGGCGGCTTGGATTGTAGAAAAATTCCATGCTTGGTCTGACCACAATGGACACATCAAGAAGCGCTTTACCAATGACGAGTTGCTTACCAACATCATGATTTACTGGGTAACCCAGACTATCAATACCTCTATCCGCTACTATGCCGACAATGCACGGGTAGCTTATACGGAGTATGGCCCCAAGCCCGTGGAAAGGGTAAAAGTGCCTACGGGTGTGGCGGCTTTTCCCGGAGATGCTCCTATGCCAAGAGAATGGGCAGAACGGATGGCAAACGTAACACGCTTCACCAAAATGCCGAAAGGGGGTCATTTCGCACCACTGTCTGTACCTGATGTGTGGGTGAATGAGGTGAGAACCTTCTTTTTTGAAACAGTAAAATTAGAAAAATAACGTATGAAAAAAATACCTTCAAACAGGGTGACTTGGTTTCAAGTCCCCGCAGATAATACAGAAAGGGCCTGGCAATTTTACGGCAAGGTCTTCGGCTGGAACGAGGAAGAAACCTGGAAAAATGAAAAGCTTACCGGGGCTATTTTAGGGAGCATTGAAGCGAGAAACGAGCAGTTGACCCATCCGCGGTTGATTATCCGCGTGGATGATATTGATCAGACTTTATCCACTATCCTTGATGCAGGAGGCAAAGTAATCGAAGCGAAAACCGAGATTCCGGAGATCGGTATGGTGTATGCCGTTTTCGAAGATACGGAGGGAAACTTGTTGAATGTAGTGGGGGACATCAGGCATTCTTAGGGAATCTTCATATCTGTGGACTCATGTAAACAGAGACTACATTCGAAAAGTGAGTATTCCGTAAAAACCAACAAACCATGGAACTTTTATTCGAAACATTGAGATGATAACTTTCGGAAACTATAGTTGGCTGATACTTGAATTGGAAGATAACAGGAAACTGATTGTCACTAAAGACATCATCGAACTTAGATGGTATCATACTATATTTGTAGATGTAACTTGGGCTGAAAGCGAAATAAGAAGGTATCTTAATACTGATTTTTATGGCACGTTCAATCAAAATGAAAAAGAAAAAATCATTCAGGTTGTAAACCGCAATCCTGACAACCCTTGGTTCGGAACAAAGGGAGGTGCGGACACGGCCACCCCAAGGACGGTGGCGGAGTCCGCCCCGCAATGTGGTTAAAAATAAAATAAACAATGGGTATCAATTAGTGCTGTTTCTAAGTATGTCGCTTGTAATAACCTGAGTTCGCCTATTCTCACTTTGTCAACCTGCCTGCCGGCAGGCAGGAACGGTTTTAAATGGTGAGAACTACGAAAAGAAGGAGCGAACTTTTTTATGAAGTAATATTGGGATATTGCGGATTGAAAAAGTGAAGTAGGTTGCCGTTTAAAACCGAATAGTCGGCTCAGTCAATAAAAACACCCATTTACTGCGTTAAATTTTTGAGGGATAGCCTAAGCTATCCCTCAAAATTTGCCTTGTAACTGGATATTTTTATTGATTTTGACTTTGTGATAACAATCGAACTCAGGTTAATAGGGCTTTTCAAATAAAATCGAGGGTTTGTTAAAAAGGGTTTATTATGGCTTATGATCATCAACTTGCTGACAGGGTAAGGACATACTTAGCGCAATTTCCAAAACTTAAAATTGAGGAAAAGAAAATGTTTGGCGGATTGGCATTTATGATTGATGGCAAAATGTGTATCAATGTCACCGATGACAATTTGATGTGCCGCTTTGATCCCCAAATGACCGAAGAGCTTTCAACCAGACCCGGCTTTGGGCCCATGATTATGAAAGGCATTGAGTATAAAGGATATTGCTACGTGGAGCCGGAGGGCTTTAGGAATCAAACTGATTTTGAATTTTGGATCAACTTATGCCTTGATTTCAATAGCAGGGCTAAATCTTCGAAGAAAAAGTGAAAAGAAACGGTAAATGTTTGGCAGACTTTTCTGTGGAAAAAGGAATCGGTTGTTTTTTCGCTTTTCCTCTATCCATTTTTTACTGTCATAACCTCCGGCACTGACGATACAATGTATCCCGATTCGGGACGGGCCACATGAAATGCATTCGTGAATATTGCTGTTTTTAAACTCTTTTGAATAATTAAGAGGTTCTCATCTTGCCCCGCAGCAGCGGAAGCCTTTCTCGCATATCAAGATACAGCTCTCCCGTCTGGACAGACAGGTTGTGGGAGGTAAAGCGATGGAATTTCCCCTTACCATGATTATGTGCAGAACCTCTTTTGTACAATGGAGAAATGCTGCTGTGCGATAAAAATTTTCGTTCGAATTGTTTTCTGCTTAAACAAGTATTTGATGCTAATAAATCAATGGGAATGCCTCCTTTTGTTAATTTAATAAGCTATTCGTTGCGGTCAAATGAAATATTGTGGTTGATCAAGGGTTTTAAAAAATATCTTTCCAACCTGGATTGAATTAATTATTTAGGGAGATGTTTGCAACATAGCGAGATTATTTTTATATTTAAATTGCTGAAAATAAATATAATATTAATAAACCTCGCTATGATTGACTACAACAAAGTTACTGATATTTATCGCATTCACGATGAATTCTTCAAAAATTTCAGAGAGACCATTAAAAGTTTCATCTTGGGCAAAATCTCCAAGAGGCCATCTCTGGTAATTGAGCGACAGCTAGGTGATGAACATATTACTTTTCTTTCACCTCATCGGTTTCCATTGTTTCAAGCATTTCTGCCTGTAACGGCATAATATAGCCGAATCCCTCCCTGATACGGTATTCTACAATTCTACGTGTCCGAGGTATTCCCGACCGGATTATTAACACGGTAAGCCAACTGAGTTATTTCAAGTGTGCCACTACAATGTAAAATGAATTAGGACTTCAGTCGGCGAAATGCTGCAGGAGCAACCATTGATCAGAAAACTTGTAAATCATGAAAGCATTTAACATCCCTGAAATCTATAAAAGTGAGTTTATAAGCTCCATAAAAAAAGACAGGCAGTTAAGGGATCATTTAAAGAAGGATTTTTCACCGTCAATACTTGATTTTGGAAAAGTTAAAATTCATCTGGCTCGTCATTTTGGTTTCTGTTTTGGCGTTGAAAATGCCATCGAAACGGCTTATGCAGCAATTCAAGAAAATGTGGGCAAACGAATTTATTTGTTAAGCGAGATTATTCACAATCCATATGTTAACTTATCCCTACAGGAAAACGGCGTTCGGTTTATTATGGATACTGCCGGTAAACAGCTTATTCCATGGAATGAGATAAGTAGTGATGATGTAATTATTATCCCCGCTTTTGGAACTACGCTCGAGATGGAAAGTATTTTAAAAGATAAAGGAGTAAAGCAGATTTATTATAGAAGTAAATGTCCATTTGTAGAAAAAGTTTGGACCAGGGTTTCCCAAATTGCCAATAATGATTATACGGTTATTGTTCATGGGAAGCCTGATCATGAAGAAACGAGAGCTACCTTTTCACATAGTAGAAGTGTGGGCCCTTCCGTGATTATAAAAGACATGGAAGAAGCAAAAATGTTGACTGATATAATCATGAATAGGAGAGCGGACACTGATTTTTATGAGCTGTTTAAGGACAGGTACTCTGAGGGTTTTGACGTTGCTTACGACCTATCTAGAATTGGGGTTGTAAACCAAACGACCCTGCTTGCAACGGATACTCAGGAAATAGCAGATTTTCTGCAAGAAGCGATGTGCGAAAAGTATAATCTTACGAAGGACAATGTCGCCGATCATTTTGCCAATACGAAAGATACACTTTGTTACGCTACCCATGATAATCAAATTGCCGTGATGAATATGTTGTCTCTTGAGGCTGATTTTGCTTTGGTAGTGGGAGGCTTCAACAGTTCCAATTCATCCCACTTAGTGGAGTTATGTGAAGCGAAACTGCCAACGTATTTCATCGGGGCAGCAGATGACATGGTGTCTGCCGATGAAATTCGCCATTGGGATATCCATTCCAAACAACTAAAAGGCACCTTTTCGTATATGCCTGATAAAGAACAAGTGGTTATCCATTTGACTAGCGGGGCTTCTTGCCCTGATATTTTGATTGAAAATGTAGTACTGAAATTACTTTCCTTTTATGGTTTATCGCTGGATACATTACAGCTTTAAAGTGCCATCAATGAATATTAACATGAATTATTCACTATAATTTAAAATATATGATAGTTCTACCTGCTTTCAAAACTCCTTTTTAAGGAAGTGTTATTGCTGGATGGTTAGATAGCCTATAACTGCGAAGATAGGCAAACAATTTCTTCTTTGATTCCAAAGAATGCGGCTATCAGCCTAAGAAATAGAATATGATCTCATGAGATTTTGGTTTCGATTTTATTGATCAATTTAAAAAAAACACACCATGACCGCTCACATGCTTTCCCAATTTCACTATCCTTTTCCTATGCTCAAAAACCCACATGCGGCTGCTCTGCAAGAAATTACGGACAACGAATGGATTGACGGAGAATATCTCTGGTTATATCAAGATGCTCCAGATACCAGGAAAAAGTACAAAAAGACAAAGACGGCCCATATTGCATCCCAATGGTTTCCTACCGCCAGCCCCGAAAGATTAAAACCTCTATGTAGGCTTATGTTATGGACACTTTATAACGACGACCTGTACGAAGAGGGGACACCTGAGGAGATTGGTTATGTACACACCAGTTCGGTAGCAGTGCTGACTGGTGAGATCAGTGCCACAGAAGCAAAAATACCCTTAGGGAATATGTTGGCATCGCTGAGGCAGGAATTACTGCAGTTTATCCCACAGGAATCGATCGTGCGTTTTGCGGATATGATCAGCAGGTACTTTGCCGGCCTGAAAATGGAGCTGACCTATAAAATGAATAAAACTTACCCTACTGTAGCCGAATGCATTGCCCTGCGGGAAGATTCCATTTGTTTGTATCCATTCCTGCAACTGACAGAAGTAGAAACTGGAATCGTGCTGCCGCCAGAGATACACCAACATCCTGTGATCCGGCGCTTGCAGGCGTTGGCCTGCCATCTTGTGACTTATTTTAATGAAGTGCAATCGGTGGGGAAAGACGAAGCAACGGATAGTATTTATTACAATATTGTGAAGGTGATTCAGCATGAACATAAGATCTCGCTGGAAGAAGCATGCCTCGAGGATCTCCGTCTGCACAACGAAGACCTAAAAGAGTTTGTGATGCTGCAAGCCTCCCTTCCTGATTTTGGGGAATGGCAGGATGCCGTGGTAAACTGGGTGCATTATATGGGTATGGTGCTCAGCGGATGGAAGAATATTTCCACCAAATTGGATCGCTATAATTTGATGGGATTTCCTGAGGCAGCGAAACTTCGAGAAAAGCTGAATCAGGTGTGATAGAAAGCTAAAACACAATTCTGGCAAACCATTGATTTGCCAGAAAAGTATAGGGGAAGATTAAAAAATAGTGAAACAGTAATATTCAACATAAGAGGATTTTAAAATTCAATGCAATGAGAAAACTAGGATTCTATGCATTATCGAACAGGGCGTATACGGATGGCATACCAACGATGGATCCCGCTATGTTCCGGGTTATGCTGATCCTGAGTATCAAAGCTCCAAATCGGACGTATTTTCAATTTAATCAATCTCAGTTATGAAACAGAAAGAAGTTCCAGTTTTAAAGTATCCATGGGCGTATGAAGTTGGCCCTTTTGCAGAGTCATTTTATGAAGAGCAAGATGATTGGATCAATACAGACTATCAATTCATGTCGGAGGCAACGAGAACCAAATACAAAAAACATGGCCTCGTGCAAGCTGCATCATATATGTTTCCTGCCTTGAGTACTAAAGAGCAGTTTAGGCCCATTGCCAGGTTTATGATTTGGCTTACGCTATACGATGACTATCACGAACTATGTCCGGTTAAGGAATTGGCTGGCATCAGGGATCATATCAGGGACGTGATGATGGGCGCCCCCATTAGGCCAGATGATATTGGATTGCTAAGACAGGTCGCTTTAAGCAGGGATGAGTTTCGCCCTTATGTCAATGATGACTGGTTTGAGCGCTGGGGCCAATCTTTCTATGATTACACTACTTACGGAATCATGGAAGAAACACCTTATAAATTAAAGAGGCAATTCCCTACGCTAAACAATCTATTGCTTATCCGTGAGTATTCTATTTCCATGTATCCCTATGGGGATCCGGTTGAACCCTCAATTAATTTTATTGTACCGAACCATATTTCAAAACACCCAGTTATCCTTCGGCTAAAAATGCTCATGTGCCGTATTATGGCCATCCAGAACGATTTTGCTTCAATAGAAAAAGAAATGTCAGTGGATACGGAAATCCTTAACATTATACTTGTAATAAGGCATCAATATAAAGTTTCGTTGGAGGAGGCCTGTGCCGAAGCAATGCATATCCATGACCGTTATGTTGAAGAATTTGTAGAAATACAGCATAACCTTCCTGACTTTGGTCCGCTCCAAAAGGATATTGAGCGCTTTGTACATTATATGACCTTGATGATTTCAGGGTTAGGTGCATGGTATCACATAGGGAGATCTACACGCTATAAAGTCCCAGGCGAATACCCAAGACCGGAATATGGGACAGCATCTCTCCAGCCACAGAACCGCAGTAATGGCTGAGCAAGGTCTAAAGGCGGGACTAAAACCGGACAATGTATTAAATAAACAATCTTTCATTTTAAAATTTTTGAGAACATGAAACCAGAAGAATATTTCCCGCAAGATTACCTTCCACAAGGTTATTACCCCTGGCCCGACATGATCAATGCCAACGTAGAGCAAATGGGAATTGATTACAGACATTGGATTGATACGGATTACCTCTACCTATCGGAAAACATCCGGGAAAGATACAAGAGTATGAATCTGCATAGCTGCTCAGCACGGATGTATCCTTATGCCAGCTACGAACGGGTAACGCCAATGCACCGATACGTTGTTTTTCATACCATATTTGACGACCAGCTTGAATACGCAACAAAGGAAGAGGTGAGTTACTATTGTAAACGGTTGGTAGCGATATTCAGAGGAGATAGTCTCGCTCCGGGAGATCCCGGATATTTTAATCAGGCAGCGGTCATCAGGGATGAATTTCGGGCATTTATGCCGGAGGAATGGATGAAGAGATTGGCGGACACATTTTATACTGTTACAAGATATGGCGCTCTGGAAGAAGTAACTTATAAAGCTAACCAGACAGTGCCTTCGCTTGCCTTGTTTAAAGTAATCCGGGAATACTCCATAGTCATATTCCCCTATTTTTACCTCGTTGATGCTCAGGTTAATCTTGTTTTAACAGAAGATGTTGAGCGACATCCTGTCATACAACGTGTACGATCCCTTTGGTCTAGAATAATAGCATGGCAGAATGATATTCAGGGATTGAAAAAAGAATTGAGCAAGGATACTGAAGTCATGAATATAGTTATAGTCCTGCAACGGAAGTATAACCTGTCATTGGAAGATGCCCTAATCGAGGCTATGAAGATCCACGACGACGACCTGGCTGAACTGGTTGCTTTACAGGCCGATCTTCCTGATTTCGGTATACCTGCGGACGAGATAAAGCAACTTTTCCATGGCTGGGGCAGCCTGATACAGGGCCTAAATACCTTTTATCTGAGAGATACCAATCGTTATGATCCTAGCTGCTTCGCATGGCCTGATACGGAACCTGCTATCAAAAAATCCTGAGATGGGACAAAAATAATAAATCGCGTATTCAACCGGAGGAGTACAGTGGTGAACCGGGTGCATTACATGAGTATCGTCCTAATCTGTGGCCTGTGTCCTCACAGGACTTTTAGTACGGGTCTGTGAAGACACAGACTATGGATTAGAAAAGTTGAACCAGATGTGAGTCTAAAATCCATTTGGTCAGATTAACCGATTTAAAATTTAATATGTATATCCGCTTTCTTACCAGTAGCCATTTAAAATAATGTATCTATATTGTTTCCAGGGCAAGTTGACTGTCAACCGTCGACACTCGTGCGCCGTGGCGTAGTTGACGATTATCCGCAACATGATGGTTTGCTTACTTCATTACTGGCAAAGTAGCGGATAATCATATTAATCAAACATCTCAAGAACCCAACGAAATGAAATTAGGTCAAGTTTAGCTCATGAAGCAAACAGGTGAAATAGTAATTTATCAGACAGGGCAAGACGCACCTACTATTCAAGTGCTTCTTGAAAATGACACCCTTTGGTTGGATCAATATCAGATTTCTGAATTGTTTGACATTGACAGGACTTCAATAGTTAGGCATATCCGAAATATTTACAAGACTTATGAATTGGATGAAAAGTCAACTTGTGCAAAAATTACACAAGTTCAACAGGAAGGAGAAAGAACAGTAAAGAGACAGATAAAAATCTATAATTTAGACCTGATTATTTCAGTGGGTTATAGGGTTAGTTCCAAACAGGGTACAGCCTTTAGAATTTGGGCGAACAAGATTATCAAAGATCATTTGGTGAAAGGCGATACCATTAATGAAATAAGGTTACTGGAGCTCCAAAAAACAATGTTTAGAAGAAAAAGCAGCACACCTTTTATATTTTGTTGTCAAAAACCATTCATTTTCAGACGGTATTAAAAGAATCAGTGAAAACGCATTGGTCGCTTTGACTTTATTAATTGCTGAAAGTAAACCTGAAGAAAAAGAAATGATGATTAATGTGGTCGTAAATCTTATTAACAGAACATTGGAAGAAGAAAAGCCCATAACATCACCTTGGATACAGTGGGCGGTTCAGTGTAAATATAAAAATTCAGTATATTCAAGGAGTTAGAAGTAGGCTTGGAAGATACGACTCCGTATGCCTGCCTTCCGTCAGGCTGAATCCCGTTGTGAGTAATGCAAAAAAATGGCAATGAGACATACAATTGATGATATTGGTATTGATTTGAAAATTGAAGGAAATGGAGTTCGTGTGATTTCTGGAGATAATAATGTGATTCTGCCAAATCAAGATTTAGAGAATATTTTGATTATAATTAAAAGTAATTACAAATTTTTAAGTGATTATTATTATGATATTTCTGATGACAATATTGATTTAATTGATATAAAATTAATTTCTATTAAAACAGTCCTTCATTACCTATACATATATAACATGTGGCGAAAAATTTATGGGAAGGAAAGAAATAGAGACTTAAAATTTAAAAGAGAAGACATTTCTCACCCTCAAACTTATGATATAATATTTAATTATTTTAAGTTGAAATATCCAGATAAATGGATTGATAAATGTTCAATAATGATGAATATGTCAGTAGAAGATTGCAGGAAAGAGTATACAGCAAGAGAACTATTCATGAATAGATAAAATAAGCAGATACGCACAACAGCATATATATCTTAGTGGGGGTGTGCGTTGTTAGTCAGGCTGTTTTCTCTTTATCTTACTTCAGCCTCGGTGGAAAGTGAACTGCTATAAAATCCCCCACCGAAGGCATGTATAACCGTTATAGCACACATTAGAATATGGATCCATACATAAGCATTTGGCTTAACCCCAGAGCTACTTTTGAAGAATTAGCAGGTAAAGAAAAACAACCTCTACTGGTATTGCCTATAGTAGGAAACGGTTTAATTTTCGGGTTAGATGTATACCCAGATATAGCCTCTATTTTTGATGAAGGAGAAAGAATTTGGGCTTTCCTTTTAGCATTGCCTTTAGGTATTGGTTTATCTTTCTTGGTGCTGGGCTTAATTATCCCAGGACTTATCAAATTGTTTGGAAAAATTTGGAAAGGGGAATCTACCCTGAGAAAAATGGTAAATGTTTGCTCCCTTTCGTTTTTCCCATTAAGTATTATCCTAATCTATCAAGTTTCAATTTTTATTTTCGGAGTAGATCCAAAGATGGAAAATATTAATTATGGGATTGTTTATTTGCTCTGGCTTTGGTCTTTTGGTCTACTAGTTATTGGAGTAGCTAAAATTCAAAGATTTAAGTATGGCATAGCTTTGTTAAATATTCTGATAAGTTATTTACCGATTTTAATTTTTGTGTTATTGAGAAAATAAGAATAGAAGGAGAGGAATGTCCCAATTTTAATCTATTGAAATCAATGGATTTCAAACTAACTAAAGGCGTTTCAGAAAGGCATAGCTTATCAAGACCGCTTTGAAAACTTTCTGGAAAAGCAGACAGTGAAAGTTCAAGACAAGATCTATAAACCTGAGTTCGACTATTCTCACTTTGTCAACCTGCCTGCCGGCAGGAACGGTTTTAAATGGTGAGAACTACGAAAAGAAGGTGCGTGAAGTAAAATTGGGATATTGTGGATTGAAAAAGTGAAGTAGATTGCCGTTTAAAACCGAATAGTCGGCTCAGCCAATAAAAACACCCATTTACTGCCTTAAATTTCTGAGCGATAGCTTAGGCTATCCCTCAAAAATTTGCCTTGTAACTGGATATTTTTATTGATTTTGACTTTGTGATAACAATCGAACTCAGGTTATAAGGTCATTGAGGCGATTGAAAGACTTATCTGAAACCTATCAAAACAAAAAAGGGCTATATGAAGTCAAGGTTCAGTTGGCGTCAAATACCTTTCTCCCTCTTCTGTTTAAATAAGAAAATCTGTATCTTGAGGGAGTTTGGAGTAAGCTTGAAGAATACAGCTTCGAATGCTTGCCTTCCGTCTCCAAACCAGTCTGCCAGAGGCAGGCTGGATCCTGTTAGCGGTAAGCATAAAAAGACATTGTAACAATAAACAAAATGGTTAAAGAGAAAATAATTTCTGCATATGAACTAATTGCTGATAAGTATGACGAACTTATAGATCACAAGCCTCATAACGCATATTATGACAGACCTAACACGCTTGCTTTGTTGCCAGACGTTAGAGGAAAAATAATTCTTGACGCAGCTTGCGGACCGGGGAAATATGCCGAAATATTGATTGGCAAAGGAGCAATTGTTAAAGGGTTCGATATAAGTCCTAAAATGGTTGAATTAGCGATCAATAGGAACAAAGACAAGGGAGAGTTTTTTGTTCATGACTTGTCTCTCAATTTTTCTATGATTGAAGACAATTCATGCGACATAGTGCTTTGTGCATTAGCTATGCACTATATTGAAGACTGGACAAATACTATCAAAGAATTTTATAGAGTTTTAAAAAACACGGGAATTCTTGTAATATCGATTGAGCATCCATTTTTTGAATACAATTTTTTCAAGTCCAAGGAATACTTTGGAATAGAAAATGTAAAATGCACTTGGAAAAGTTTCGGACGACCAGTTGAAGTAAACAGTTTTAGAAGACCCCTATACGAGTGTATAGCACCGTTGACGGACAACGGTTTTTACATTGACAAATTAGTTGAACCTAAGCCAACGGTAGAATTTGAACAGTTAGACCCAAAACATTTTAAAGAACTGAATGAATTTCCCGCATTTATGTGTATCAGAGCAGTTAAAAAAAGTACTGATGGGTAAGAAGGAAAGCGGAACCGCCAACACGGGTTTTGTGTCAGGTTGGGTCTGGTATTCTAATGAAGTCAGGTGCAAAAAACCCCCACCAGTGTTTAGCTGAATCCCCTTGGGGAGAATTGACTGCTTATTGCAGGCGGAACTTAAACAAACAAACTTTTGGTGAACATCATGCAATCGACCAGGAACATTTATTTTACCGGAATCGCTGGAATCTCAACCTTCCTTCTTTTCTTTCTGGGTGGTAATTACTTTGAATTCATTTACAGGCAAATTCCCCCAAGTTACGATTGGATCTTTTGGACTGGAATAGTTATTTCATTGGCTTTTGGACTTCTAACAATTAGGAATTGGCTCAACTCTCCATCCAAAAAGCAATTTAATCTGTTGATCCTTTTTATAGCGAACGTCTTTACAAGCAGTACGATAATCTTAATTGGAATCGCCATTCTTATAATAACCGTTTTGGGATTTCCAACTCAAGGCTAACTGAACGATAAATTAAAGCTCTTCCCAACATTTGCTATAGAGCCATGGGGAGTCGTTGGGACAGGGTGTTTTGAAGCTATTGGAAAGTTCTGTGCAATCATTAACTTTAGAATACAAAAATCCCCACGCCTGAGGGCTGGTGTTATAGCCAATGGTAGAAGAAAAACCGGCACGTCAATGAAAATCCCAACAATACACGGATATATCGAGAGAAGAATTTTAATCAACTTCACGGCTGACCCAAAAACGGTGGAGAAAATTATTCCGTTTCCGTTCAGACCAAAAATTTATAAGGACAAAGCAATTGTTGGAATTTGTTTAATCAGACTAAAGAAAATTAAACCAAAAGGACTTTCTGACTTTATCGGAGTAAATTCTGAAAATGGTGCCCACAGAATTGCAGTTGAGTGGGACGAAAATGGAAAAACAAAAACTGGAGTTTTTATTCCGAGAAGGGATACTTCACTAAAACTAAACACTCTTGTAGGTGGACGAATATTTCCAGGCAGACACTATTACGCAAAATTCAACGTACAAGAAAATAATGGAAATTATCATATTGACTTTAAAAGCTCTGACGACACCGAAATTTTAATTGATGCCACCGAGGCAAAGTGCTTTAACGGTAAATCAATTTTTGAAACACTAAGTAACGCTTCGGACTTTTTTGAAAATGGCGACCTCGGTTACTCGCCAAACAAAAACAAATTTGACGGACTAAGACTAAAAGCATATAACTGGGAAGTTCGGCCACTAGACGTTCAGAATGTAAGATCAAGCTTCTTTGAAATCGAAGATATTTTCCCTAAAGGTTCGGTGACATTTGACAATGCATTATTGATGACAAACATTGAACACGAATGGAAAAGCGAAACGGACAAATAACCACTGGCTATAACTGCAGCTACCCAAAGTGGAGGTTTAGTGGTTAAATCAAGCTTTCCCGATTACGGGACAGGCTTTGCGGCTTGCTAACAGGCTTCACCAACTCGTCTGCAAGGGATGCCGTCATTCGTCGGCACTGGCATTTCACCCTCTGGAATAATTTGGTATCTTCGATACCAGATGCCCATGCTGGGCACACACATTGACTAAGAGCAAGCTGGCGGAAAATTGCTAAATTGAAAGTGATTGCCTTTGATGAGCTTTGGTCGTGGTGGACAGTGAGTTGGGTTTTAATGCCCGCCTGCTCTTAGCCTTGACCGTTAGAAGCAATTCCCCCTACTTTAAAAAAGTTGATTTCGTAAGCTAACGTTTGAGAGCATCGTGGCAAGATTTTTTGTAAATTACTAGTCTCTCAGCAAGGCCGATTTTA
>NZ_JBHUHR010000014.1:0-5935 GCF_042682445.1 Belliella marina
TAAAATCGGCCTTGCTGAGAGACTAGTAATTTACAAAAAATCTTGCCACGATGCTCTCAAACGTTAGCTTACGAAATCAACTTTTTTAAAGTAGGGGGAATTGCAAGTAACGGTTTTCTCTCCGCAACTTATGCGTATAGCATGCCATACGCATAAGTGTTGCTGATATTTCTTAATTATTTCCAAACCTACCTATTCCCCTTCACAAAAAAAATACCAACTACTTGGTGTTTTTCACTGAAAAAACTTTTTATTTTCAACTCTAACCGCCTGATGCGGGCGGGACGACGGAGATCCGGGCTTGCCTCCCGATTACAGGACGGCTTGTCTCACTTTATGGGAGGATTTCCTCCTTTTTTGGGAGGCCGGCGGTGGCCTGTAGCGTGGATAGGATATCTCCGTCTTGATTTTTTGGTTACTTTTTGCATCAAGGCAAAAAGTAAGAACAACGTCACTGGGAACTGGGCTACAAATTAGTCTAGCATAACTGACTATAACCGACTGCATAATAAGAGCTTCCGCAATGAGCGGAACAGGCTGTATGAAATGCCCAAGCATTCGTAAGTACAAATAAAAATAAACCCAACATGAACAATCGAGAGGTTCACAGCCTGTCCCGATTACGGGAGTTCTGTGAGAGGTTTAGGGGTGGGATTCCCCTTTACCAACTGTGCGTTCGTGCCTTTTCAATTTTATTCTATTGTCTATTTTGATTAAGGGCTTCAATATAAAAGTCAATTTGCTCTACATTGCCATTTGCGGTTTGATAGGCTCTACACAGGTCTGTTCTTGAATTATTGTCACCTACAATAATGTTTGTGACTTTTATCTTGTTTACGAGCATTTCCCAACATGGCTTGAAAGTCTTTCTCCCTTCCCAGTACAATCTTGCCATTTGTCGTAGAGTATTTTCGTTATTAAGAAATTCATTCATTATTTCTGTCCAATTCATATCCCCACGATGATAGCAGGTAGTATCTTCAAGCGATTCAACTTTATATATTTTACTGTTTGACATTCTACAACAGAACCGTATAGCATCTGATAACTCGGCAAAAATGTAAAGTCCAGTTTTTCTATCTGCTCCTTGTTTACCATCTGGAAGTTCCTCCAATAAGATTTTTTCTAATATTTGCTTGCCTTCACCAAAATCTTCGGAGTCTTGGCATGAAATTTCCTGAGGTTTTATTATGTCAGAAGTCGCAAAATTTCTTTTATCTACTCTAAACATTGAGATTTTTTTGGAGTTCTTATTAATCTGTCCATATTTCAAAACCATAATGTATTATACCAGCAGTTCTATATGGTGCAACTGTCTGCCTTTCTTCTGGTAATTCTTCTCCATCTTGTTCTACAATTCGAGCCAAAAAATAATAGTCTCCAGTTCGTTCGACATGGTAAATTGACTCATGTTGGAAGTTGCCGTCAAGAATCACTTGCCTTAGTCTACTTCCTATTTCTAATTGGTCAGCATTCTGCAATGGTTGCCACATAATATTCAGTTTTGTTTTTGCATTTTGACTAACGCAAACAAAATTCCTCAATTTGAGCTGATTTCAAGGTTTAGATCCTCATTAGTCAGACCCAATTTATCGATTTGTTCTTTAACTCTATTAATTTAACTCCAATTCTGATCACTACAATAACTCTATCTCTCCCAATAAGGAAAGGTTGCTAATCTATGCTTTCCTACTACCTCAAATCACAACCTACAATCCAGTGAACCGCCGTATACGAGACCCGTACGTACGGTGGTGTGAGAGCCTCAACCTGAGCCAAATGGCTCAGGTCGGGCTACTCGATTGGGCACAGTTTTTATTTTCCTTCTCAATTTATTTTTCTAACTTTTTAATATACTTTTCAATATCAAGATAAACATCATATATAATTTTTGCAGCTTTAGAAGCTGTTTTATTTTTCATTTTTCCAAAATTTTCATCTAGTATATATCCTTCTCTTCCAGAAAGCCTTGTTAATATTTTGGTTATTGATTCTACTTTTGTTCTAACACTTTCTGGATAATCATTTAATTGAATAGTCCAAATAGTGTAATAAGCTATTTTAACTCGAGAACGAGCATCTTTTTCTCCCGTAATTAATATTTCTACTGCGTCCTTATATTTTCCTTGTATATAATAAATATAGTTTAAAGGTGATTTCATAATTATTTCAATTCAGTTCCTCTAATTGGTCTCGGTGAAACCGCTCCAAAATCACTCACATAACGAGTAGTTCGAGTTCTCAATATTGATTTCGGATTTGCTCTAATTCCCATTCTAGCAGCTTCTATTCCGGGAATCGAAAGAAAAGAACTTATAACCAACCTACCATCATAATCTTTAGATGCTTTACATCTAGTTATAGCTACGTAAAAAAGCCTTCTTGCTTCTTGATTTGCCAAAGCAATAATATTTACATCATCTGTGTCAGGTAAAAAAGGAATTAATGGATCAATCATTGAAGTTAGAATAACAAGTTTTGCACTTAATCCTTTTGAGGAATGCAAGCTCATAATTCTTATATGGTCAATATCATCAGGTATTTGTGGTAAAGCAATTGTTGTTAATAACAAATCCATTACTTCTTTAAACCACTCTTGAAAATTTTCAATATTTTCAAGTTTTTCAATTCCGATTTCTTCAATCACCGACCTATATACTTGGTCTAATTCATAGAATTCATCTTCGTCATCAGGTGTTTTTACAAAGAAATTAGAAAGAGCATTTTCAGGTTCTGTAATAATAGTTTTCCTCAAATGAGGAATGTCTTCCAATACCTTTCGATAAGTAGCAATTATAGATCTCAAATGTGTTTCAGGAAGGTCTCCTAAAAGTATTAAGTCAAGAACTTCCTTAATTGATTTTTTTTGTGCTTCAGCGATAATTTTTAAACGAGCATATTGGTTCTTTCTATAATCTGGTGAATCAAAACCTAATAAGAACCTTAAAGAAATTTTATCGTCAGGATTTGCGATGAAATTCATTAAAGAAAATGCACGTTGTACGTTTGGTTTTTCAATTATTGCTTCTCGGAAATATGATTTTACAGGAATACCTTTATTTAAAATCCTATTTCGTAGGCGATATCCAATTTTCCTTCTTGGTGTCAAGATTAGAATATCTTTAGGTTCAATAATTCCTTTTTTCAATTCTTTAGCTATAAAATCAGATAATCCTATAATTTCAGAATCAAAATCTGTCCATTGCACAATATTTACTTCACCTTCAGGATTTCCCTCAAAATGATTAAGATTACCTAAAGTTCTATTTGGATTTTTTGATATTAATTCTGAAGCCATTTTTGTTACTAGAGTTGGACATCTTCTACAAACATCAAATGGAACATCATAATAGTCTCCAAATAATGTTTCAACTTCTTGTATACCTTGAGGATGAGCGAATTTAAATCCATAAATGGATTGGTCATCATCACCTACAATTACAAGATTAGACTCACCTCTTATTAATCGTATAAATTCTTGCTCACTTTTGTTTAAATCTTGAAACTCATCAACTAGAATATAATCGTATTTTTCAATGTGTTCGGTTGCAGGATTGTTTCTTAAATAATCAATAACAATTGGAATTACTTCTCCAACTAAAATTCCACTATGAAAGTCAAACCAATTAATTAAGTCTGTTTTAAAATTTTCATCATTTGGGGATTGGACGAAACCTGCATCATCTTGTTGTAATCTAGCCCAACCTGCAAGGTAACTATCAAGTAGTTGTTTTTTGTCTTTGACTCCACCAAATTCTTCTCTGTCAATATCTCTTAATATTGGTAGTTGTTCGTGTTCAATTACCATTCTTGGATATCTTCCAGTTTGCTCTAAAACACCTTCCTGCATTAAAATTCGAAGAGCGTGACTGTGGACGGTTCTGGAATGAACTTGTTCAGCCCCTTTAACACCTAAAGATGAAATTTCAGTTTTTAAATCTTGAGCGGCTGTTCGAGTAAATGTTATTGCTAAAATTTTTTCTGGATTTACATTTTGTTCTAAAAGCCTTAAAATTCTCTTTTTTATTGCAAAGCTTTTGCCTGAACCAGGACCTGCAACAGCTCTAATTGTCGCAGCATCACTTGCTGCAAGATTGTATGCTGGTGAACCTTCTTCTATTTCGTTATTCCAAGTCATATTTAATTTTCGAGGTTTTTTTCAAATTGTGCCCAACAGTTTGCTCTCCGCAACTTATGCTTATATATCTTAATTATCTCCAAACATAACCATTCCTACCTTAACATAAAATACCAACTACAGGGTATTTTTCACTGGAAAAACTTTTTATTTTCAATATAAACCGCCTGATGCGGGCGGGAACGAATTTCGAGCGAGCCGGCGGTGGCGATAGCGGGGGAGCATTCGAAATTCTTGATCTTTTTGTTACTTTTTTGATCAAGCAAAAAAGTAAGAACAACGTCACTGGGAACTGGGCTACAAATTAGTCTAATAAAATGGACTATCCGACTGCATAATAAGAGCCGTATGAATCGAGAGATTCACGTACGGTTCTGTGAGAGGGTTAGGGGTGGGATTCCCCTTTACCTACTCGACTAGCCACTGGGCTTTTTAGTAGTCGTGTCTGCTATATAATTCAACTTTTGCTCCCCAACGAATGAAAGTTTTTATAACAGCTTGTACTTCTAATTCGTCAGTTAGAATTTCGATTTCTTTTCCTTCTGGAGTTAGTTTGTAATAGTAATCAGCCTGTTCAGCATCGTGTTCGTTGAAACTACTAAAATTGTGTTTACTAAATAAATCCATTAACTCTTGGGAAAAGTAAGTGTTCCCGCCATCAGATTTATCTTCGACATCAATTAAGTCGTTAAAAAAATTCGCTGCCTTTTGTGCATCTTCTTCTGTTTTAAATTTTCCGATGATTCTTAGTTTTGCTGAATGTTCCCCAGCAAATGATTTCCATACTTTCATATTATATTGATTTGATTAAAATAATTTTCAATTTTGTTTACATTCTTAATTTCAATTCCTTTTTTGTCGTAAGAATTGTTTTTTAATTGATTATCAGCTGAAATATGAGAAAAAAGAAATTCCTTGGAGTTAGAAATTTCAAGAGTTTTTGACTTTATAAAATCAGCAGCTTCGTGTGTTACTAATAACTCAATTTCATTATCATATTTTTCAATTACTTTATCTAATTCTAACCAATCATTTTCGGTTAATTGAAAAACTCCATCGTGATGTTCAGGGATTATTAAAATATTTTCTGATGAAATACTAATTGCTAATTCAATTACTTTTTCCAATTCCATAATACCATTTTTACTAACAACACAGTTTATCCCAAATGGGATTTTGCCTTTAACAAACTCTATTTTTGTTATTAAATCAGATAATTTTTTACCTCTTATTTCTGAATATCTTGGTTCAACCCCATCAATTGAAAAACGAACCATTGAAACATTACCGATTAGCCGTTCGACAAATTCTTTTGTCATCTTATGTCCGTGAGTTGTAAAACTTATTCCCAAAGAAGTATTATTCCAAATCCAGTTACATAATTCAGTGAAATTTGGATATAAAGTTGGTTCACCACCACCAAAAGTTAATTCAAGAACTCCAATTTCATCAAGTTTTTTTGAAAGTCTTTTGAGATTTTCAAAGCTTAATGTTTCTTTGTTTTTCGGAGCATAGCAAAAATGACATTTTAAGTCACATATATTTGTTAATGCAATACTAACTATTCGCGGTGAGTTTGAAATTTCATTTTTATCTAGAACAACTTCGTCCATTAAAATATGAATACCTGATTTTCTTTCAAAGTAATGAAGTCCGCTTATTTCTTTTCTTAATTTCATTTCATCTCTTTTGCCTTCTGACTAACGTAAACAAAATCCCTCAATTTGAGCTGATTTCGAGGCCTAAATCCTCATTAGTCAGACCGAATTTATCGATTTGTTTTTTTATTCTCTTAAC
>NZ_JBHUHR010000015.1:0-21757 GCF_042682445.1 Belliella marina
CAACAAGTCTATCAAAACTGAGAATGCATTTAAGAGAAAAAAGAAACAGAGTGGAATAGTTATGTGAAATTTTAGCCCTTTTGCTTGTTTTTCAACATAGGAGTTCACAAAGAAAAAAAGCACTAAAGGTGAGTCCCCCAGATTGACACATTAACCTCTAAAACTAATCATATCCCATTTAAATCCATACAAAAAAACTCACCCCACAAACCCCTTCATTGCTTGCAGCAGATCTCTTTTGGTCATGTACCCTCCTTTTCTCCAGAGAATTTTGCCTCTTTTGAAGAGGATATAATGTGGAATCGATCGCACGCCAAACTGCTGGGCTGCTTGGGGGTTTTTATCTATGTTGAGTTTGAAAAGCTTGATTTTGCCATCCAATTCCGAAATGACTTCATCCAATACAGGATTCATGGTCTGGCACGGACCACACCAATCAGCATAGAAATCCACCAAAATAGCCTCCTCACTTTTCTGGATCACTTCCTTGAATTTTTTCTTAGCCATCTTCGTGTTATTTGCCTCTCCAAAAGACTGCCGAGAAGCTGTTGATGCCATTGATTTGTGTATATACTTTTTGGGACTACCGTCACCTATACCCATGAAAGCAGCTCCCCAAAATCAATTGTTTTCTTCTTTTGCCTTTTTTGAAGCAAGGATATTTTTCTCAATTTGATGTCCCGGCCTACTCCACCTGGGCTTTTCCTGCGCTGAGGGAGTACTGTGTTCAGGGTCTATGGGATTTCTTTTGGGATATTTTTCAAAAGGTTCTTGCGGAACAATGCCCAAAAGATCGAACAGCTTCATGTCTGCATTGATATCCGGATTGGGGGTGGTGAGCAATTTATCCCCTGCAAATATGGAATTGGCCCCAGCCAAGAAACAAAGTGTCTGTCCCTCCTGGCTCATTTGGGTTCTGCCGGCAGATAATCTCACCTGTGTTTTGGGCAGTACAATCCTTGCTGTCGCAACCATTCTTACCATTTCAAAAATCGACACGGGATCTTGATCCTCCAGAGGCGTACCTTCCACAGGAACCAAAGCGTTGATCGGCACACTTTCAGGTTGGGGATACATATTGGCCAATGTCCTAAGCATTCCGATTCTGTCTTCTACACTTTCACCCATACCTATTATCCCCCCTGAACAAAGCGTGATGCTTGTCTTTCTCACATTGCCGATGGTCTCTACCCTATCCTCAAAAGATCTCGTAGAAATGATTTCCTTGTAATAGTCTTCCGAGGAATCTATGTTGTGGTTGTAGGCGTACAAACCTGCCTCCTCCAACCTCTTGGCCTGGTTTTCTGTCAGCATCCCCAAAGTACAGCATACTTCCATATCCAATTTGGTAATGGACCTAACCATTTCCAAAACCTGGTCAAAATCTTCTCCATCTTTCACGTTTCTCCAGGCTGCACCCAAACAGACCCTTGAAGAACCTGCCGACTTAGCCCTTAATGCCTGCGCTTTCACTTGGGACACAGACATCAGGTCATTTCCTTCTATTTTTGTATTGTATCTAGCTGCCTGGGGACAATAGGAACAATCTTCGGGACAGCCTCCCGTTTTGATAGAGATCAAGGAACTGATTTGGATCTTATTGGGATCATGATGTTCCCTATGCACTTTAGCTGCTTCGAAGATTAAATCCAAAAAAGGCAGGTTGTAAATCCCCGTAATTTCTTCGATTGAAAATTGCTTATTCAAGGTACTCATTGTGGTTGTTATCTTTTTTCAATATTTAAAGATGCTTCCGCACAACCTAATATCCAACTCTAAATCCAAATATTATTTTCTTCGTAAACCTAATTGTTGGGGGACACGGCCTTTCCGTAGAAAGATATTCTTCCTAAAGTAAAAAACCACTAAGAACTCCAAGGATGCACAAAGGACACAAGGTTAATTAATTGTATTTGTATTTCCTTGTAAACTTTGTGAAAGCCTATAGTGATCTTAGTGGTCATTTGGAATTTACCTCACTTTAGGGAGGCGTGGAGTCTGCACGGCAGAATTGCGGGGAGAAATCTTGAACTGAAACTTTATATATACTTTTCATTTCCCCACCCCTTTGTCCAAGGATCGGGACGAGACCTCTCCTGCCGTCGAGGTGACGTAACCGAAATCACTCTTTGTCTTGCATCTTTGTCACGTCCTGAAATTACTTGACACTTTTTCTTTTAATTAAATAAAATTCAACCCTGCCTGACGCCGGGCAGACCTTTAAGGGTTGTTGCTTCCTTTATCAACTTTATTCCCCGGGTTGCAACCCGGGGCTAATTAAAGTTTAACCACTTCGTGGTTTTTTCTGTCTTGATTCTTGGCTCTAATTTCCGCCCTTTATCCCTCCGAATTCATCATTTCTATCTATCCGTCCTTGTATTTGATCCATCGACAGGGGTTCTTTCCTCCCTATTGGCAAGATCCCAAGAAGTATGGAAGATCAATTTGGCTCTTTTGGTCATCAGTGGGAATTCGATTTTGTCAACAGTATCGGTATGCTGGTGATAGTCATCGTGTACGCCATTGAAAAAGAAAATCACAGGGATATTGTGCTTGGCGAAGTTGTAGTGATCTGACCTGTAGTAGAACCTGTTTGGATCATCTTCCGCATCATATCTATAATCCAGTTTTAGGCCGGTATAGGTAATGTTGTTGTATTCATTGATCACTTTCAATTGGGAAGAAAGCATCTCTGAACCGATTACATACACATAGTCCTGGTCTTCGGCATCTTGATATTCGTAGTCGATCCTTCCGACCATGTCGATGTTGATATTGTTCACTGTGTTTTCCAATGGGAAAATCGGGTTGTTGGAATAGTACTCAGAACCCAAAAGCCCTTTTTCTTCCCCTGTCACATTCAAGAATAGTACACTTCTTCTTGGTTTGATCCCATCTTTTGCGGCAGCAGCAAAAGCTTCGGCTATCTGCATCACGGAAACAGTCCCAGACCCATCATCATCTGCACCATTGTTGATCCTGCCTTGGCTATCGATACCTGTATGGTCATAATGGGAAGAAATCACCAATACCTCGTCTTTCTTATCAGTACCTTCCAAATAGCCCATTACATTTTCTGTAGGGACCAATTTGGTGGATTTTTTGATCAGATAGGAAGCTTTTTGTGATTTGATCGACTCAGGGTTGTTTTTGGCGGCCTCTTTTAGGATCTCTACCGGAGTTCCAAACAAAGAGGACATTTTATCAGAGCTTACCAAGAAGATTGGCTCCTGCTTGGAAGCTTGCTCAAAACCGAGTCTTCCACGTCCGCTGAGGGACTTGTATCTGTTTGCCAGTCTGTCAAAATTTGCTTGGCCTTCCATCGTGACAATCACGATACCGGCAGCACCTGCATCCATCACATCCCTCACCACAGTTTGCGCCCTTTCGCCGATTGCCCAAAGGCCTACAAGTTTTCCTTTGACATCCACTTTGGCGAGGTTTTCTTCAGACCCAAGTCCCAAGAAGACCAACTCAGATTTGGCGGCTTTTTTCATATCACCATCACCGATGAATACAAAATCTTCATTATTGACCAACTTCTGCTTGCCCACCGTCAGGTTGACATCCGAAAAAGAAACAGAAGCCAAGTTGAATTTTTGAAGATAATCACCATTTACCGGCCCCTCCAAACCCAATCCCTTATAAAAATTGGATAGGTATTCTGCTGCCATCTTTTGGCCTTTCTCTCCAGTATCCCTCCCTTCGAGTTCATCAGATGCCAAATAGGTTAATTTTTCTTCCAATCCCTCCGCAGTAATCAATCCTGCATATTTCAAGGCAGTGGCATCTTGTGCATTTGCCTGCCAGACAAGGCACATTGATAGCATCCCTGCTATCCAATAATTTCTCTTCATAAAGTATTATATAATGGTTTTTCTATTCTAGAGGATAAACTTAGCAAATTATTCTTAATTGAATAAAACCGTTTATCAATTCGAACTGTTGTAAAAGTATAAATCTTGTGTATATCAAATTGATATCCTGCAATAATTTATACCTTTGCAGAACC
This sequence comes from Belliella marina, assembly GCF_042682445.1. NCBI lineage: Bacteria > Pseudomonadati > Bacteroidota > Cytophagia > Cytophagales > Cyclobacteriaceae > Belliella > Belliella marina. Next base: position 4,013 of record NZ_JBHUHR010000015.1, read on the forward strand.
AAAAATCAATGAGGATATAACCCCAATAAACTCCCTATACATTCTTGATTATGAAGATTAATCTTTCCCCTTCTACAAAGTTTGAAAACAGGCATAATGGTCCTTCCCAGGAAGATGTCAAATTAATGCTTGAAAAAATCGGTGCTGATACAATCGAAGAATTGATTGACCAAACCATCCCCAAATCCATTCAATTGAGCAAGGCATTGGACTTGCCAAGTGCAAAATCGGAAGCTGCTTTCTTAAAAGAATTCAAGGCTTTGGCTTCAAAAAACAAGATTTTCAAGTCATTTATTGGCCTGGGATATTATGATACTATCGTACCGGGTGTGATCTTGAGAAATATACTCGAAAACCCAGGATGGTATACAGCCTACACTCCCTATCAAGCTGAAATCGCCCAAGGCAGACTGGAGGCATTGATCAACTTCCAGACAACCGTCATGGATCTGACAGGAATGGAAATGGCCAACGCATCGCTTTTGGATGAGGCTACGGCAGCAGCAGAAGCTATGACCATGCTCTACGCTTCCAAGCCTAGGGAAAAGAAAAATGCCAATAAATTTTTTGTGGATCAAAAAGTATTTCCACAAACAAGAGATTTGCTGATCACACGATCCATCCCGGTTGGCATTGAATTGGTGATTGCCCCATTGTCAGCATTGGACTTGACTGATGCCGACCTATTCGGAGTATTGATCCAGTACCCAAACATGGATGGGGAAGTGATCGACCATGCAGGACTTGTCTCTGCGGCAAAAGAAAACAATGTACTTACCGCTTTCGCAACAGACTTATTGAGCTTGACCTTGTTGACACCTCCTGGTGAAATGGGAGCGGATGTGGTGGTCGGCACCAGCCAAAGACTTGGTGTCCCTATGGGCTTCGGTGGTCCCCATGCGGCATTTTTCGCTACCAAGGAAGCATACAAAAGACAAGTACCGGGAAGAATCATCGGTGTATCCCAAGACCGGGATGGCAACAAGGCTTATAGAATGGCTTTGCAGACCCGTGAGCAACATATCAAAAGAGAAAAAGCTACCTCCAATATCTGTACCGCACAGGTTTTGTTGGCTGTCATGGCAGGCATGTATGCCGTATATCACGGCCCCAAAGGACTGAAAGAAATTGCTGCCAGAACACACGGCTTGGCAAGTTTGACAGCCAAGGCTTTGAAAGCTATGGGATTTGAGCAGGAAAACAGCAACTTTTTTGACACCATCAAAATAAAAGTGGACGCAGTACAGCAGTCCAAAGTAAAGGCATTTGCACTATCTTCAGAGATGAACTTCAGGTATGAGGAAGGGGCTATCCTACTTTCATTTGACGAACCAAAGACACTTGAGGATGTAAAAGCTGTAGTGGAGATTTTCGCAAAATCCACCAACCACAAAGTAGCCATCAACTGGAATGAATTGATAGAAGGTTTGGAAATCAATCTTCCAGAGGGAATAGCAAGAACTTCAGAATACCTCTCCCACCCGGTTTTCAATCAGTTTCACTCGGAACATGAAATGCTCCGATACATCAAGCGCTTGGAGAACAAGGACCTTTCTTTGGTACACTCCATGATTTCATTGGGTTCCTGTACCATGAAGCTAAATGCCACAACAGAGATGATTCCCGTCACATGGCCTGAGTTTGGACAATTGCACCCATTCTGTCCGCAAGATCAAGCTGCAGGATATTACGAACTGTTCCAGAATTTGAGAAATTGGCTGAGTGAGATCACAGGCTTTGCAGACACTTCCCTACAGCCAAACTCCGGTGCACAGGGAGAGTATGCAGGATTGATGGTCATCAGGGCATACCACATGAGCAGAGGAGACCAGCATAGAAACATTGCATTGATACCTACCTCTGCACACGGGACCAACCCTGCCTCAGCTGTCATGGCAGGCATGAAAGTAGTCTTGGTCAAATGTGACGAAAGAGGAAATATTGATGTAGCGGACTTGAGAGCAAAGGCAACAGCCCATAGCAATGATTTGGCATGCCTGATGGTTACCTATCCTTCTACCCATGGTGTATTTGAAGAGGCTATCCAAGAGATTTGCCAAATCATCCATGACAATGGTGGACAGGTATACATGGATGGCGCCAATATGAATGCCCAAGTGGGACTCACAAGCCCTGGTAGCATCGGGGCTGACGTCTGCCACTTGAACCTCCACAAAACCTTCTGCATTCCCCACGGTGGTGGTGGACCAGGCATGGGGCCTATATCTGTGGCAGAACAGTTGGTACCTTTCCTTCCCGGCAATCCACTGGTACAAACCGGAGGGACAAAAGCAATCCATGCAGTTTCTGCGGCGCCATTTGGCAGTGCAAGTATCCTTCCTATTTCCTATGCCTACATCGCAATGATGGGAGCTGAGGGCTTGACCAATGCTACCAAGATGGCGATCCTGAATGCCAATTATATCAAAACAAAGCTAGAAGAACATTACCCTATTCTTTACACCGGAATCGGGGGAAGGGCAGCCCATGAGATGATCTTGGATTGCCGTGCTTTCAAAGAAGTGGGAATAGAAGTAGAAGATATTGCAAAGAGGCTGATGGATTACGGTTTCCATGCCCCTACCGTATCATTCCCTGTAGCAGGCACCTTGATGGTAGAGCCTACTGAATCAGAAACTGTCAGTGAATTGGACAGGTTCTGTGACGCCATGATTGCGATCAGGGCAGAGATTCAGGAAGTATATGATGGTATAGCGGATAAAGAGAATAATGTATTGAAAAATGCACCACATACCGCAAACCTGGCCTTGTCTGATGCCTGGGATCTTCCCTACACGAGGGAAAAAGCAGTCTATCCACTCCCTTATGTCAAAGAAAACAAGTTCTGGCCTGCTGTCAGGAGAATTGATTCGGCATATGGAGACAGAAACCTGATCTGTAGCTGTATTCCGGTAGAGGAATTCGCTTCGGAAGTAGAATAAACAAAAACTCCCCTGTCGGAAATGACGGGGGAGTTTTTGTTTTTAGTGGGGTTTGGGAGATTGTTATTAGTTATTAGGTTATTGGTTTATGAGTTATCGGTGGATGGGTAATCGCGATGTGATTTCCCAGCCTTTTTGTTCGACCCCCTTGGGGTCGGGAGAGGGGATTTCGGTCACTTTTTCCATGGGTTTTACCCATGGTTATTGAGAAGTTTGACCCTTTTAGGGTCGCCGAAATAAGCAAAACTTTAGTCACCCTCTTAGGGTCGGTTTTTGAAAGGCCATGTCAAATCCAAAGCACATTTCTTAAATAGGGTGATTTTTTAAGAAACTTCCGGGTTTCACTCGCTTACTTTCAAAAAAACTATCCCCTATAAAACCTGAAAGGTTTGTACCCATCCTATGATCATTTATAGCTCCTTGTCATAGGACAAAAAAAAGCCCTCTGATCGCTCAGGGGCTTTTAAATTTTTAAGCTGAATGGTTAATTAACCTTCAACAACTTCTTCAACATTCTCTTCGATAACTTCTACAGAATCTTCAACAGCTTCTACAGAGTCCTCGATAACTTCTTCAGTTTCTTCGATTACAACTTCGATTTCGTTTTCTTCAGAAACTTCTTTGTTTCCACAAGATGCAGTGAATAACATTCCTGCTACAGCGAATAATGCAAATACCTTTTTCATTTTTGTTTGTTTCTTAAATTAAGCACACAAAGGTAACACCCTTTATGTAATTGCCAAGTGTTTGGACAAATTATTTTATTTCTTCTTGTAAGTGATTTTGATTGGAACTCCCTCAAAGTCAAAGTTTTCCCTCAGCCTGTTTTCCAGGTACCTGGTGTATGGATTCTTGATGTATTGGGGCAGATTACAGAAGAAAGCGAACACAGGATTTTTGGTCGGAAGCTGTGTCACATATTTGATCTTGATGTATTTTCCTTTCCATGCAGGCGGTGGATATTTCTCTATTTCGGCAAGCATGACATCGTTGATTTTTGAGGTCGTCACTTTCCTGGTTTTGTTCTCATAAACCTTCACAGCAAGCTCGATTGCCTGAAAAATCCTTTGCTTGGTCAATACTGAAGTAAAGATCATTGGTATCCAACGGTTCTCTCCCAGCTTCTCAAGCATATCCTTTTTGATGGTATCCATGGTTTTGTGGTCTTTATCGACCAAATCCCACTTATTGACCATGATCATGATTCCCTTGTTGTTTTTGATACCCAAAGAGATCAGGTTCATATCCTGCGCCTCAAAGCCCCTTTCTGCATCTATCATCACGATGATCACATCAGATTCTTCCAAGGTCCTCAATGAACGCATCACAGAGTAAAACTCAATATCTTCTTTTACCTTGGCTTTTTTTCGGATTCCGGCAGTATCCGTGATGATAAAATCCTGTCCATAAAGCTTGTACCTCGTATTGATCGCATCCCTGGTAGTCCCAGCTTCATCCGTCACAATCGACCTTTCGGTTCCAAGAAGTGCATTGAGGAAAGATGATTTTCCAACATTTGGTCTACCAAGTATGGAAATCTTTGGAATCCCTTCATCCGGATCTTCTATCCCACTCTCGGGAAAATGCTTGATCACTTCATCCAACAAATCACCTGTACCACTTCCCGACACAGCCGCTATTGGAAAGATGTCATTTTCTCCCAGTCCCAAGGCATAAAACTCAGATGCGTTCAACTCTTTCTCCTGGGTATCCGCCTTGTTGGCCACGATGTAAACAGGCTTTTTGGAAGATCTGAGTACATTTGCGAAATCCTTGTCCAAATCTGTCAAGCCATCATGGCAATCCACTACGAACAGGATCACATTGGCTTCTTCGAGGGCCAAAGTCACTTGCTTTCTGATCTCAGCCTCAAACACATCATCCGAACCGATCACATACCCACCGGTATCTATCACAGAAAAATATTTCCCTCCCCACTGCGCATGACCATAGTGCCTATCCCGGGTCACCCCGGACACATTGTCTTCAATCGCTTTTCTTTCTTCAACCAAGCGGTTGAAAAAGGTAGATTTCCCTACGTTAGGTCTCCCTACAATTGCTACTATATTTGACATTTTCTTATTTCTTATTGGTCGTAACCAAATTTCTTCAACTTATTTTTATTCTTTCTCCAATCATCTTCGACTTTGACATACGTCTCTAGGAAGATTTTCTTACCAAAGAAATTTTCCATTTCGGCACGCGCCTGGATACCTACCCGCTTCAGTGCTTTTCCACCTTCACCGATGATAATCCCTTTTTGGCTATTGCGCTCTACATAAATAATGGCACGTACCCGGATGATATTTTCTTCTTCATAAAAATCCTCAATAGCGACCTCGGTGCTATAAGGGATCTCTTTTTTATAGTTGATGAAAATCTTTTCGCGTACGATCTCGGAAGCGAAAAAACGCTCCGGCTTGTCTGTCAGCTCCGCTTTATCATAAAATGGCGGGTGAACTGGAAGACGGTCTAGGATTTCTTGGAGAATCCGCTCGGTGTTGAAGCTTTCGGTTGCAGAAATCGGGATGACTGTTTCTGACTTGATGCGCTGTGTCCAATAGGCTGTCACCTCTTCAAGCTGACCTTCTTTGGAAAGATCCACTTTGTTGATGATCAGGAGTACGGGGACACCTGCCTGGTTGATCTTTTCTATTACGTCTTCTATTTCTTCATCAGTTTCGAATAGATCGGTTACGAAAAGTATCACATCTGCATCCTCCAATGACATGTGCACAAAACTCATCATGTTTTTGTGAAGCTCATATTTGGGCTTCAACATTCCCGGAGTATCCGAGAAAACAATCTGATAGTTGTCATCATTGATCAAGCCCATGATCCTATGACGGGTCGTCTGGGCCTTGGAGGAGATAATCGAAAGTCTTTCACCTATAAGCACATTCATCAAGGTGGACTTGCCAACATTGGGTTTCCCAATGATATTGACAAAGCCTGCTTTGTGTGTGTTTTCGGTCATGACAATAATTTTGCACAAAGGTACTTGATTTTTTCCGAGAGATAACACATATTGATGAAGAAACCAAAGAAAGTTTGGGTTTTCAAAAATGAATTGGGCAAATAAGGTAATCTGAAAATATGCGGGCGGGTAAATTGGGCAGCCAAAGTGTCCCGAACAACTGTCAGCTGCGCCACAGCATACTAGGGAAAACAGCAAAGACCGTGGAACTACATCTCTTGGTCTTGAACACACTTGCCAAAGGGACAAAAATAACTTCACCCCTATCCGTCTAAAAATCAATGGGGAGGAGTATCCAAACAAGACAAACAATAAAATAATAGCGCTCTGACTTGCATTGAATAAAAAATACTCCTACTTTTGTACCACGATATCAGCAAAAGGCTGATCAAAAACAGAAAACAACGATTATAGATCGTAAAAATATATCGCGGGATGGAGCAGTTGGTAGCTCGTCGGGCTCATAACCCGAAGGTCACAGGTTCGAGTCCTGTTCCCGCTACATAGAACCCCTTATACGTTCAGTATTTGGGGTTTTTTCTTTTCAGTAGGCTGTATAGTAGGCTACTAATGTATTAAGAGTTAAGTGTATTTGTTTGTTTAATTTGGTAAGGATGATAAAAAATACTCTAGCCTGTTATTTGATCTTTATTTTTTTTATCTACTTTAGTTGCAGTAATATACCCAATCAGTAATTAAATTTTTAAAAACAATTCAAAATGAAAAAAATTTGTTTGATGTTGCTTGGAGTTACAATGCTAGTTGCATGTGGGAGAAATAAAAATGAGCAAATGCTTTATGATTACCAACAAAAAAATGTTAGTTCTTTAAACTTTGATTTGGAGGATCTTGACTTTAAAATCCAAGAAGTTGAGAAGTTAGCAGATATAACAGGGTTGGATAGTATGAAACATTTAAAATTCGAATTAGCAGAATTTTGGGTAAAAAATCCTGAACAATCTCTAATAGATACTTTAAGTTTTCAACATGTGAAAAATGTATTGAATGAATCAATTATCCTACAAGACACATTACAAAATCTATATCAAGAAGCGGTTTTATCAGCAATAAAAAGGGATGACTATTCTTACGAGATGGAATCAAAAAGAAATAGAGATAAAGCAATTGATCAAAAGCTCTTATACAGAAAATCACTATCTACAATTGAAAAAATAGAATCTCGTTATAATGAGCTTTCTAAAAATCCTGAAATTATACTTTCTACAAAATACAAAGCGTCTTATTCATTAAGAAATCCAATGTTGGGTAATGCAAAACAATCTTTTAATAAGATTTATTATACTAACATTGATCATACTGAATTTATCAAAGAAGAAACTTTGGAAGGAAAAGAAAATTAACACAATAGGGATTTTAAACCTTAAATGTATTACCACTTATTAGATCATTTTGTTTGAAACAATGTTTACCAAAACAATGTCAATCCCTACTTTATGGAATAGGTCAATTTGCTTTTTCTCTTTGAGGTTTTTTGGCTTTTTGTTATTCAACATAAAAACAGGAATACTTTGAAATGCTAAGCATTCTCTAAGTTCCATGCTAGTTATTTAGCCCTGTTCCCGCTACATAGAACCAGGCAGCAATGCTTGGTTTTTTTATGTCATTTTTTTTGGAGGGCTCATATCCGCCGCGGCGGACACAGGTTCGAGTCCTGTTCCCGCTACTTCGAAGGATACTGGAAACAGTGTCCTTTTTTTTTGTTTGTACAATACACTGCTTTAAACAATGGTCTGGAGGGCTCCATTACTTCTCTTTTCAATTTATTTCATGTTTGCCCAAAAATGCCTATGATGTTTGTTTTATTATTTAATTTAAAGGGTTAGTTTTAAAAGTGGCTAAATAGGAAATCCACAACTTATTGCTCAATGCATTCGAATTGGAACGAATAACGCTAAAGTTGCGGAGAGCACACCATGTAATAGAAGTACAAAATGTTGTGCTTGAAATTCAAACGCCTGCAAACACTGCTATATCTATCACCATCGGGGAATTTGATCGGTGGTGATAGAACTTACATCAATCACACTTTATGAAAAACTCATTCAATTGTTGGAAATTAAACTTCGGTATTATAATGATGGCGTTGTTTTTTACTCAATGTGGCAAAACCAATTCGGGGGGAAACAGCAGTCTGCTTACAGCAGAGCAAGTTTTAAAAGTGGACCTCAATCATCAAGACGAACTCTCTGACAGAAACCATCTTGATAGTTTGAGTATTATAAGACTGGAAACCAGTAAAGAATGCTTGATTGGAAATATTAATAAGATAGAAATATTAGAAAACAGGATTTATATCTTGGACAAATTCAAATCAAGAAGTTTATTTTGTTTTAAACTGTCAGGAGAATTTGAATTTAAGATCAATAATATGGGTGATGGCCCCGGGGAATTTACTTTGCCTGAAGACTTTTCAGTTATAGATCAGGAAATTTCTATTTATGACAATTTTCGAAAAATGAAAATTAATTATGACCTGAATGGAAATTTTATCAATGAAACAAAAATGGTGGTTTCTATCGGAAATATACTGCAACTAGACGGTGGAATTGCCTTAGTAAAGCCAGATAAAAGTTACTTGGATAGTGAAAATGATTATAATCTTTTGGTTACAGACAGGAATATTGGAAAAATCCTTGAAAGATATATTCCAACAGTTACGATGGGAGAAAGTATTTTTTCTTCTAACAAAGTATTTTCAAAGTGGGGGAATCGTGTATTATTTACCTATGGATTTAATGATACGGTATACTCTTTTGACAAAAAAGAACTCAAACACCAATTAGTTCTGGATTTTGGCAAAAACAAAATACCTTATGAGATCGCAGAAACAGAGAGTCGAGAAGTTCGGGATAGGATATTTGACACTAATTATAATTACACCGGTTTACTGATGGATATTTCAGAGAATGAGGATTATATATCATACAGATATACTAACTTCTCTTTATTGAAGGATCATGATCCTTTCTTGCTTTATTCCAAAGAAAGTAAGAAGGTTTATAATTTTACCAAAATATATAATTATGAACACAGGTTCAAAATCAACCCGCCAATGTTTGTTTACAAGAATAAATTTGTCAGCACAGTTGCCTATGACGTTAAGGGTGAAAGCACCCCGGGCCTGTTGCCTTCTGAAATGGATAATCCCGCTATAGCTATTTACAAAATAAAAAAACATTATTAATTGAATTCCATTGAATTATGAATGCCGAATGCCAAACTTCAAATGATGAAGTCCGGAAGGAATACCCCACAACGAAACAGGAATCTGTGAGGGCACAAACCATGGAGTGGGATTTTTTTTCAGGCTATGACATTAGCTTATTGCCCCGTTAGAAAAGCTAAGTTTTGCGAGCGTTTCAAATTGAAAACTTACCTGTTTGACAAAAAGCAATTTTATCCAATTACTTGTATAAAAGCCCCTTTTATCAACCTCTATCAAGATTGGTCATTGGTAAATCTTTCCCAAAAGCTTAAATTAAGAAAAAGGCTATTGATGGAACAAAACTTCTATTTGGGGAAAGGAAATAGAAAGATGATCCGGGAATTGGTTGCCTGCATAGGTAAAAAAAGATACCCATCGGAAGCAACAGCCTGGCTCGTCTTTTATAGATTTCATTACCCTTTTGGAAAAAAGGGAAAGTACTTCCGTGTCCAAGCCCAATACCTGACCTGTTACCATTGCAAGTTTTGTGGGTCGTGGCATTTGGGGAAGAAAAAAAGTAGGCAGCAGCAGAAAACCCAACCCAAAAACCACCCTGGCATAGCTTTCAAAAATAGTACGTCAACCCAATAACCGAATCAAAACGGCAGGTTTCAAAGCGGTGTTTTCGAACCATCATGCAACCATGAAAAAAAACAAACCCCAATAAGCCTCATCGCACTTTCACCGGGGATTTTCATCATCTTCTTTGCCTCCAAAATTTGTTCCTTCCCATTTTTTGATGGCTTTAGAAAGACCGTTTTGCGAGACATTCATGTAGTTGGCCACATATTTTCTTGTTTTGCCAAACAGACTGGGATAGGTTTTTACCAAAAATCCAACCTTGTCATGCATTGAGTCCTGCTCAATCATCTCGCGATAAAGGTTGTAATCTGTTTTTATCATCTTTTTTATATGCGCACTCAGCTTATCATGTGCCCCCTCCACAGATTGGAGGGACTTCAACAAAAAACCAATGGGAATCGCAGTGAGCTCCGACTTGTTGGCAGCAATCCATTCATTGGAATCTATTTTCCTTTTGGAAAATCCTTTGGGATCGGTAAGAAAAATCGACGAAGCTATTTTGATTGTCTTGTAAACTGTCTTTCCCTTATGCGACAATATCCCCAAAACAGCACCTTTATGTATAAAAATCAAATGTGCAACATCGGCATAGGGAAACCTGATTTTCTCGCCTTTAAGGAAAACCACCTTCTTTGCCTGCATGAAAAGGTCAAGGAATGGCTTGCTAAAATACAAGCCATGTTTTTCCGCATACTTGAAAATATCCACCTTATATTGAAAATCACCTCCCATCAAGCAAATAGTTAAGTCGACAATGAAGCCTTTAATTTAATAAACAAACAATTAAAGTGATAGTCCAAAATGACCTTTTTTTTCGAATCCAGTGTGTCAAAACACGATTTATACACATTAGTGCATCAAAACACGATTTTGTCAAACAGCTGACAATGTGGGTTTTGCAAATATAAGAAATGCTTTTTAGCTTTGGTTAGGTTGAAAAAATCCCTAAACACTGCCCGATTCTATGGGAATGGACCCCTGAATACCAAGTCCATTCCCCGGCAGTAAAGGGAGACAACCCCTGCAGATGGCCGGAGAAGACCAATAAAAGATCCAGTGGTGCAGTAGATCAAAAGATCAATAGCTCAATGTACATCTGTCAGGTTCAAGGTATAATAAAATTTTGACAAAAAAAAATCCAGCCATTTCTCTCGATTGCTTGGGGTGAGAGACAAGCAGTACCCAATGGCCGGCAAGGGGAAAGCCGAAACCCCATAAAAGAGTAGGCAAACAACCATAAACGTTTTTGCTGTCTTTTTTGATTGTCAAAAAAAGAAGTCTGTGATGAAAAATTCAACAAGTAAATTACCTATAGTAGCGTTTGTTCTTGCAGCTGTATTCGCTTTTGCGTTTACGGAGCCTCAAGTCCAAAATGATCCCAATCTGAAATTGTTCAGGTTAGTGAGCGAAGATCCCGAAACAAACGAACGTGTTTGGGAGGAGATCACTGGAGAAGAGGTTGGCACGGACTACTTATGTTCTGGAATACAAAGCATCTGTACTGCCCAGTTTGTCAATGATGATTCTGATATAGAATCAGACATGATAAACGAAGTCAATGGTACATACTCACCGTTGTAGGTATATCTTTGTGTTAAAATATTAAAATCAGGGGGATATTCCCCCTGATTTTTTATCTGGGATTTTGTGGGTTACCAGAAGCATTTATCTCCTCTTCAGGTATCGGCAAGGTATATTTTACATCATTTGGCGGCAGTGTATATAAATTTCCATTTAACCGTCGTGTCATTGTAAAAACAAATCGACCTTCAGTATTGAGTCTTCTAAGGTCGGTCCATCTAACACCCCTAAATACCAATTCTTTACGACGCTCATCTAGTATCATTTTCAACAATTCATCTTCATCAATGGTGTCATTTTTTTCATAAGTACCTTTCAAATATCTATTTTCCAGCAAAGTATGAATACTTTGGTTTGCCTTTTGAGTTTGACCAAGTCTTGCAGAACATTCAGCTATTATCAGATAAACTTCCGAGGTAGTGATTCCATTAAACAGCCTTCCCAACATTCCGGAATAGTGTCCTTTAAAATTAAATCTGCCCTGAATGACAGTGGAGGGGCGAAATAGAACCTTTAGCCTCAAGTCATTTTCATCGTATAACTTAACCAAACTGGTATCGACTGATGTGAAATTGGAAAGGTAAAATGTATAGGAAGACATAGAATTTCTAAAAACAATCTCCTTGTTATCAATTGAAAATGGCAGAGATAAATCTGGATCTACCTCATTATAATCTATCAATTCAGACTTCAACCCAATACTGGACTCAGCTGCTTCGAGAGCTTTTCCATAGTTCATTTGGTTTAAATATACTCTTGCCAATAATGCATAGGCTGCTGCTTTTGAAGGACGAGTGATATGGGAAGGGGTATCATCCAACAATGTGATTGCTTCATCTAGGTCGTTGATGATTTGTATATATGAATCCTGCAATGTTGCTCTTTCAACGGGAGAATTCACGTCTGCGGTCAACCTGATGTGAATTCCCAAATCTGAAGAGGCTGTGGTTTCATTATATGGGGGCGCAAACACATCAAGTAAGCCATAAAAGGCAAAAGACCTATAAAATAGAGCCGATCCTTTTACATTATTCCATTGTTGCTGATTCTCGGAGTTTACAGCTATATTTTCAATGCCCTCCAAGGCAATGTTACTGTAAAATACATTTATGTATGGATTTCTCCAGTCAGTAACTCCTACCCCCTCGTAAATATCATCTGCCCATATATAACAGTTTCTTTCAACAGCCTGTGATAGAGATCTCCATCCATCATCAGTTGTAAAGTATTCATCTGATGACAACATTCCCATTGCTGGGCCTTCATTCATTACATTGGTCTCATTGTCAAGTAACCTTTGATAATCATCCAAAGTGATTGGGACGATGATTGATTTATCAGGTCTTTGATCCAAGAAATCTTCACAGGAAACAAGACTCAATACAATTATAAGTTTATATAGATTTTTCATCTTTGCTTTTTTTAAGGTTTTATTCATATTTCAATTCTTTGATTAAGCCCCTTCAATGCTTATAGATCGACTCTTAAGCCAAGGGAAAAACTTCTTAATGCAGGTTGTATCCTAAAATCTGGGTCAGGTACTTCTTTTGTCGCTTTCCAAAGAATCCCAATATTGTTCACATAGGTATATAGCTGAACTCTCTGAACCGGAAGCCTTGGGAAGTCTCCCTTTTCAAATACATAAGAGACATTTATATCCTGAAACCTGATATGATCTCCCCTCTCAACCAAAGCCTCTGATAAATTGTAGAAATTATCACGTTGTATATTTCTGGTTTCAGGCATAGAAGGTACCTGGGTTCGCAACTCATCCCCTGGATTTTGCCATCTGAAATGGTAATCTCCATGGGTACCCAAACCTGTATATACATTATTGTAATTGACAGAAGGCCTTCTAAAATAATAACCCAATCGATAACTTATATTAAAGGATAGGTTGAGTCCTTTATAGGTGAAATTGTTTCTTAAAGCCCCAAACTTTGTAGGGCGTATCGGGCCGATATAATTTATATCCTCTATCGTTACACTATTCATAATTGCGCTCCAATTGTTGCTCAGCTCTCCATCCAGGTAACCCAAAGGATCTCCATTTCCAGGATCCAATCCGCCCCACTCATAAGCATAGATTGCAAAAAGTGGCTTGCCCTCAAGTGGAATGGTGGACAAAGCTCCTTCTCTTATGTAGCTTGACACAGGTGCTCTCATTTCATATCCAGTAACCTTTTCTGAAATAAAACTTGCCAAAATATTTGAAGACCAATTCACCTGTTTACCCTTTATCAGGTTAATGTTCAAACTCATGTCCCAACCCCTTGCTTGGGTACTTGCTGTATTTCCCCTGAACTCGGTGATCCCAGTCGATGGAGGAAAGGGGGTAGTTCCAATTAGGTCAATCCCATTTTTCACAAAATACTCCACCGAACCTCCAATCAATGAATTTCTGGTTTCAAAATCGAGGGCCAAGTTGAAAATACCGATCCTTTCCCAGCGTAAGTCAGGGTTTGGTGGGTTTTCTACCCTGGAATAAGGTAGGCCAGTCACAAAACTGTTTCCGAATACTCTAGCTGTCGTAAAAGCCGTCAAGCTTCTGTCTATATTCCCGTTGTACCCATAGGTAGTTCTAAACTTTAGATAAGGAATGAAATCAAAATTGTAAAATGCCTCATTACTTAAATTCCAAGATGCTCCTGCAGACCATAGTGGTACACCTTTTTGGTTTGTCCTCACACCAAAAAGGTTGGACATGTCTCTTCTGGCAGAGGCGGAAATATTAAATCTATTGTCGAATGAATACCCTATGTTGGTATAATATGAAATCGCCCTATCAAAAAACTCACTCACACCATTTCTATACAAAATCTGAGACAATGAAGATGGGTTGAAATACCTAGGAAACCTGGTAGTGTAATCAACTCTGACATTTGTGGTGTAATCATGGTCGTATCCATAAAGCCTGCTCAGAGCCAATCCACTATCTGACTTTCTGATTTCCCAACCTCCAATCGCATCCAACCGGTGTTTTTCCTTCCAGGAATTCGAATAGTTCATTTGAACCCTTGCATGATGATCTACAGCATATCTGTCTGACCTTTCCAATATCTCGCCTTGTGGTAGGGGGTACAAAAATGTACCGTCTGGTTGAACTTGGGTAAAAGTATTCACCAAATCCCTGACATAGTAAGAGCTTTCAAGATAATGCTCTCTGTTTTGAAGGTTTCTATTGATGTACTGATACATTACATCAGCCTTGAGGTTAGGGGTTATTTTGTAATTGAACCCTGTATTGATCCTATATTCTTGGGTTTTGGCACTAATGTCTCTTGCATTGATCTCATCCAACGGCCTATAATCCCAGTTATACAAACCGTCTTGGAATGCCTGATTCTTGAACCCCTGCCTAAAATCTGTTGTCAATGGCAATGCATTTCCCTGTTCATCTGCAAGTCTCGCGTATGGATACATGGGTATAGAGGAAGACATTCTTATACTTGAAGGGTTGATGCCACTCATTTTGTTCATTGTCTCAGTGTAATGAATGTTTGTACTGAATTCAGCTTTACCTTTCAGGAGTGCATAGGTGTTCCCTGCCTGAATGGTCAACCTGTTTGATGAGTTGCCTACAAGGTTTTCCAGATTGGAATCATATCCCAAGCTTAACTGATACCTTTGTCTTTCACCTCCTCCACTCATGCTAATTGCGTACTGTTGATTTACATTTTCCCTGTAGAGGTACTTTCTCTGCTGATCCCTATAGTCAAACTGCCTATACTCGTCAATTCTTTTATTGGCCTCATCTTCCGATATAAGCCCATCCCGCTCTGCGATAAGCAATTCCACAACCGGTGTTAACGGCGCCTTATTCACGTTTCTTTCTGTCGCAGCATAATAACCATTGCCAAAAAGATACCGCTCCATATCAATAAAATCGGAGATCGACATGATGGGTACATGATTGGGGTCTGGTCTTTGCCCCACGGTCGTATTCATGTTAAATGAAATTTTGGCCTGCTGTCCGTAGCTGCCTTTCTTGGTAGTGACTACGATCACACCATTTCCTGCCCTGGCACCCCAAATCGAAGCAGCTGCCGCATCTCTAAGTACAGTGATGCTTTCGATGTCATTGGGGTTGATGTTTTCCAATGGGCCATCATACGGGAAGTTATCGATTACAATCAAAGGTTGGGATGCTGCGGATATGGTGCTCCTACCTCTAATGCTAATATTGTCACCACCAGGACCTGCCCTGTTGAAAATCAACCCTGGAGTGATATCCTCCAACCTTTCCAAAAAATTGGTACTTATACGTCTGTTGAGAAGCTCTTCATCCAGCTGGACAAAAGATCCTGTAGCCCTTTCCCTTGGCAGGCTTTGATAACCAGTGGACACAATTTCCACCGCTTCAAGCGCCATACCTTCAGAGTTCAATACAAC
Organism: Belliella marina; assembly: GCF_042682445.1. NCBI lineage: Bacteria > Pseudomonadati > Bacteroidota > Cytophagia > Cytophagales > Cyclobacteriaceae > Belliella > Belliella marina. The sequence goes on from NZ_JBHUHR010000015.1 coordinate 19,713, forward strand.
TTCAATTGGGTCTTTGTGATCGGGAATCCTGATCTTGACCTGATATGTCTCAAATCCCATGTAGCTGAATACCAAAACGTGTTCACCGTCTGGCAATCCGATAGTAAAACTTCCGTTTGCATCACTGACAGTTCCTTTTGAAGAATCCATCACCTTAATGACGGCCCCGGGTAATGCTGAGCCATTTTCAGTGGTTCTGACCGTTCCATTGACGATCCTTTCCTGTGCTTTGACCTTTGTTGCCAGACAGAGGATCAGAAGCATCAACAATGGTAAATGTTTATTCATAATGATTTTGTTGAGGTAATAGATTTATTTTAAAGAGATGGGTTGGCATCAGAAATGATCAGGAAGTCGATTTCCTCCACACTTTCAATAATTGTAAGCCCATACTTGCTAAGCTCTTGGTTAAGCTGTTCCAGGTTGCCCATATCTGCTTGGATATGGATATCCACATTTGTATTGATTTCGGATTTATCGACAATGTATTTGCCCCCAGAGCGGTATAGGGAATTTATTCTGCCCAGAAATGATGATATGGGATAATTTTGGAGTGTGGCACTTTCATGGTTCATTTGGATGTTGGATTTCTGGTGTTTGGTACTTATATCCACTTTATCATCTGTCCTTACCAAGGCCAAGACCTCACTCTCCCTTTTTTCAATCTTTGTATCAAATTCGGGAAACCATCTTTTAAGGTCTTGTCTAAAGTAACCCCAGAGCTCTTTCTGTCTGGTTTTGGGAACTATGAATTCAACACAGAAAGCATTTTCCTTCATCCAGGCATCCAGCTTTTCACCACTTCCCATTTCTGTTGTCAAAATGTCTTGGTGTTTGGATTCGATCACCACCCTGTTGAGCCCAATATGCTTGCTTGAGTTGAACTCAGAATATGCTTTTTGCATAATCCCCAATCTAGTATTGTTGTGTATAAGCACTCTGACATGATCCTTTTCAAGGGGGAAGATCATTGATTGGGAAATCAGTCCGGGGATGTAGGAAGTGATTCCCGATTGATAAACTACAGGCTTGTAAGTGATTTGTCTGTTTTCAGTTAGGAAAAATGCTTCCCTTTCGAATGGAATAAGTTTTTGATCTGCTTTGCGACCCAATGCTGATTGCCCTGATTTGATTACCTGGTTGATACTTTCAGCATTGATTTCATCCGCACCTGTTATGGCCAGCACTTCACCTTTCTTGCCTATCCAGACATAGTGGGGCAAAATCCTATGTGGAAATGTGTTATTTAGAATATTATCCCCATACACCATTGGCTTCCTGATATCCTTTAGCTTGGGCATTCGGGAAAACAGCTTCTCCACCTCCTCCCTATTCTGATAAGTCACGGGCAGGATCACCAGATCATCCCCAAAAGCCTTGTCCAAACTATCCAACTTCGGAAAACTTGCCACACAGGGTGCGCACCAAGTAGCCCAAAAGTCAAGGATCAAAAGCTTGCCTTTGTAGTCAGAGAGCAATATTTCCCCATCTGGATGGTTCAGTACATTTTCAAACTTGAGGTTGGGAATTTGGTCACCAATGTCTAGAGGCTCAAGCTTCTGCTGCCCAAAGGCACAAATAGACAGCAACATCGCAATCAATAGTGTAAATTGTTTCTTCATAATTTTGGTTAATTGGTTATTAGATGTTGTAATGTTGAAAGAGCTTGTCCGCCGCGGCGGATTGGAAAGTTGGGGGTCTAGTGAGATTCATGGGGTTAGTGGGATTTGAAGATTGGAATATTGAAAGATTAGAAGAACTTGTCCGCCGAGGCGGATTAGGTTATTGGTTGAATAGGTTATCTGTTTTAGGGGCAGTCACATCGACCAAAGGGAGATGTCTCGTTCTAGTATTCTTTACTAAAGCCCTTTATTATTGTCTTTCTTCTCGCTTCTCGCATCTAGCTTCTTGTCTCTTAAGAAAAGCCTGGCAGTACGGGCGTGGCGTATGAGGTTCGCCACAAACCCAGTTTAGCATCACTTGGTTTATTGTTAAACATATACCCCGTAGCTGCCATGGCTTATTTGGTTATTAGTGGATTAGGT